>DKBS01000045.1:2924-5790 GCA_002451275.1 Planctomycetaceae bacterium UBA6894 | reverse complement strand
CGAAGCCGATGCCCTGGTAGCCACCGCTGTTGGAGGCGATGGCCGTGTTGATGCCGACCACCTCGCCCTCGAGGTTGATCAGCGGCCCGCCCGAGTTGCCGGGATTGATCGCCGCGTCGGTCTGGATCACATCGCGGATCTTCTGCTGCCCGGCCGATTCAATCTCCCGCCCCAGCGCCGAGATGATGCCGGTGGTCAGCGTCTGGTCCAGCCCGAACGGGTTGCCGATCGCGTAAACCTTCTGGCCCACCTTCAGGTCATTCGACACGCCGATCGGGATCGGGTGCAGGGCGTCCAGCGGCGCGTCGATCCGCAACACCGCCAGGTCCATGTCCGGCGCGGCCCCCACCAGCGTGGCCCGGAAGGAGCGCTGGTCATGCAGCGTGATCTCCGCCCCGTTGGCCCCGCGGATCACATGGAAATTCGTCACCACATGCCCGCGGTCGTCCCATATGAAGCCCGACCCGGTGCCCGAGGGCACCTCCTGGAAATTCCCGCCAAAAGGACCGGCCGGCCGGTCGGCCAGCGTGGTGATGTGCACCACCGATTCGCGCGATTGCTCGTACAGCTCAATGGTGGAGCGCTCGTCGGGGGCCAGATCACCCCGGGCCGTGACAGCCCGCGGCACCGCCGCGTCCCGGCCACCAAACCAGCGGCGGGCCCAGGCCCCCAGGTTCGGGGCCACCTGAATCCCGATCATCACCAGCAGCAGTAGCAGCAGGGCAGTCTGGGTCCAGGGCATCCTGGACCCGCCACCCGCCTGCTGTTCCGGGCCGCCCCGGCCCGGCTCTCCTGTCCAATCGGTCATGGCATGGCTCCCGAAGACGCCTCTCGGCGACCTTTAGCGACCTTTCCCGGCGTCCTTGGCGGGTTCACCGCCTCGGGCCGTGAAGGTCAGCGTATCCGACTGGGCGGCACGGTCCACCACCACCGTCTGCCCGTCGCCCACCGCGCCTTCCAGAATCTTCCGCGCAAGCGGGGTCTCCACCTCGCGCTGGATCGCCCGCTTCAGCGGCCGGGCGCCATAGGCCGGGTCATAGCCCTCGCTCACCAGATGCGTCTTGGCCGCGTCGGTCAGCTCCAGCTCCACCCGGCGTTCGGCCAGCCGCTTGCGCAGCCGGCCCAACTGGATCTCCACAATCTCCTTCAGGTGCCGCTCGTCCAGCGCGTGGAAGACGATGATGTCATCGATGCGGTTCAGGAATTCCGGCCGGAACCCCTTGCGCAGTTCGTCCATCACCGTGTCCTTCATCCGATCGTACACCTCGCCCACGAACGAGCCCTTGTGCTGCAAAATCTTCTGGCTGCCGATGTTGCTGGTCAAAATGATCAGCGTGTTCTTGAAGTCCACCACCCGGCCCTGGCCGTCGGTCAAACGCCCGTCGTCCAGCACCTGCAGCAGCACGTTGAACACATCGTGGTGCGCCTTCTCGATCTCGTCGAACAGCAGCACCGCGTACGGCCTCCGCCGCACCGCCTCCGTCAGTTGGCCGCCCTCCTCAAAGCCCACATACCCGGGGGGCGCGCCGATCAGCCGCGCCACGGTGTGCTTCTCCTGATACTCCGACATGTCGATCCGCACCAGCGCCCGCTCATCGTCGAACAGGCACTCGGCCAGCGCCCGCGCCAGCTCGGTTTTGCCCACGCCCGTCGGCCCGAGGAATATGAAGCTCCCCACCGGCCGCTGCGGGTCCTTCAGACCCGACCGCGCCCGCAGCACCGCCTCGGCCACCGCCGTCACCGCCTCATCCTGGCCGATCACCCGGTGATGCAGCTCCTTGCCCAGGCTCAGCAGCTTCTGCCGCTCGCCCTCCAACAGCCGGGTCACCGGCACGCCGGTCCACCGGCTCACCACGCTGGCGATATCCTCCTCGTCCACCTCCTCCTTGATCAACCGGCTGGCGCCCTGCTTGCCGGCAAGGCCCGCCTCGGCCTCCCGCAGTTGGCGCTCCAGCTCGTTCAGCTTGCCGTACTTCAGCTCGGCCGCCTTGTTCAGGTCGTACTCCCGCTCGGCCTTTTCCACCGCCTGCTTGGTCGCCTCGATCTGCTCGCGAAACCCGCGCAGCTTCAGCACCTGGTCCTTCTCGGCGCTCCACTGCGCCTGCATCGTGTCCGACTGGTTCTTCAGCTCGGCCAGCTCCTTCTCCAGTTTCTCCAGGCGCGCCTGGCTGGCCGCGTCCTTCTCCTTTTTCAGCGCCACCTGCTCGATCTCAAGCTGCCGCCGCCGCCGCAGGCACTCGTCCAGCGCCGCGGGCATGCTGTCGATCTCGGTGCGCAGCTTCGCCGCCGCCTCGTCCACCAGGTCAATCGCCTTGTCCGGCAAAAACCGGTCGGCAATGTAACGGTTCGACAGCACCGCCGCCGACACCATCGCCGCGTCCTGGATCCGCACGCCGTGGTGCTGCTCGTACCGCTCCCGCAGCCCGCGCAGGATGCTGATCGTGTCCTCCACGCTCGGCTGGTCCACGATCACCGGCTGGAAACGCCGCTCCAGCGCCGCATCCTTTTCAATGTGCTTGCGGTACTCGTCCAGCGTCGTCGCGCCAATGCAGTGCAGCTCGCCGCGCGCCAGCATCGGCTTCAGCAGGTTGCCCGCGTCCATGGCGCCGTCCGCCTTGCCCGCGCCCACTACGGTATGCAGTTCATCGATGAACAAAATGATCACACCCTGGCTGTCGGCCACCTCCTTCAGCACCGCCTTCAGCCGTTCCTCAAATTCACCCCGGTACTTGGCGCCCGCGATCAGGGCCCCCATGTCCAGCGACACGATCTTTTTGTTCTTCAGCCCCTCGGGCACATCCCCGCGCACAATGCGCATGGCCAGCCCCTCGGCGATGGCCGTTTTGCCCACGCCCGGCTCGCCGAT
>DKBS01000045.1:0-2673 GCA_002451275.1 Planctomycetaceae bacterium UBA6894 | reverse complement strand
GGGTTGTTCTTGGTGCGCCGGCTCAGCACCTGCACCACCCGGCGGATCTCCTCGTCGCGCCCGATCACCGGGTCCAGCTTCCCCAGCGTGGCGCTCTTGGTCAGGTCGCGCCCGTATTTCTCCAGCGCCTCGTAGGTCGCCTCCGGGTTCTGCGTCGTCACCCGCTGGCTACCCCGCACCTCCTGCAGCGCACCCATCAGCCGGTCGCGGCTGACGCCAAATTCCTTCAGCGTCCGCCCCGCCATGCCGCCATCGTCCACCAGCGCCAGCAGCAGATGCTCCACCGAGACATAGTCATCCTTGAACTTCTTCGCTTCGTCCTCGGCCTTCAGGCACAGGTCGCCCAGCCGGCGGGTCATCCCCACCGATCCTCCCCCGCTCACCTTCGGCAATTGCTCCACCACCTGGTCGATGCGCCGCACCAGACCATCCACGGCGATCCCCGCCTTCCGCAGGATCGAAAGCGCCAACCCCGGATCCTGCTCCGCCAGCACCTTCAACAGATGCTCCGGCTCCACCGCCGCCTGCCCGTTCCGCTGGGCCAGGTTCTGGCTTTCCATCAACGCTTCTTGGGCCTTCTCCGTGTACTTGTTCAGGTTCATCGCAACTCCTTCCAGCAGAACACCTTGTGTCCGCCTAGCGCACATGTTTCCAAACCTTGGTACTTATTCAAGCAACATCCATGCCAACAATTGGGGCCATGGAAAGCCATATTCACGCCAATTTGACAGCCGCTTCAGAAAAAAGAAAAAGGCCCCGGAATCAACCGCCAGACTGGCAGTCACCCTTCCACATCAAACAGGCCGTTTCCCGGGCGATCACCCAGTCCTCACGTGCTCCCACCACCAGAATGGCCGCGCTCGATTCCGCGGTGGAAATCACCAGGGGCTTGGGCACATCCCCGCCGGGCAGGACCGCTGCGTTGGCCCGCGCGTCCAGGCGCAGGCCCATGTGGCAAAGCCCGTCGATCACCCGCCTCCGGATCTCGGCGCTGTTCTCCCCGATCCCCCCGGTGAACACCAGGCACCCCAGGCCTCCCAGTTCGGCGGCCAGCGCCGCCACGGTCCGCCGTGCATGGCGCACAAACAACTCCACAGCCAGCCGCGCCCGGTCATTGCCCGCCGCCTCGGCCTGCAGCACCGCCCGCATGTCGCCCGATATCCCCGATACCGCCTGCCAGCCCGATTCCTTCCACAGGATTTTTTCCAGGTCATCCAGGCTTTTGCCCAGCATGCGCCCGGCGGTGAACAGCAGGCCGGGGTCCACATCGCCGCTGCGCGTGGCCATCGGAAACCCTTCCAGGGGCGTCATGCCCATGGTGGTGTAGATCGAGTGCCCCCGCTCCACCGCCGTCGCCGAACACCCCGCCCCCAGGTGCAGCACCACCAAACGATGCCACTGGCAATCCGGGACCACCTCGCGGGACGCCAGACTCGACCAGTAATGGCTCAGCCCGTGGAACCCATACCGGCGCAGATGGTGCTTCTCCGTCCACTCCCAGGGAATGGAGTAGGTGCGCGCGGAATCCGGCAGGGTGGCATGAAACGCGGTGTCAAACACCGCGAACTGTCGGGCCAGGGGAAAAACCGCCTCGCATGCGGCGATTCCCGCCAGGGCCGGCGGATTGTGCAGGGGAGCCCAGTCGTTCAGCGCCTGCAGATCCCCGCGCACCTCAGGGGTCACCTCCACGGCGTTGGTGAATTTCGGGCCGCCATGCACCACCCGGTGCCCCACCCCGGTGATGGACACCCCCACATCCTGCAATCCATCAGCCAAAATCCCAAGCGCCCGTTCCACACGCCCCGCCACCGGCTCGGCCCCCACCGGCCAGGAAATGCCGCGGTCGCCAAGCCTTGCCACCCAGGTGGGCCCGTCGGGATCCAGCCAGTCCAGCCGGGCCATGCCCCGCTCACTCGTGGTCCCCTGATCAAACCAGGCCACCTTGATGGAACTCGAACCCACATTGCAGGAAAGGATGCACGGGACCATGCGGCTACTCCAGATTTCGGACGACTCCCCCATCCTACGATGCCACCAACACATCCGCACTCCGCTGGCTCCCCAAAACCATTCCTCCCCCTCGCCCACCTCCCCGCAATGCGCACAAAAGATGCCCCTCCCAACCACCCGGCCCAATCGCCTTTCCGGCCGGCTCAGGCTTATCCAACATGCCGCCGGATTGTTTCAGCAGCAGGCACCAACGCTTCAGAAATCTCAATAACCTACGCAACCGATCTCAATAAAATTCAACACCCTGAAGGGCGAGGCTCCCGCCAAGCCGACACCGTTGGACATTCGGCTGCAAACAGGCCTGCCCACAAAATCAGCCCGCAAGGTTTCAGGCCCGGCAGGATCCTGCCCCTGCCAAAACCAGCCACCCCTCAACTCGCGTTGGTGGCTCAACAAAACCCACCAACCCACATTCAGGGGGTGCCGGGCGCGGCAGTGCCAGGGCTCCCGCAACCTCCCGCAAACCCGCTTCCCCAACCAGCACACCGTGGCATGGGCGTCCCGCCCATGTTCTTCAAGCCAGTCAACCCGCGGCAAAACAAATCCAAACACCAAAAACCAAAAACCCGCAAGTAACCCTGCAAGTTAAAACAGGCTTTTCAATTATTATTCACTCGATTGAACTTTAAAAAAGTAAAAGCCCGATTGTCTTGGACCCCAACT
>DKBS01000095.1:23166-28205 GCA_002451275.1 Planctomycetaceae bacterium UBA6894 | reverse complement strand
TTTTTGTTTGGTGGTTTGGGGTGGTGGAAGACAAACCTTTGCACAGCCGTTTCCTGGCAGCCCGGCCGGCCAGAGCATCATGCGGACCCTGAACGACAAGGACTTCTTTTTTATCCCGCCTAAAACCCAGGAAGAATGGACTAAACGGGCTGCCAAACTGCGCGAAAAAATCGAGGTTTCCCTTGGCCTCTATCCCAAACCGGCTTTTGCTCCGCTGAATCCCGTGGTCCGTCCGGTTGCGGATCGGGAGGGCTATTCTGTCAGCGCGGTGTATTTCGAGAGCGTGCCAGGATTGCTGGTGACCGGCTCGCTTTACCTTCCCAAAAACGACAAGGCCATTCGGGAGGGCAAAAGGCCGGCTGTGTTGTGTCCGCATGGCCACTGGGAAAACGGTCGGTTCTACGAAAACTCCGAAGCGGGCGCCAAAAAGGAGATGGAATCCGGGGCGGAATCGACCAAGGAGGGGGCCCGCTACCCCCTTCAGGCGCGTTGCGCCAATCTGGCCCTAATGGGGGCGGTGGTTTTTCACTACGACATGATCGGCTACGCGGATCAGGGGCCGATTCCCCACCGGAATGGTTTTCTGGATCCCCGCGCGCTCCTGCATCTGCAGGGACAAACGCAACTGCAGACAATCAACAGTTTGCGCGCGCTGGATTATGTGCTTTCGCTTCCCCAGGTCGATCCAAGGAGAATTGGCGTCACGGGCGCAAGCGGCGGTGGCACCCAGACCTTCCTGCTGGGGGCTCTGGATGAACGACCGGCGGTCGCTTTCCCCGCAGTGATGGTTGGTTCACGTATGCAGGGCGGATGCGTATGTGAAAACGCGCCATACCTTCGTATTGGTACCGGGAATGTTGAAATCGCAGGCCTGTTCTATCCCCGCCCCTTGGCGATGAGCGGGGCGAACGATTGGACCATTGCGATTGAGAAGGAGGGATTGCCCGAACTGAAGAAGCTTTATTCCCTCTCGGGAAACGAGTCTTTGGTGGAGGCCAGGTGTTGGCCTGAATTCGGCCATAATTACAACCAGAAATCCAGGGAATTCATGTACACCTGGATGAATCGCCACCTTGGCTTGGGGGCAAAAGAGCCTGTCGGTGAAAAAGCATTTCAACCGGTTCCGCCGGCGCAACTTGCTGTTTTTGACAAGGAGCACGCACGGCCTTCCATGGCGCTCACCACGGAAGCGTTGAGGGCTCGTTTGGAAAGGGAGGAGGCGGCCTGGATTCAGTCCATCAATCCGAATGGCGAGGCCGGGGGCGCCCGATGGAAAAAAGCTGTGGGCCCTTTCGTGCGAACTGTTTTCGATCTGGATTCGATTTTGCCCTCTGAGATCAGGGTCCAGGCCGGGGATGAGCCTGGCACCCCATCCGGACGCAAGGCGACCCGCTTTGAATTGACCTACGGGGGCCCCGCACAGCGGCGGGTGCCCTGCCTGCGATTGGAGCCAAACTTGGAGTGCAAGGGCACGGTGATTTGGGTGGGGGCCGATACGGATCCGGGAGTTGGACAGCTTTTGGCGGCCGGGAATCGGGTCATCGTGCCAGGCGCCTCGTTCAGGCGCGATTCCGAACAGTGGAAGAAAGGGTTTACCGCCGGCAACGCCCTGTACACCTATGGTTACAACCGACCCGGCGCGGCCGAGTCGGTCAGGGATATTTGCGCCGTGGTGCGGGGGCTTTCCTTTGAGGAAGGCAAACCGGTCATCGCGGGACTCGAGATTGCCGCCTTGGCCGGTTGCCTTCTGGGCGATGAGGTGAAGGGGGTTGCGGCTGATTTGCGACATTTCAATTATAAAAAGTACGAGGGAGCCGATTGGGGCGGAAGCGGCGAGCTTGGCCTGTTTCTGCCTGGTGCTCTTCGGTTTGGTGGAATGCCCGGGTTGTTGGCTGCCAATCCTCCCGAACGATTGGTGCTGTTCGGGGTGGAAGGGACGGGCCTGCGGGATTGGTCGGGATGCTTCGGAGGCGGAAAAGCCGATCTGGAACTCAAGGATTCCAAGGCCGAGGGGAAATCCGAACTGGTTGATTCCATTGCCAAATTGAACCCGTGAAATGTGAGGGGATTTTAACTGCTATGGTTATCCCCAAGTCTCTTCTCTTCAGCTGTGTGGCTTCCCACAAGCATTTGTCGGGGTTCCTCTATGGCCAACCTTCGGGTTGGTCCTTGCCCACGGCTGTTTGTCCGGGCAGAATGGGAAAAGCCTGTGGACTTTTTTTGGTTCCCATTTGTTCGGGACTGCACGGAGGATGCCGATGCCGCGGAAACGGAATTCCGATTGGCTGGTCAAAATGGCCCCTCCGTATCCCTATTTTTCTGATGCGTTGGCTTCGGCCTTGGGTCTATTGACCCGGCGTTATCCTTCGCTGGTTATGGCAGGGTTATTTGTTTTGGTCATCTGCGCCCTGGTCGGTCAACCTTCCCACGCACAGGTTCCGATTCAGATCGCCCCGGGGATTTTTCAGCCGGCCCAGGGTAATGGCAGCGATGGCGCGATGGAATCAGGGGTCGAGTTGCCCCGGGACCCTGAACTGAACAAGCGTTTGGAAGCGGCCGCGGATTACCTGAAGGAAAAGGATTGGTCCAAGGCGGTCACCATCCTCCAGCGACTGGTTGAAACCGGCGAGGATGTTTTCATCCGGATCAATCCGGAGTTGGTGAAAAGCCTGGGCGAGGCCATTCCGGGTCTTTCGGTGCAGGGCAAAGATGTGAGCATCAGGGCCCTTGCGGGCCGAATTATTGCCTTTTTGCCGAAAGATGCGCGGGAGATTTATCAGGCCGCCTACGGACAGACAGCTACCAACCAACTCAAAGAGTCTCGTGAAAAAAGCGATCTGGAACAACTTTCCAACGTTTTCAGAGCGTTTCTGCACACTGATGCCGGCAGACAGGCCGCCGTGTTGCTGGCTTCCTTCCACTTGGACCGGGGCGACCCGTTGGCTGCCGCCCTGTGCTTTGAACGGTTGTTCCAAAGCGATCCCCGCAATGAGGCCAACCTGCCTGAATCGGTCTGGCTCAAGGGAGCGGTTGCCATGCGGATGGCCGGCGACAAAGCCGGTGAGGAATTGGTTTGGAAACGCATGGAGGAGCGGGGCCTCCGAGACCTTGCCATTGCCGGGCGTAAACGCTCCCTGCAGGAACTGAGGGGCCTCCTTGCCAGTAGCGGGATCAGGTCTTCCGGCACCCTGCTGGATTGGGCCATGGTGGGGGGCGACTCCTCCCGCAATGCTTTGGCCCAAGGAGGAGTGCCTTTTCTCGAGCCCAATTGGAAGCCGGAACCAACCGTTCTCGAGAGAATTTTTGTGCCCCTTCCCGACAGGGCCACGGTGTCCTTGCCGGTTTCCGGTGGAATCAACACCCGTGAGAAACTGGTTGAGTTAGAGAAAAATCTTGTTGAGAACCGCAATCAGGCGGTTATCCCGGCCCAGCAGCCTCTTGCCTTGGATATTGGCAATCAGGAAAACCGTATCCCTTTGGCGGTTTATCGAAGCCATGGTGGTCTGGTTGCCCGCAACCTCCGGACAGGTGCCATTCATTGGGCAAATCCCATTGACTGGTCGATGGATCGCATGGCGCATGGGGGGTTGTTGAGTAAACCCAAACACCGTGACGCGTTGGACAATTGGCTTACCGGGATCATTTCTGGCAGTTTCAACGGGATGGCGGTGAATGTCAGCCCGGCGCTTTTGTTTGAAAACTCGACAGTGGGCACCATCACCAGCGATGGCCAGCGGGTTTTCACGGTGGTGGATTTCGAGGTGCCCCCGGCAACCGCCACTTCATTCAATGGCTTTCCCATGGGGGGGCCCATGGAGGGACCCGGCGGTGCCTTCGCCCGCTACGGTTCCGATGTGGTGGACGCGGTCTTGCAAAACCGCCTGGAGGCTTACCATCTGGTTACCGGGAAATTGCTGTGGAGATTGGGTGGCAAGGATGGTGCTCCCAACGGCGAACTTTCTGAAAGCCTGTTTTTGGGGGCACCCCTGGCCTTGGGTGATCGCCTGTTTGTCCTCAATGAGAAACAGCAGGAATTGAGGCTGGTCACGGTGGAATCCGCCTCCGGCCGGTTGCTTGGAATCCAGCGCCTGTGCACCGTGCGGGACCGGGCCCAGCAGGATGTCAATCGTCGCACCACGGCAGCCCATCTCGCCTACGCGGATGGAATTCTGGTCTGCCCGACCAATGCCGGGGTGGTGATGGGGGTTGAGTTGCTGACCCGGAGTTTCGTGTGGGCTTATTCCTACCGGGAGTCCGGCGAAGGGAACCTGGGCGGGAATCCCGGCGGGCTTCCGGGTGCACTTCCGCCTGGTTTTCGGGGCGGCAGACCGATCCAGCGTTTTCCCAATCCCGGAATACCAGCCGGCAATCCCACCGCGGGCGGCTGGAAATCTGCACCCCCGCGCATCGCGGAGGGGCGGGTGATTTTCACCTCTCCTGACTCGCAAAACGTTGTTTGCTTGGGTTTGAAGGATGGAGCCCAGCAATGGAAATCCCGTCGCGAGGAAGGCGACCTTTATGTGGCGGGAATCAGCCAGGGCAAGGTGATAATCGTCGGCAAAAAACAGGTGCGGGCACTGGATTTCCGTGATGGCGGTAAAAAAGCCTGGTCTTTGGAAACCGGCACTCCCTCAGGCTACGCTTCCATTGCTGAAAACCAGCTTTACCTGCCGCTGCGTGGTTCGGAGTCCAGCAAGCAGCCCGAAGTGTGCGTGATAGACCTGGCCACCGGGAAGATGCTTTCGCGGACCCGAAGCCGCAAGGCGGCGCCCGTGGGCAATCTGGTCTTTCATGATGGGGAGATGGTGTCCCTAACCTCGGACCAGGTCACCTCGTTTCCGTTGCTTTCAGCCAAACTTGCCCAGATCGACACGCGCATCAAGGCCAACCCGGATGATCCGGTCGGCTTGATGGAGCGCGGGCAAATGCGGCTCGACAAGGGAGACTGGCTGGGAGCGGTGGAAGACCTGACCCGTGCACTCAAGGGACGGCCTGCCCCTGAAGTGAGCGCAAAGGCAAGGGAAAGCCTGCATGAGGCA
>DKBS01000095.1:768-22967 GCA_002451275.1 Planctomycetaceae bacterium UBA6894 | reverse complement strand
GCAAGGGAAAGCCTGCATGAGGCATTTGTTGAATACTTTGGCCGTGATTTTTCCAAGGCGGAACCGTTTTTGGCGGAATTTGAATCCACCTGCTCCATCGAAATCCCCGCGCAGGCCAACGCCCAAACGGTGGAGGAAATTCGACGCGAGGAAAAGCGCCGCAAGTCTGTTTACTTGAGGTTGTTGGCCCGCGGTCGGGAATCCCAGGGCAAATTGCTTGAGGCTTTTGACACCTACCTGCAAATTGCCGGTGTTGGGGTGGAGGGGGAGCTGGATGCTGTCGCCGAGGAAAACGGCTTGAAAGCCACTCCGGATGTTTGGGCCCGCGGGCGAATTGCCGCCATGGTGTCCAAGTCGGATCCTGCCGGAAGGGCGGAACTGGAGAAACGCGTCTCCGCTCGCTGGGAGGCCATGAAAACCGCCAAGGCTCCCGTGGCGGAATTGCGCAAGTTCGCCCAGTTGTTCGGTTCCCTGTTGGAGTCAGGTAGGGCCGCCCAGGCTGAATTGGCCAGGCGGGCGGCTACCGAGGGCGGGGCCAGCGGCTTTCTGCAGGCTGAGCAGGATTGGATGAACCTGTACCAATTCGCCTCGAGTTCTACACAGGCTGGTGAAGCCCTGCACGCCTTGGCCGAGCTTTATCTTGAAAAGGGCTTGGCCGAGGATGCAGCCTATTGCCTGCGGGAGTTGGGAACCCAATACGGTGAGGTCCCGATCAAGGGGCGCAAAGGGTCTGAGTGGCTGGCTGGGGCCTGGGGAGACCATCGCCTGGCCCCGTATCTCGGAGGGGCGCCGAGGTGGTTCGGCAATGGCCCGGTGAAGGCGCTTCCGGTGGAAACCAGCCCTGGAAACAATCCGCGGTACACGCAAGCGGTGGTGCTCAGGCCGGAGGGCGAAGTCCTGCCTTTCTTCCAGCGCCTGAAGCTTTCCCTTCAATTCAACTCAAGCCGGTCCAATTTCAATCAGTTCCGCATGGTAGAGGCGTCAACCGGTGCCGAGGTGTTGTCGGAACCGTTTTCCCGCGAAAACCTGCTGGGGCAGCCTCAGGCAGCCCAGTTGATGTTTGGAGGTGGAGCCAACGCGCCCCGCATGCGTTACCAGGCTCGAGGGCATCTGGTTTTGGTCGAGGCGCTGAACACGGTGCATCTGCTGGATGTGGTCCAAAAGCATGAATCCAATCGCCATGAGCTCTGGAACCTCAATATCCACAACCCCAAGGAAGCCGGCGGCCAATCCTCGTCGCAGCTTAATTCGGTGCAGATGCCTGAAAAGGGCCAGGGCAGTTACATGGTCCAGTTCCAGGACGGCTGGAGGGTCCGTCTTGGCGAGTCCGCGATTCTGGGCGGGGGTGTCGCGGCAGTGCTTTGCCGGGATGGCTTGATGGGGCTCGATCCTCTCAGTGGCAGAAAACTCTGGCTCCGGGAGGATGTGCGGGGGGATTCCCGCATCCACGGCATGGGAGAAAATGTCTTGGTGGTGGAGGCCGACCAGGATGGCAAGGCGAAAAGTACCCGCCTGATCCGGTTCGCCGACGGGGTGGTGGTTTCCGGTACGGATTTGAGCTCCGCCTACCAACGCCTGCTCCAGGTGGCAGATGGCAAACTGGTGCATACCAAGGAAGTGGCGGAGGGCGGATTGGCGGTCGTCGGTCTTGCGGTGAATGGTGGCCAGGAACTCTGGAAAGTGGCGGTTCCCGCAGGTACCCAGTTCGCCGAGGATGAGGACGACCAAACCGTTTCCTGGCTGGAACCCGATGGGAAGTTCCGAAGGATCGATGCGGCAACCGGTCGCGACCTTCTGGTGGCCAAGGTTGATCCTTTCCATGTCCAGGGGGCCCAGGCGAAAGTGCTGGGCGATCCCGACCGGCTTTACCTGCTGCTGAACAAGCAAACCGCACCGGGCTCCATGGTGGCCAGCAATTTCAGCGTGGCCACCGGGGTCCAGCAGGTGCCCGCGAATGGCGAGTTCTACGCGTTCGACAGATCGACCGGCAAAACCTTGTGGCGAATCAGCGCCAAAAACCAGATGCTGATCACGGAGAATTTCGACCAGATGCCTGTGGTGCTGTTTTCAAGCCGCTACACCCGGCCTGGGAACGGCAACGCCCGGCAAAACGTTGGGGCTTTCCTGAGTGTGGACAAGAAGACCGGCAAAAGGCTGATGGATGAGGAAAAGCCGAACCTCCAGCCCTTTCAGAATTTCAAAATCGATACCCGGCGCGGACGCATTGAGCTGGAGGCCCCGGGTTCCCGCATTGTCCATCAAATCACCGGGCCCGGTGGCAAATGATATTCACGCCGGTCAGTTTCATCCGGGTTGATGTGGTTTTCCGCCGGTTCGCGGGAGAATTGACGATGCGTGTATTCCAGGCGTTGGCTTGCCCGGCCATGGTTGGCCTGTTTTTGGCGGTGTCCCCGGCCCGGGCCGAGGATGTCCCCCAGGAATACAAGGAATGCGTCCGAAAAGGGCTGGAATGGCTGGTCCAGCAGCAGTCCCGGGATGGACATTGGGAAGCGAACGGCCAATATCCCATCTCGATGACGGCGCTCTCCGGCATGAGCCTGCTCATGGAAGGCAGCACCATTCGCGAGGGGAAATACCGGGAGAACATCCGCCGCGCGGCGGATTTCCTGATGGCCCGCACCCAGAAGGGGGGCGGCAAGGACGGCTTGATCGGCAACCCCAACCTGCCGGGTGAGGCGGGCAAGTACATGTATGGCCACGGCTTTGGCATGCTGTTCCTGGCCTGTGTGTACGGGGACGAGGAGGATGTGGAGAGACGCAAGAGGCTGGAGGATATCCTGGTCCGCGCCGCCAAATTTTCCTTCAACGCCCAGACGGTTCGCGAAACCACGCGCAAAGGCAAGACGGTGAAGTTTGGCGGCTGGGGCTACCTGACCGCCAAAGAGGGCAACAACTTCGACGAGGGGTCGGTGACCATCACGCAGGTGCAGGCGCTGCGCGCCGTCCGCAACGCCGGCCTGGAGGTGCCACCCGAGGCCATCCAGCGCGCCATTGTCTACCTGGAGGAATGCACCAATTCAGAGGGGGGCATCATCTACCAGTACGGCGGCGGGGGCGGGGGCGATGGGCGGCCGGCCCTGACCGCAGCCGCCATCGCGTGCGGCATCTCGGCCGGGGATTATTTCAAGGAGCCCTCGGTCCAGTTCGTCAAGAAATGGTTCAAATTCTGCCAGCAGAAACTGGGGGTGCTTGGCTCCAACCGGACCGGCCACGACGAGTACACCCATTATTATTTCTCCCAGGCGGTCTACATGCTGGGGGATGACGGATACTCCCGGTTGTTCCCCGGCGCCAAAGATTCCGACCGGCTGACCTGGACCAAGTACCGCAAGGAGGCGTTTGACAACCTGGTGCGCACCCAGGGGGCCAACGGTTCCTGGACCGGCGGTCATGTCGGGCCGGTGTTCATCACGGCGGTCCACCTTAGCATGCTCCAGTTGGACAAGGGGTGCCTGCCGATTTATCAGCGCTAGGTATGCCGCCGTTCGGGGGAGTCTGACGGCGGAATCCATGGGGTCACAGTCAAGCGTTTGTTTTTAGTGGGGAAGCTTACATGTCAGAGAACAACGAGCCGGTCACGAATTCGGAGGATTTGGCGGCGGTCAAGTCCCTGCAGGACGCCTACTCATCGATCCGCTCCCAGCTTTCCCAGGTGATCGTCGGGCAGGATCAGGTGATCGAGGAACTGCTCATCGCCCTGTTCAGCAAGGGGCACTGCCTGCTGGAGGGGGTCCCGGGGTTGGCCAAGACCCTGATGATCTCCACCCTGGCCCGCACCCTCTCGCTGGATTTTTCCCGCATCCAGTTCACCCCCGACCTGATGCCCGCGGACATCACCGGCACCGAGGTGATACAGGAGAACCGGGACAGCGGCACCCGGGAATTCAAGTTCCTGAAGGGGCCGTTGTTTTCCAATGTGATCCTGGCCGACGAGATCAACCGCACGCCACCCAAAACCCAGGCGGCCCTGCTTGAGGCGATGCAGGAGCGGCAGGTGACGGTGGGCCGCGTCCGCCACAAGCTGGATAACCCCTTCTTCGTGCTGGCCACCCAGAACCCGATCGAGCAGGAAGGCACCTATCCCCTGCCCGAGGCCCAGCAGGACCGTTTCATGTTCAAGGTGTATGTGCGGTATCCCTCGTTCACCGAGGAGATGGAAATCGCGCGCAGGACCACCGGCAACAGCACCGACTCGATCCGCCCCGTGCTGGACGGGCAGCAGATCCTGAGGCTTCAGGAGCTGGTCCGCCGGGTGCCAGCCTCGGACCACGCCCTTCGGTACGCCCTGGCCCTGGTGCGCCAGACGCGCATCGGCGAGCCCGGCGTTCCTGGTTTCGTGTCCGATTGGCTTTCGTGGGGCGCCGGTCCCCGCGCCGTGCAAAACCTCATCCTGGGAGCCAAGGCCCGGGCGCTGCTCAAGGGGCGTTTCCATGTGCAAACCGATGACATCAAGGCCCTGGCCTGCCCGGTGCTGCGTCATCGCATCCTGGTCAACTTCACGGCGGCCAGCGAGCGGGTCTCCTCGGACGATGTGATCAACCGGCTGGTCCGTGAAACCCCGGACAAGGAAAACGACCTGCTTCGGGACGAGCGGCTGAAGCCCATTTTCGCCGCCTGATCCAAGGGGGACCGGAAGGTCCCCACCAACTGCGGGGCCTGCATGATGGCTGAGCGGGATTCTGAACGTAAAAATCCAAGGCGGTTCCTTGATCCGGCGGTCCTCGCCGGAATCGGCCGCCTGGAGTTGCGCGCGCACCAGGCGGTGGAGGGGTTCCTTTCCGGGATGCACCCTTCCCCGTTCTTCGGCCATTCCGTCGAGTTTGTCCAGCACCGCGAGTACACCACCGGCGACGACATCCGCCACCTGGACTGGAAAGTTTGGTCCAAGACAGATCGTTTTTACATCAAGCAGTTCGAGGCCGAAACCAACCTGCGTTGCACGCTGGTGGTGGATGTCTCCGAGTCGATGGGCTACGGCTCGGGCCCGATGACCAAGCGGGAATACGCCGCCACTGCGGCAGCGAGCTCGGCCTGGCTGCTGCTGCGCCAGCAGGACGCGGTGGGCCTGGTCACCTTCGACTCCAACATCCGGACCATCCTCCCGCCGCGCAGCCAGTCCCGGCACCTGGAGGCCATCGTCTCCGGTTTGGGGAACGACAGGCCCCGGGAGAAGACGGATATCCTGGCCATCTTGAAGAAGGTCGCCCAGAACCTGCCCACCCGCGGCCTGGTCGCCATTTTCTCGGATCTGCTGGTCGACCGCGAGGCCCTGATCAAGGGCCTGCAGATGTTGCGCCAGCGCAAGCACGAGGTGGTGGTCTTCCACTTGATGGACAAGGATGAGGTGGATTTTCCCTTCATGGGCCCCACGCGGTTCGAGGGGATGGAGTCGCTGCCGGACCTTCTGTGCGACCCTGCGGCCCTGCGGGACGGTTACCTCCAGGAACTGGCCGTGTATCTGCAGGAAGTGCGGCGCGGGGCGACCAAGCTGGGCGTCGACTACCAGTTCATCCGCACCGATGAACCCCTCGACACCGTCCTGACGCGGTTCCTGCACGAGCGTGAGGCGATTCGGCGGGGCGGCCCCGTTTCTCAGGGGTAAGGCGGGGAGATTTCCTTTGGGTGGATTGTTGGGACTTTTTTTGAACCCCTGGGCGCTGGCCGCCGCCGGCCTGCTCGCGTCCATTCCGGTGATCATTCATCTGATCAACCGCATGCGGTACCGTCGCGTGCGCTGGGCCGCCATGGAATTCCTGCTGGCAGCCCAGAAGCGGATGAAGCGGAAGATGATCATCGAGCAGATGTTGCTGCTCGCTTCCAGGGTTCTGCTGGTCCTGCTCGCGGGGCTGCTGCTTTCCCGCTGGCTGTTCAGTGGCGCCCCGCCCGCGCCTCCCGAGGACTGGATTCTCCACGAGGTGGTGCTCGATGACAGTGCCAGCATGTCGGACACCTCGCGGGACGCGGGCGCGGGGTCGGATTGTTTCGCGCTGGCCAAGGACGGCATACGGTCGCTGGGCGAATCGGCCCTGTCCGCCAA
Source organism: Planctomycetaceae bacterium UBA6894 (assembly GCA_002451275.1). Lineage (GTDB taxonomy): Bacteria > Planctomycetota > Planctomycetia > Gemmatales > Gemmataceae > UBA6894. Next base: position 16,909 of record DKBS01000095.1, on the reverse strand, counting down.
GACCCCCACGCGTTTGCGGTTGAGGCGCGCGAGCGAGCCGGACAAGGTGCTCTTTGACGAGCAAGTCGGGGACGAATCCCTGGCCACCCTCGTGACCCTGATGGAAACTGCCAAATTACGCGCCTACCAGGTGAATGCCTCGGAGGCCATCGGCAAAGCCAAGGCGGACTTGCTAGCCCAATACCCGGACCAGAAATGCAAAAGGCATCTCCACTTTTACAGCGACATGCGGAAGACGGACTGGGAGGATGGCTCCCTGCGGGGCCTGATGAACCAGCCCGAAGGCGTCCTTTGGCGTGTCCATGATTGCGCGGTGCCGGCCCGCGGTGAGGATGGACGGCCGGAGTCGCACGGCAACCTGGCGTTGGTGGCTCTCGGATCGGAATCCCGGCTGGCGCTGGATGGTCAGCCGATGGAGTGCTGGGCGAAAATCGCGAACTATGGCACCCAGGCCCGGTCGGCTTTCCTGGCCATTGAATTGAACGGCAAGCGGGATCCCTCGGCTTCGCGTCAGGTGGAAAGCCTTCCCCCCGGTCAGGTGGTGGAGGTGCGATTCCGGATCATCCCCTCGCGGGGGGAAAGCGACAGGGCCAGCCAGCCCGCGGGGGACCCCCGACCGAATGCCGGGGAGGCACAGGACCCGGCGCGGCAGGGGCTTTCCAGACGCGCGGTTTCCTCTTTGATGGCGGTTCGGGTTCATCTGGAAAACGAATCCGGCGAAGGTCTGGCTGCCGACAACGCCCGGGACATGCTGCTGGAGGTGCGGGACCGCATTCCGCTGCTGGTGGTGGATGGCACCATCCAGCCGGGCGCGTCCACCTCCAGTGACTCCCTGTATTTCGGCGCGGCCTTGAACCCGCAGTTGTTCGACCCGCTGTTCCTGGAAACGGCGGACCTCGAGAAACAGGACCTTCCCTCCTTCGCCCTGGTTGTCCTGCTGAATGTCGGCGAGTTGACCGACACCGCCCTGGCGAGGCTGTCGGAATTTGTCCGGGGTGGCGGAGGCTTGGCCTGGTTTACCGGCGACCGGACGGTTCCGGCTTTTTGCAACCGGGCCTTTGAGCAGGACGGTTTGTTTCCCCTGCTGCTGGCCGGGCAACCCTCCCCTTCCCTCTCCGAAAAGGAACGGGAGGAGATGCGCCGGGACGAGTCGCCCAAAGTCGTCTTCCCCGACCCCGCCAGTCCGGTGGTCGCGGGGCTGCTGCCTTTTCGCTCGGTTTTCCGGCACCTGCGCATGGAGCGGCATTGGCCGTCCATCGACCCCAGTCGCTGGAGCGACCGTGCCGAAACCTTGCTGGCCCTGCCCTCGAAGGGGTGGCAGGTGGCCGGCCAGCGGGAGACGGTCAAACGCGAGATTCTGGATGTCCTTGCGTTGGACAAGACCCCTTTCACCGCCCCGTCCCTGGCGCCGGTTCTGCCGGGGTTGGAAGCGGAAATCGGCAAGGTGCGGTCGAGGATCGCCACGCAGGGACAGTTCGAGATTGTCACTGCCCTGGAGGAATTGTTGCGAATGCCGCCACCCGGATCGGCCGGTCAGGCGGGCGCGACCCTGTGGGACCGGGCGGAGTTGCGGGAGACGCAGGCGAAGCTGCGCGGGCTGATCCGGAAAATCCAGCAAGGGGATCCCCTGCTGGTGGCTCGGGATGTGGGGAAGGGAAAAACCCTGGCCTTCCTCTCCTCGGCCGGACCGGCTTCCTCCCGCGGAGGCGTGAGCAGTGATTCACCCGCCCCCTGGAATGAGTGGGCCAACGGTTTTCTTTCGGCCACTTTCCCCATCCTTGTCCAGGACAGCCTTTTCTACCTGCTTCGCCAGCAGTCCGATTCGCGGAGCCGTTTGTTCGCCCCCCAGCAGGTGGCGGAGCTCGGAACCCTGCCCAACCCGGTGGTGGTGGAGTCGCTCTATTTTCCGCAATCTGAGGGGGTGGTGTCGGCCGCCTCCGGACGGGGTGCTTCGGTGGCCAAGGTGGCCGCCCGGCTGCTCCCCGGGACAGCGGGCAACGGTTCCCCGACCTGGTCGATCGGAATCGATGCCCAGGAAAACCCCGGCCTGCTCACCTATGCGGTGCGTCCTGATCCGGCTTCCCCCCTGTCCGTTCGCGGAGGGGCCGCCTTCAATGTGGACATTCGCGAGAGCGACCTGGAGCGGGCTGAAAAGGTTTCCATCGATCCACGCGGCGACAACGGGAAACCCGGGGACGCCACGGCGGACTGGTTCAGCCTGGAGTCGGCCAGCCCATCCGGGGCAGGCAAAACCCCTTCCCCCGGCCTGCAGCGTCCCCTGGACGCGTCGGAAACCCCGTGGCTGATCCTTGCTCTGCTGGCGCTGCTGGTGATCGAGCAGTTCCTTGCCTGGCGGTGCAGCCACTTGCAGCCGGTCCAGCCCCCGGCCGCCGTGAAGGGGGGGGCCTGAGATGGAAACTTCACAAGGCGCCATCAGCCTGGAAGAGCGTCTCGTCCTCCGCCGGCCGCAGGAGCTGCCATTCCAATTGGCGGGTCTGGATCCGCTGCCCGCCTGGACCTGGTGGCTGGCCGGTGCCCTGCTCTTTTCCATCGCCCTGCTCTTTTTCTTCCTGATCTGGCGTCGCGAGGCCGGATTCATCGGCCGGCTGAAGGCCCTGGTGCTGGCCCTGCCCCGGTTGGGGGTGTTCGGGCTCCTGTTCGCGGCCTTTTTACTCCCCGCCTGGGAGGAGACCATTGTCCGTCGCGAGACGGAGGAGAAACTGGGACGGGTGCTGGTGCTGGTGGACGCCTCCGGCAGCATGACGGGTGTGACAGATGACGCGCCCCGCCCTGCAGGCCCTGCCGCGGCGGCCAAGCAGGCTGTCCGTCGCCAGGATCTGGTGGCGGCCCTGCTAAAGGACCAGCCCCGTTTCCTGAAGCCCCTGCTTTCCAAGAACCCCGTGCGCCTGTTCCGTTTCGGCCGGTTTTTGGATGAGGAGGGGTTGGTCCTGGAGGGCGAAGGCACCCGGACCACCACCGAGCTGGAAATGGCCAATCGGGAATTCAAGAAAGCCATCCAGGTCTGGACCCAGGCGGAAGAAAACCGATTGCTGGACCGGTCTACTCTCGCTTCCCGGGAGGCTGGTGCCAAGCCCGCGCCGCCGGGGGCCGGCCCGTCGCGCGACCGCGGAGTGCTGGTGGACCTGTGGCTCAGACCGGGTGCCAAGGCCGGGGACATGACCGGCGCGGCCGCATTGTCCACAGAAGAGAGGGCTTGGCTGGACCAGTTGGCGCAAAAGACCAATGCCCGGGTCACCGGGGGTGAGTTCACCGGGACCAATGTGGCGGATTCCGCCCTGCGCCTTCTGGAAAGTGAAAAGGATCCTTTGGTGCAGGGGCTGGTGATCATCACCGACGGACGCTCCACCGAGGGCGACCCCGCCTCCTTCGACCGTTTGCGCGAGATGGCCAACGCCCGGTCGCTGCCGGTGGTGGTCCTGGGGGTGGGTCGTGAATCCTCGGTGCGCAAAACCCGGACTGACATCGTGGATCTGCGGGTCCCCTCCACCGTGGAGCCGGATGACCGGTTCCGGGTCGCCTTCGAGGCGATCGGTGAGGGGCGCGCCGGGGAAAGCCTGACTCCGGGTGAAGCCGAACTTTCGGTGTCGCGGATCCGCCGCCTGCCCGACGGCAAGGAGGAGGAGCTGGATATCGAGATTGTCGAGCCGCTTCCCCCCATCGAAAAGGGTGTTCCACGCCAGGAGACCGACAGCGAAAACCGCAAGCGAATCAGTCTGGGCAAGCGGATACTCCTGCCCCTGGGCGGCGACCTGCCGCGGTTTGACGCCAGTTCGCCTCCCCGGCTGGAAGCCAGTTTCGTGGTGGACGCCAACGCGCTTGCCGCCGTGGCGGGCAAGGAAGGCGGACTGGGTAACAAGCGTTGGGAGATCGCTGAAACCACGGATTCGGAGCTGCGCATCAGCGCCCTCTTGAAGCGGCCGGCCAACGAGACCGGCGCTCCGGTGATCAACCGGGGACCGGCGCGGCTGGCGGTTTCCCGCCGGCCGCTGCGGGTGTTGCTGGTGGCCGGGGCCGCCGGGCGCGAGTACCAGTTTGTGCGCACCCTGATGGTGCGCGAGATGGAGAAGAAGCGGGCCCGGGTTTCCATCTGGCTGCAGTTGCCCCCCGGGGCCTCGACCAAACGCCCCAACATCGTCCAGGATGTGCCTCCCGAGCGGATGCTGGAGAGTTTCCCGTCCCGATTCACGCCCGGCACGGGCGAGGACAAGGATGACCCCACCGACTTGGCCTCCTTCGATCTGGTGGTCCTGTTCGATCCCGACTGGAGCCAGATCGATGCGGCCCAACTGCGCAACCTGCGCGGCTGGGTGGACAATGGCGGCGGCATGGTCACGGTGGCCGGCCCGGTGAACATGCTGCAACTGGCCCGGCCGGGGAGTGAGCAGGACCGGTTCGCCCCGGTGCTGGACCTGCTGCCGGTGCGGCCGCGGGACAGCCGGCTGGACGCGGGCGAGCGGCCTCCAGACAAGCCGTGGCCGCTGGCTTTTGACGCCGCCAGCCCGGAGCTGGATTTCCTGCGCCTGACCGACCAGCCCGAGCGTTCGGTGGAAGAGGACTGGGCCGACTTCTTCGCGGCCAGCGATCCGAACGGTTTTTACAACTACTACCCGGTCAATGAGGAGAAAAAAGGCGCCCTGGTGGTGGCCCGTTACGGGGACCCGCGGTCCGCCCTGCGGACGGGCGAGAAGCACCCGTGGCTGGTGGTGACCGCCCCCGCATCGGGTCGCCGTGTGGTCTGGCTGGGATCCGACGAAACCTGGCGCTTGCGCATGCGGCGGGAGGCTTACCACGAGCGCTTCTGGACCAAATTGACCCGTTGGGCCGCAAGCGGCGGCAAGACCCGGGTCATCCCGTACCCCCGAAACCCGTACCGGACCGACCGTCCGGTGGAGTTGGAGGTCAAGATCGAGGACCGATCCGGGCAACCGTTGGCGGCCCCTGCCAATCCGCGCGAAGGACCGCGCCTGGTCCTGACTCCGCCCGCAGGAATCGCCCCGGGCGATTTTCCGGGCGTCACCAACCTGGAACCCATTCCGGGGCGCAAGGGACTTTTCCGCTGCGTAATGAAAATCAGCCAGCCAGGGGCCTATGAGGCGATCGTGGAAGTTCCCTCCACCCGGGACAAATCGTTGGGGGTTTACTTGGTGGTGGAGGCCCCGCCTGATCCCGAGCAGCGGGATGTTTCCCCCGACCGGGCCGCGTGGCAGCGGCTGGCCAGCCCCATCTCGGTGTTGACCGGCAAGATTCCCGATGGCGACCGGGAGCAGGTGGCCGCCGCCCTGGTGAAGCCGCGGGACGCAGCGGTCGGGGCGACGCCCTCCGGCAACGCCCCTGGCGAGAACGAGCCCCGGCTGGTCCTGGAACTGGCCAACGCCGACAAGGTTCCCCTGTGCTTTGCGACTGCGCGCCAGCAGGAGGAAAGGACCCTTCCGGGCAAGACCCGCGTGACCGACATCTGGGACCGCGGATGGACCGTGGCGGGCAGCACCTGGTTTTCCGGCCAGCCCTTGACCATCCCGTACCTGTTGGTGGCCATCGTAGCCCTGCTGGGTCTGGAATGGTCGCTGCGCAAGTTTTTCCGACTGGCCTGAGTGGAGTATGGGGTTGATGCCAGGATCATTGCCACCAAGCCGGGGATCGGGCGGGGTTCGCCCGATGTTGGAGCGGATCCGCGGGCAACTGCGCCAGTACATCCTGCTGGACTGTCTGGCGGTCACCGGTGTGGCCCTGGTGGCGTGGGTTCTGCTCAGCGCCCTGTTCGACCACGGGTTGTTCCGCTTCCTGGGCATCGACCTGGCCCTGGATGCCCCGGCGTTTCTGAGGACCTGGCAGAAGTGGCTGGTGCTGGCCCTGGTGGCGTGGCTGGTGGTACCCCGCCTGTATTCGCTGCTGAGAAGGAAAAGCGACGTCGATCTGGCCCTGGTGCTGGAAAAGAAACACCCGGGCGTTTTCGGCGAGAGCCTGATCACCTCGCTGGAGCTGGCGGACCCGGAAAAGGTGCGCGCCTCGGGGTATTCCCCAGAGCTGGTCGAGCAGGCGCATCATCAGGCCGAGGAGGCCGCCAAGCGGATTGACCCGTCCAGCTTCATCACCTGGTCGCGGCTCCGCAAGCGGCTGGTGGGTGTCGGCCTGGCTGTGGCCGCGCTTTTCCCGTTGCTGACCGGCTGGACGGCCCTGGAGAGGCGTTGGTCGCACTCGGCATCCAGTGGCCAACGCACCCTCATGGGGGAGACCCTCGACACCCTGGGGTTCTGGTGGGAGCGGACCATCGGCGGCTCCGACACCGCCTGGCCGCGCTCGGTTTTCGCCCGCCTGGTCGGATTTCCGGCCGATGGAAAACGCAAGGTGGGCAAAGCCTCGCCCTTCAGCGCGCAGGTCCAGGCTTACCGCTATGTGACCGCGGGGCATCCCGGCAAACCATTGATTCAGGAACTGGAAACCTGGCTGGGGGCATCCGGTGCCCCGCCTGAACGCATCCAGGCGGCTGTGCAGCACCTGCTGGGGACTTGTGAGAACGGCTGGCGGCCGCTGACCTGGTTCGAGGCCGGCCGGCTTGCTGGGGATCTGCCCGCCGCCGTGGCTGGCGGGTTGCCGGCGAGAGCCCCCTGGCTGGCTGCGAAAACGGATGCGCCCGCCCTGCTGGATGACCTGGTCCGGGTGGCCGACGGGGTGCTGTCGGGAGCCCCGGCCGGGGCGGATGCCGATACGGCACGGGCTGTGAAAACCGTGGCCGGGGCCCTGGAGCAGAAGGCCGCCTCCTTCAGCCTGGGGCGCAGAATCCGGGTGCTGGACCTGCCTGAAAAAGTGACTCTTGAGATCTCCGAAAATCTGGGGCGTGCGGAAGGCCTGGTCACCCCCTCGAAACCCGTCTCCCACACCCTGCCAGCCGATGCGAACGCGCGCGGCCAATTCAGCCACCGCATCCCGGCGGTTCCCGGCGACCTGGATCTGCGGGTGAGCGCCCTGGACCACCACGGGCCCACCCGGTTTCTCCTGGCCATTTCCCCCACGCCGTTTTCCTCCCTGCTGGTGCGGGAAATCCGGCCGGGTTACCTGAAAAGGATGATCGATCCCGCGCTGGAGGGGGCCGCCCGGGACAAGGCGCTGGCCGAGCTGGCGGGGGAAACCGAGGAGGTGGACCTGGGCGACCGTCTGGGCGCGCGCGCCGAGGAAACGGAATTGGTCTTTCCGGCCGGCACGGCCCTGCGGCTCAAGGGGCAGTTGCCCCAGGACCGACGCTGGGGCAGCGCCCGGCTGGAGTGGAGCTCCGCCAAGGAGCAGGCGCGCCCGGTAGAGAACCGGCTGGCCGTGCAGGGTGAGAGGGACCTGCTCTTGGAGACTGGCAAAATCCTGGCCCCCACCGCGTTCCGGTTCGCCCTGGAGGATGCCGACGCCATCGCCGGGGAGCGGAAAATCAAACTGACCCCCGTGCCGGATGAACCGCCCACGCTGGAGGTGCGCCCCAGTGATGACCTTCGCGAGACCGACCGGGGATTCGTCAGCACCGCCGGTGGACGCATCCCCTGGGTGGGTGCCGCCGGGGACAAGCAGGGCCTGGGGCGGGTGTACCAGGTCCACAGTGTTCGCGTGGCACGTGAGGAGGGTGTGGCGCTTTCCGTGGCCGGATCGTTGGCGATGGCCTCCGGCCCGGGTTTCTCGCGCCTGCTTCCCTTGGGGCAAGTGGGGGCGCTGCTGTATGCCTCACCGGTCCAGCGCGCGCCCAGGCGGGTGGCCGCCCTGGTGGGCGGCACTTTCCCTGCGGGGCCGGCGGGCGCGCTGTCCGCCCCCGGTTTGGTTCGGGCGGCTCTGGAAGGCATGCCCGTGGAGCGGGTTCGCCTGCTGCCCGGCTTTGCGCGGCAGGCCCGGGCGACCGGTGCGGGCAAAATGGTCCACCAGTTCGCCCTGGACCCCGACGCCGGCACAGTACCCCCGGCCCAGGGCAACGACTTCCCCCTGGCCGTGGCCCTGGAGGGGCGCGGGCCGGCCGAGGCGATTGAATACGGCCGAACCGTGGTGGACCTGCGCGTGGAGGCGGAGGACCTGGATGTGGTGACCACCGCCGGTGATGGCGGACCTGGGCAGCCCCACCGCACCGCGACGCCCGGCGTGATCGTCCGCATCATTTCCGATGATGACATGCTGGACCTGCTGCAGGGCGACTCGCTGCGCCTGCGCGCCCAGATCCAGGAAGCCCGCGACCTGCTGCTGCCGGCTGACCCCTCCATCCGCACGCCTGTCCGGCACCTGTTCGAACTGCAGGGGCTTGAGTCGGAGTTGCGGGAAACGGAAAACCGATTGGATCCCCGCCGGCGCGACGGCGACAGCATCACCCGGCTCCTGGAGGAAACCCGCGGCCGGGGCCGCGAGATCGAGCAGGCTTACCTGAGGCTGTTGCGCCAGACCGCGCTGGCCAGTTTTGAGGTGAAGCGGGAACAGTCGGCGGTGGCCTCGCTGCTGGGCCAGCTCAACCGCGAGATGATCGGCGCGCTGGATGGCGCCATCGAGCAGTTCAACCGGGCGCGCGACGCCAACGCGCCGGCCAGCGAACGGGTGGGGCGCATGCGCGATGCCGGCGCCCGGGCCCGGGACCTGATCCGCTTCCTAGACCAGATCCTGGACGCCATGGGCGGCGCCTCCGACCTGAATCGCGAGGTGACGCGCTTGCGGGGGATCCTGCGGGAACAGGAATCCCAGGCCCGGCGGCTTGAAACCCTCAGAAAAGAGTTGGTAAACCGGCTGCTGGATGATCTACTGAAGCCTTGACCGGCGAACCCGGGTGGTTCGTCCGGTTCCCGCCCCAGGACGGTTTGGAAACCGGTTTTCCCGCCTTGGACTGATTTTCGGCCTGCCGGCCGACTGTACCGCCGATTGGTGACGCATGCTCAAAGCCTTGATCTGTTGTCTGGTGCTGCTGCCGCGGCAGGGGTGGACCCCCTCGGATGGCGACCGCGTGGTTGTCCTGGGCGGGGCCCTTCTGGAGCAGGAGATCCGCACCGCCCATTGGGAAACCGAGGTGACCCGTCGGCTGCCCAAGCGCGCGGTGGTTTGGCGCAACCTGGCCTGGAGCGGCGACACGGTCCGGGGCGAGGCGCGCGCCGTCTTCGGTACCCCGAACGACGGGTTTAACGCCCTGGTCAAGGAAACCTTACGGCTGAAGCCCACGGTGATCTATTTCGGCTACGGCCTGAACGAGTCGTTCGCCGGCGAAAAGGGGCTTCCGGAATTCCGCAAGGATTACGAGCGCCTCATCCAGGCGCTGGCACCCACCAAGGCCCGCATGGGTTTCATGACCGTGCCCCTGATGGTGCGGGTCTCCAGCCTGCTGCCCGATCCAGCCAAACAGAACCGGAACATCCAGGCCTACAACCGGGTGATCCGGGAGATCGCATCGGAAAAGGGTGGGCTGCTGGTGGAACTGGAAAACCTGCTGGATGGGTTGAACTCGCAGGAGGACAGCCCCAACGGCATGCACCTGACCGCCACCGGGTACGAGAAGACGGCCGGGCGATTCGCCAAGGCGCTGGGGCTGGGGGAGGACGGTCCCTGGGAAGTGGCGGTGCAGCCGGGCAAGGCGGAAGTAGTTTCCGGTCCGCTGCAGACCGCCGTGGACAACGACAAACTGGTCGTTTCCAGCCCGGCGATCCCGGCCCCGGGCAAAGGCCTGAAGGTTCGGCTGAAGGGTTTGGCGGCCGGCACCTGGGAAATCCGGGGGCCTGCTGGCTTTGCCCAGACCGTGGTGGTGGAGGGTGAATCCCCCGTGACCGTGGAAATTCCGGTCGACGCCGCGGCCTACCAGACGGTTCGCCGGCTGGTTTCTGACAAGGACATGCTCTTTTTCCACCGGTGGCGGCCGCAAAACGAGACCTACCTCTTCGGTTTCCGCAAGCACGAGCAGGGCAACAACGCCCGGGAAATCCCCCTGTTCGACCCGCTCGTGGAGGAGGCCGAGAAGAAAATCGCCGCCACCACGGGATATTCCGCCGAGATCACCTGGAAAGCCAAGACGGGGGCCAACTGATGAACACTTTTGCGCGCAAGAATCGCCTGCTGCACCTGTTCAGCCTTTCGGCCGCCGTGGCCGCCCTGCTGGGTGGCACGCCTGCCAACGCCCAGCGCAACTTCAGCGGCACCGTGGAGACTGATCCCGAGAAGGAACGGCAGACCTTCAAGGTGGCCGACGGGTTCGAGGTGAACCTGTTCGCCGCCGACCCCATCCTGGCCAAGCCGATCCAGATGAGCTTTGACATCAAGGGGCGGCTGTGGGTTGCCTGTTCGGAAACCTATCCCCAGGTGCTGCCCGGGCAGAAGGCGAACGACCGCATCCTGGTGCTGGAAGACACCGACGGCGACGGCAAGGCCGACAAGACCACCGTGTTCGCCGAGGGGCTGCTGATCCCCACGGGCGTGGAACCCGCCGGCAACGGCGCCTTCGTGGTCGATTCCACCGACCTGGTGTTCCTTGAAGACACCAACGGGGACGGCAAGGCCGACAAGCGCACCGTGTTCCTCTCCGGCTTCGGCACGGAAGACACTCATCACATGGTGCACACCGTGCGCTGGCATTTTGACGGACGGCTCTACTTCAACCAGTCGATCTACATCCACAGCCACCTGGAAACGCCCCACGGCCCCCGCCGGTTGAATGGCAGCGGCATCTGGCGTTACCACCCGGGCAACCAAACGCTGGAGGTCTTCCAGCGGGGCCTGGTGAACCCCTGGGGCCATCACCACGACCGGCATGGCGTTTCCTTCGCCACCGACGGCGCCGGCGGCGAGGGCATCAACTATGTGGTGCCCCGGGCTAGCTACATGACCGCCGTGGGCGCGTCCCGCATCCTGCCCGGGCTGAACCCGGGCAGTCCGAAGCACTGCGGTCTGGAGCTGGTGTCGGGTCGCAATTTTCCCGACGATTGGCAGGGCGACGCCATCACCTGCGATTTCCGCGGGCACCGGGTCTGCCGGTTCAAGCTGACCCGCGAGGGGTCCGGTTTCATCTCCACGCAGATGCCCGAACTGGTGGTGACCAACCACCCCGCCTTCCGACCCATCGATGTGCGCATGGGTATGGACGGCGCGCTGTACATGGCCGACTGGTTCAACCCCATCATCCAGCACGGCGAGGTGGATTTCCGCGACCCGCGCCGCGACAAGACGCACGGCCGCATCTGGCGGGTCACCGCCAAGGGCCGGCCGTTGGCCCCGGTGGAGGACCTGACCAAGAAGAGCAACAGCGAGCTGCTCGCCATGCTGGGCGACCCCGAGACGCCCCGTCGGCACAATGCCCGCCGCGTCCTGGTGGAGCGGGGCAAGGACAAGGTGATGGCCGACCTGAAACGATTCATCCGGGACATTCCGGCCGACAACGAGCTGCTGCTGCTGGATGCGGTTTGGACCCTGCAGGCGTTTGACGAGATGGACTCCACGCTGGTCGCCCGGCTGCTGGCCAGCTCCGATGCCCGGTTCCGCGCCGCCGGCGTGCGGGTGCTCGCCTTCCACGAGGAGATGAAGGGGATCTCCAACCGGCAGTGGGTCATGAAAAAACTGGGTGAGGCGGTCCGTGATCCGGACGGGCTGGTGCGGCTGGAGGCTGTCAGTGCCCTGGGCCGCATTGGGGACGAGCAATCGGCCTGGGTGGCGCTGGGTGTGCGCAGCCAGCCGATGGACCGCTGGCTGGACTACGCCCTGTGGCTCTGCCTGCAGGAGACCTACCCGGTGTGGCTGGCGTCGCTGGACAAGGGGCAACCCGCCGGCGTGTCCGCAGTCGATTTCCTGTTCGCCCTGCAGCAGGTCGATTCACCCGAGGTGGCCAAGGCGCTGACCCGCCTGGTGTTGGCCGGCGACAAGATCCAGCCGGAGAGCCTGATGCCGGTGTTGGCCCACCTGACCCGCGTGGGCGGGCCGGAAGAATTGAAAACGGTGTGGGCCAAGGTGCCGTCGCTTCCGGGCGAATCCCAGCCAGGCTTGCTTGATGGTTTGGCTGCCGCCGCGCTGGAAAAAGGCAGAAAGCCGGCAGGGATCGAAGGTGTGGATGCGAAGGTGGTATTGGCCACCGGCCCCTCCTCCAAGACATTGGCCTCGAGGGCCCGTCTGGCGGGTGCCTGGAAAATGGCCAACGCCTACCAGCAGTTGACGGAATTGCTGAAGGAAAAGGGCGTATCCGATGCTGCCGGCCGGGCCGCGCTGGACGGGTTGCTCAACCTGGGTGACCCCCGACTGAAAGAGGTGGTGATCGCTGGCTTCGACGGGGAAGCCAACGCGGCCGCCAAGCCGGTGTGGCTGGCCACCCTGACCCGCCTGGATGCCAGCGCCGCGGCCACGCGGGCGGCAGGCCTGATGGCTGGCAAAAACGACCCGGCCACCCTGCGGGCCGTCCTGGGGGCGGTGCTGGGGGCCAAGGGAGGCGAAGCCGCCCTGGTGAAGGTGATGGAACCCGGCAAGGGAGAACCGGAGGCTGCCCGGGCCCTGATGCGGGAATTGCGCGAGATGGGCGGCAGTCGTCCCCAACTGGAAGGCGCCCTGCGCGATTGGGGCAAGCTGAAGAACGCCCGCGCGGAGTGGGGCGCCCCGGAGAAAAACGCCCTGTTGGGCAAGCTGGCCTCGGCCGATCCCGCCCGGGGTGAAAACCTCTACCGTGGCGCGGCGGTCCGCTGCCTGGCCTGCCATGCCATCAGCGGGGCGGGCGGATTGGTGGGGCCCGACCTCACCTCGATCGGCGCCAGCGCCCAGCCCGACTACCTGCTGGATTCGCTGCTGACGCCGGACAAGCAGATCAAGGAGGGTTACCACGGCCTGGTGGTTTCCACCGACGATGGCAAGGTGTTGACCGGCATCCCGGTGCGGAATTCCGACAAGGAGCTGGTGCTCAGGCAGGCGGATAGCGCCGAGGTCACCGTGCAGAAGGCCCGCATCGAGGAGCAGAAGCAATCGACCTCCCTGATGCCGGCGGGCCTGGTGGATGACCTGACCGATCAGGAACTGGCCGATCTGGTCCGTTTCCTTTCCGAGTTGGGCAAGCAGGGGGCGTATGCCCCGTCCACCACGCCGTATGTGCGGACCTGGGAGGTGCTGGAGCCCGGCCCGGCGGCCAGCCAATGGTTGGCCAAGGGCATGAATTCGGCGCCCCCCGCGGCCCTGAAGTGGTCGCCCGCCTATTCCCGCGTGGAGGGTGGCCTGCCTCTTGGTGGAGTGCCTGTGGTGGATGGGCAACGGATTCTGCGCGCCGCGGGGGCCCCACCCGCCGGGTCCACTTTCTGGAAGACCATCGCCCCGTCAGGCCAGTCCGCACCCGAGGCGAAACGGGTGGCGGGCCGTTACTACCTGGTGGTGCCCGCAGGGACTGCGGAGATCAAGGCGGTCTGGCAAAAGCCCTGATCCCGGGGCTGACGATCTGGCGGAACCCGGTCAGGACCCGGGCTGGCCTTGTCGGCCGGCCCGGGTCACCAGGTCCCGAAAATCGGGCATGGCCACCAGTTCCTTGACATGCCGGTGCACCGGGGAATCGGCGCCGGTCAATTCATCCATCGACCACCAGCGGACCGCCTCGGTCTCCCCGGTCAACAGGCCGGGATCGAACTTTTCGAAGGATGCGACCAGGTAGACGGGCTGCTGCCGCCAAAGGATCCGCTCCTCCCTGCAGGCGTCAAACACCTGGTACCGCATGGGATGGAAATCTCCCCTGCCCAAGCCGGCCCGCTCGGCTGCGTCACCCAGGGCCAGCAGGGCACCCAGGCTGATGTGGTCCGCGGTGGGGGGGCCGCCCTGTACCCGGAAAGGCTGGCCGAAATAATCGCACTCGGGGTGATGGATCTGGTTGGCCGGCTGGACCCGCGGCGAGCCGAATCCCAGGGTTTGCGTGAAGGTGCCGCCCTGGACCGGGAACAGCCGGTCGGAAACCGGCTGGGCTACCAACCCGGCTTCCTCGGCCAGTTCCTTCCGGGCCGCCTCCGGCGGGGATTCGTGCTCATCGATGCCACCCTTGGGGAAATGCCAGCCCTGGCCTCCGTAGGAACTGTAAACCAGGGCCAGGTTGCCCCGCCCGTCCACCACCGCCACTCCCGCCACCGGCCGGATGGTATCCCGTCCGGCGGTTTGAATCAGGGCATGGCGAATGGGTTCGATCATGGGGGTTCCGGAAATGCCTTGGGATTCGGGTGACTGAGTTGGTTTTAATCGAAAAAAATGGTTGAGTCGCCCCCATTGATCGGTCAACATGGGGTTATGCCCGCCTAAGGCCCTGTGTCAGGGCGCACCGGCTTGTTTTTCATCCTCTCCCGCCCCCGTCACGGTCCCCAAAGCCGCGTGGGGGCGATCAACAAGGATTGGGACACGGGGTCGGTGGGGAAATGCGCGGCGTTTGGGTCAGGGGACGGCCTGCGGCCGGTTCTCCGGAGAATGCAACCATGAAGAGTTCAAGGCGCTCGGTGATGAAGGCGGCGGGTGGATCCGTGGCCGCGACGGCATTCGCCGGCATGTCGGTCCCGTTCGTGCATGCGGCCGAGGACAATGAGATCCGCGTGGCCCTGGTGGGTTGCGGCGGGCGCGGCACCGGCGCCGCCCTGAACGCCCTGCGCACCAAGGGACCCATCAAGCTGGTGGCCATGGCCGATGTCTTCCCCGACAAGATGGAAGGCAGCCACAAGTCGATCAGCGCGGCGATGAAGGAGGCCGGGCAGGAGAGCCGGGTCGATGTGCCCAAGGAGCGCCAGTTCATCGGCTTCGACGGCTACAAGAAAGCCATGGACTGCCTGCGTCCCGGGGATGTGATCATCTCGGCCACGCCGCCGGCGTTTCGCTGGGTGCACTTCACCTACGCCATCGAGAAGGGCCTGAACACCTTCATGGAGAAGCCTGTCACGGTGGATGGTCCCACCTCCAAGAAGATGTTCGCGCTGGCCGAGGAGGCCAAGAAAAAGAACCTGAAGGTGGGCGTGGGCCTGATGTGCCGCCACTGCGACGCCCGCGGCGAGCTGTTCAAGCGCATCAAGGACGGCGAGATCGGCGACATCATCCTGATGCGGGCCTACCGCCAGCACGGGCCGGTTGCCAGCGGTTTCTCGCTGCCCAAGCCGAACGACATCAGCGAGCTGTCCTACCAGATCCGCCGGTTCCACAGCTTCCTGTGGGCCTCGGGCGGTTCGTTCAGCGACTACCTCATCCACAACATCGATGAGTGCTGCTGGATGAAGGATGCCTGGCCGGTGAAGGCACAGGCCAGCGGCGGCCGCCATTACCGCGGCGACTACATCGACCAGAACTTCGACAACTACCATGTCGAGTACACCTTCGGCGACGGCTCGAAGTTCATGATGGAAGGCCGCACCATCTCGGGCTGCGAGCAGCAGTTCGCCAGCTTCGCCCACGGCTCGAAGGGATCGGCGATCATCTCCATCGCCGGGCACGCCCCATCCCGCGCCCGCATCTTCAAGGGCCAGAACATGACCAAGGCCAACCAGGTCTGGGGTTATGGCGAGGAGCCCGATCCCTACCAACTGGAATGGGATCACCTGGTTGATGCCATCCGCAACGACAAACCCTACAACGAGGCCAAGCGCGGCACCGAGGCCAGCCTGGTCACCTCCATGGGGCGCATGGCGGCCCACACCGGCCGTCCGGTGACCTACGAGGAGATGCTGAACTGCGACCACGAGTTCGCTCCCGATATTGACAAGCTGGTGATCGATGGCCCCGCCCCGGTGAAGGCCTACGCCAACGGCAAGTACCCGGTGCCCCAGCCCGGCATCCTCACCAAGCGGGAATACCAGGCCTGATCCGCCTGCCCAGTCCAAAGCACCATGGAAAGGCCCGCCTGATTCAGGCGGGCCTTTCGCTTTTCCGGTGCAACTCACCCAAGTCGGCAACTCCACCCCCCCCGGGGGTAGTTGCCGACTTGGGTGAGTTGCCGAACTGGGTTGCCGCAGGGGTGTCGCCTCCCCTGCCCCACTTCGCATGCAGGCATGGCGATTTTCAAACCTTGCGGAAAATCCAAGTCGGCAACTCCACCTCCCCCCCTGGGGGTGGTTGCCGAGTTGGGTGAGTTGCCGGGTTGGGTTGCGGCAGGGTTGTCGCCTGCCCTGCCCTCTTCGCATTCCGCTCCTTCGATTTTCAAACCTTGCGGAAAATC
>DKBS01000095.1:0-499 GCA_002451275.1 Planctomycetaceae bacterium UBA6894 | reverse complement strand
CCCCCGGGGGTAGTTGCCGAGTTGGAGGAGTTGCCGACTTGGGCTCTCTGCCTTCTTTTTTTTGAAAACTGGGCTCTTAACATCGGCACCTTTCGGCACAGGATAGGGGAACATCCACCCCGATGGGCCGGACGCAGTTCCACGGCGTCGAGGGATCAGGGCGGCAGGGCAGGATGCCGCCGCCCGGATGTGCCACCCGGGAAAGGATGCCAGGTTCCGTGATCGAGGGATGCAAGCGGAGGCGCAAGGCACGATGAGTGAACCGGTCAAAAACCATCCGGATAGTGTTCAGCCAGGGCAGACGGGAACGCCGCAGGGGCCCGATCAAGCCCGTCCATTGACCATGAAGGAAAAGTATTTCCAGGAGATTCTCCGCATCGGGGGCAAGTTGCCCCCCGGCGCGCACTTCCGCGAGCGGCCCCGTCAGGCGCCCTTCGGTGTCACCCCGGTTCCCGGCCCGGCCGTGCCGCCGGCGGTGTCCGCGGTCCCGGTCATCCAG
>DKBS01000152.1:1298-5243 GCA_002451275.1 Planctomycetaceae bacterium UBA6894 | reverse complement strand
ACAAAATTGCCCCCTCCGCACTTTGAAACCGTGCGGAGGGGGCAGTTGCGATGCCCAAGGGGACCGGTTTCAGGGAAACTATTTCCCCAGCACCAGGTTCTCGATGAAAAATTCCATCATCCGCGCCTGGTTCAGCCCGGCGTGGCCCACATCCGGCCCCACCTGCACCTCGAAGCTCTTGCCGGCCCTCTGCAGCGCCTGGATCAGTTGCATCGAATTATTCGGGTGCACATTGTTGTCCGCCGTGCCGAAGAAGAGCATCAACCGCCCCTGGATCTTCGAGGCCAGCGCCATGATGTTGGTCTTCTCGTACGCTTTCTTACCGGCCTCGTCGGTGGGAATCCCCAGGTAGCGCTCGGTGTAGATGGTGTCATAGTTGCGGAAGTCGGTCACCGAGGAACTCGCCGCCGCCGCGTGGAACACCTCCGGATACCGCGCCAGGCACATCGCCGAGGCGAACCCGCCATACGATGCCCCGAAAATCCCCACCCGGCCGCCATCCACATACGGCCGTTTCGCCAGCTCCTTCACCCCCGCCGCCTGGTCATCAATCTCCGTGATCCCCAGATTCTGGTAGATGCTGTCAAGCACCCGCTTGCCGCGTCCCTTCGCGCTGCGCGTGTCCAGCGACGCCACCAAAAATCCGTACTCCGCCAGCGCGCTCGGCTGCGCGAAGCTCTCCCGCGCGCCGTCCGTCTCGGGGCCCGCGTACACGCTCACCAGCAGCGGGTATTTCCGGTTCGGGTCGAAGGTGGACGGCCGGTGCAACAAACCGTACAGGTCGGTCTGGCCGTCCGCCGCCTTGAAACGGAACACCTCGGCCTTTTTCAGGCCCAGCTTTTCGAACGCGCTCAGGTCGCTGGTCGCCAGCACCTTCCGCTGGTCACCCTGCAGGCTGACCAGTCGCGTCGTCGGCGGCTCGCTGTGCGTCTGCGCGATGTCCACAAAATGCGTGAAATCAGGCGACACGCTCACCTGGTGGTGCCGGCTCGGGTCGGTCAGCAGCGCATCGCCGGTCCCGTCCAGTTTCACCCGGTGCAATTGCAGCTTCAGCGGGTTGTCACCGGTCCGCGCCAGGTAATACAGCGCCCCACCCTTCTCGTCGATCTCGACGATACTCGCCACTTCCGACTGGTGCCGGGTCAACGCCACAGGCTCGCCGCCCTCCAGGCTGTGCAGGTAATAGTTGTTGAATCCGGTCCGCTGCGAGGCCCAGACAAACCGCTTGCCGTCCTTCAGGAATCGCTGCTCCGGGTTGTTCTCCACCCAACTGGCGGGCCACTCCTCGCGCAGCACCACCCGGGTCCTGCCGGTTTCGGGGTTCGCCGCCACCAGCTCCAAAATGTTCTGCAAGCGGTTGGCCCGGTGGAAAAGCAGCTCCCTGCCGTCGGGCGACCAGGCCACCCGCCAGACATAGTGCCCCACCACCTCGTTGGAAAACAATTTTCCATCGCGCACATCCACAAAGGTCTTCAAGCCGGTGGCTATGTCGTGGATCACCAGCTCCACGATCGGGTTGTCGGCACCCGGCTTGGGATAGGCTTCCACATCCAGTCGGTCCTGCAGTTTCGTTTGGTCCAGCGTCAGGTAGAAGTCCTTCACCTTCGATTCGTCAAAACGGTAGTACGCCAGTTTTTTCGAATCGGGCGACCACCACATCGCTGTCTTCTGGTCCAGCTCCTCGCCGTACACCCAGCTCGCGCTGCCGCATTTGACACGGGTCTTCTCGTCGCCCGAAAAGGTGATCGGCTTCGGGTTCTCCCCCTGGGGCCCGGCCAGCATCAGGTTGCGGTCCCGGTACAGCGCCAGGGTTTTGCCATCGGGAGACAGGGCCCGGTCGAACTGCCGTCCGCGTTCCGGCCCTTTGCCGGCCCCTCCGGGTCGCCATCCTTTCCCCTTCTTCCCTTCGTCTTCCTTTTTCGCCTCGGCAAGCTCCTTCTCTTCCAGCGTCGCCACATCCAGCGCGTACTTCTTACCGTCGCGCGTGTACTCCAGTCCTTTGCCGCCATCCTTCCAGGTCACGCCCAGCGCGCCCAGCTTGGCCGCCTTCCCCACCTCCTTCGCCATCTTCTCGTACTGCGCATGCCCGGGCATCTTCTTCAACCGGTCCTGCGCCCCGGCCCACCCGGCCACCAGGCCCAACGCCACCGACAGGATCAAAACCCTGGGCCAAAACCGTGAACTGCGCATCAATCACCCTCCTGTTTATGGTTCGAACTGACCGATTTCCATGCCGGCACATTGCGGCCGCATCGGCGAAACTTTCTGGATAGCGGTACCTAAACAAAGAAAGGCGCGGCATCACGCACGCGCCTTCCCCTGTTTCAAATAATCCAAATCTCATCCACCGTGTTGTTCCCCAGCCGGCTTCTCGCCATCCCCTAGGTCGGCGCTCTTGTCGGTTACCGGGGCGATCTCTGCCGCCGCATCCTGCTTCGGCTTCTCCACGGGAATATCCATGCCGTTGGCCCGCAACACATCCTCGATGTCGCCGCGCAGCATCTCCTCGCGGTTCGCCAACTCCTTGGTCACCGCTTCCAGATGGTGCCGGTTGTTGGTCAAAAGCTCCGTGGCCTTCTGGTCCGCCTCGCGCAGGATCCGGCTCACTTCCTCGTCGATGACCTGCGCCGTCCCCTCGCTGAAGTCGCGCGACTCCTGGATCTCCTTGCCCAGGAAGGTGTGCTCCTCGCCCACGCGGAAGGCCATCGGCCCCACGCGCTCCGACATGCCCCAGTGGGTCACCATCATCCGGGCCAGACGCGTCGCCTGCTTCAGGTCGCTCTCCGCGCCCGAATACACCTGCCCGTACATCAGGCGGTCTGCTGCCCGCCCGGCAAGCAGTGTCACCAGGCGCCGCTCGAAGTAGTCCCGCCCGTAGTGCACCCGGTCCTCGTCGGGGATTGTCAGGGTCACACCCAGGGCCTGCCCGCGGGGGATCACCGTCACCTTCTGCGGCTTGTCGCAACCCGGCATCAGCCAGGCCACCAGGGCGTGGCCCACCTCGTGGTAGGCGATCCGCACCTTGTCATCCGAGGTCAGCACTTCCTCGCGCTTGGCCCCCATCAGCACCCGGTCCGCCGCCCGGTGGAAGTCGGATCGGTCGATGCGGTCCTTGCCCTCGCGGGTGGCCAAAAGCGCCGCCTCGTTGCACAGGTTGCGCAGGTCCGCGCCGGTCATCCCCACCGTGTGGCGCGCGATGTCCTCCAGGTTCACATCGTCGGCCAGCGGCTTGTTCCGCGTGTGCACCTTCAAAATGCCCATGCGCCCCTGCCAGGTCGGCCGGTCCACGGTGATGTGCCGATCAAACCGCCCCGGCCTCAAAAGCGCGCTGTCCAGCACATCCGGCCGGTTGGTCGCCGCCATCACGATCACTGTCTGGCTCGGCTGGAAACCGTCCATCTCCGACAGGATCTGGTTGAGCGTCTGCTCCCGCTCGTCCGAGCCCCCGCCCACGCCCGCGCCGCGCATGCGGCCCACCGCGTCGATCTCGTCGATGAACAGGATGCACGGCGAGTTCTCCTTCGCCGTCTTGAACATGTCGCGCACGCGGCTGGCACCCACGCCCACGAACATCTGGATGAACTCTGAGCCGTTGATCGAGTAGAACGGCACACCCGCCTCGCCCGCCACCGCCTTCGCCAGCAGTGTCTTGCCCGTGCCCGGTGATCCCACCAGCAGCACGCCCTTGGGCACCGTCGCGCCCAGCCGCGAGAACTTCTCGGGCGACTTCAGGAACTCCACGATCTCCTTCAGCTCGCCCTTGGCGTTCTCCATCCCCGCCACATCTTCAAAGGTGACCCGCGTCTTCCCCTTGTCGTATTTCTTGGCCGGGCTGCGGATGTAGTTATTCAAAAAGCCGCCGCCCATCGGGTCCCGCATCCGCGGCAGCACGAAAAAGAAGAAAGCCATGAAGATGATCAGGGGCAGCATGAAGAAAATCAGCGT
>DKBS01000152.1:0-970 GCA_002451275.1 Planctomycetaceae bacterium UBA6894 | reverse complement strand
GACAGCTCCCGCAGCTTCGGAAGCAGGTCCTTGTCCTCGCCCGGAACCTTCACTTCAAACCGGATGTTCTTGATCTTCTCCCGGTATTTATCCGGCAACCCGCCGGCGCCGCTCGGCTGAAGCGCGTCCTCCGCCAGGATCACCTCCATCCGGTCAGGGTCGCGGAATACCACCCGCTTCACCTTCTTGGATTCCTGGGGATCGTTCAGCAGGTTCCAGAACACACCGTATTCCACCGACCGTGTCCCGGCCCGCGTCATCACCACCGCCAGAATCGCCAGGGCAATCACCACCAACCAGGCCCAGTTGCCCGCCATCCACGGGTTGCCTCGGCGCCCCGGCCGGTCGTTTTGTTTGGGGGAATTGGGTGGTGGGGAGGACATGTGCGCTCGGGCCTTTGCCTAGTCTGACGGTCTCAAGCGGTGGGAGCCGGGGCGCACCGCCCCAAATCCGGAAAAACAGCAGACCACCAGCGGAACTTCCGCCGGCGGTCTCTGGAACCACTCTGAAGGTTATTCTAGGGGCAAAAGCCCCGGTCTCCAAGAAACCGGGGCCAATCACTCCCCTTACGGGTTGGACTGCCCGCCATCAGCCGGCGGATTGCCTCCCGGGGAAGGGTTTTCCCCCGGTTTGCCCGGCTGGTTGGTGGCCGCCAAATACGCCGCCAACTCCGCGAAACTCCCCAGGGGGCTACCGCCCGCCAGGGCATCTTTCGACAGGTTCACCGGCTTGGGTGCCGGCCGTTGTGGCTTGGGCGCCGGCTTGGTCACCGGAACCTGCGCGGCCTCTGGGGCGACTGGAGTCCCTTCGGCTGGCCTGGGGCCACCCGGGCCCCGCGGGCCACCCGGGCCCGGTCGCGGCCGGTTACCCCGTGAATCCATCTCCTTGCGCGACGATCCGCGCGGGGGCAATGAAGACCCTGGCTTGCCGCCGGGGCCACCACCAGGCCCACCCATGCCCATGCCGGGCC
>DKBS01000076.1 GCA_002451275.1 Planctomycetaceae bacterium UBA6894 | reverse complement strand
TCCGGAAGGTGCCGCCCGGCCGGGTCATTGGCATGGCACAGCAGCTGACTACGCTCCACCCCGGCCAAAAAGAGGCTCGGGAAAAACTGCAGCGGCGGATGTGCCGGCAGGCTCATGGGTTGCCATGCGGCCGCTGGAGTCTCCAGGTCCGGAAGCGCCGGCTGATCTTCCGGTGGTTCTGGTGACTGGGAGGCGTTGGGGGCTTCCACGCTCTCCCATTCCCGCAGGGGGTCAAAAAAGGGCTGGTGCCCGTCCCGTGACAACAGGCTGGGTGCCGGTGGCATGTGTTCAGGCATCACCGTCTCCTGCCTCTTCGCTCGCGGCGTCTTCGGTCGCATCGGCAGTTAAACCAAGGTCTGCCAGCCGGCGAATGGTCGCCTGCCGGCTCACCAGTAGCAGGGTGGCCAATCGGCTGGCCGCCAAACCCGGTGAAATAACCGTGCCGTTTCCCTGCTGGGCAAACCAGGCCCGCACCCAGGATTCGGGCATCAGCAGGTTGGCGGCGAACGCGTGCGCTTCCGCCTCGATCCGGCCAAGTTCCTCCCCCGAGAGATTGCCACCATCCTCGGCGGTCAGGTCGTAGCGCAAAATCCCCTGCTGGTTGCGCGGCTGGTGCAGCAAGTGGTGGCCCAGTTCGTGGGCCACGGTGAAACGGCGCCGTGTCAGGATGTCCTGCGCGTTCACCAGCACCACACTGCCTGCCGGGCGGGTGACCATCAGGCCGGCCAGGGGGGATTTCTCCGATTCGGCCAGGCGTTCTTCCACGGCGGAAAGCCGCAGAAACTCCCGGGCTTTACCGCGGGTCAGCCCGGGAACAGGCTGCAGTGTGATGTGGAACGCTTCCAGAATGCGGGTCAACGGCACCGGACCGGTAGGTGGTGCCGTTGCGCGCAAGGCAACCCCCAAGCGGCGGAACGCCTCAGCGATCCACCGGTGGATAAGGTCCATGCGGGAAGGTGCGATTTTCCCCTCTGCGGGCGCTGCCATGGTTTCAGCGCACCGGTCCTTCCGGCACCGGTGGTTCCGGTGGGGGTGGCGGCAATACCGCCCCCTCCCGGGCAGCCAGCATCAGGTGCCCATCCTCCTGGGGCTGGAGCAACGAGGAAATCTGCCGCCACAGGTGCCGCGTGTAGTCCGCACTGGCGTCAATGCCGCGGTCCTGCATCCATATCCGCAACTGCTCCGCCCCACCTGCTCCTGGCAGCCGGTCCGGGCAGGCCGCAAGGATTTGGTGCGCGGCCAGGTCTTTTTCCGACAGGCCCTTGGAGGGCAGCGAGGCCAATAGCGTGTCGGCTCGGGGACCAGCGGGCTCTTCCGCCTCGCTCGCCCAGGCTTTGGCCAGCGCGTGCAGCCGCTCCGCGGTTTCGGGAGAGTTTTCCGCCTGTTCCCACAGGTCCAAAGCCTGGTCAAAATCGCCGGTGTCCAGCGCTTCCACCAGACGGCTGTCCAGCAGATGGTCACCTAGATTCTGGGTGACGAGGGAAGCATTCCGGTTCAAGGGTTTCCCATCAGGTTTGGATTGGCTGTTGCCGCTCATCGCCCTTCCTCCACCAGGACCGAGGTTTCGGTTCCGGCCGTATCCACAGAGCATAATTTGCGCAGGCGTTTCAAGGCCCTGCACTTGCGCAGGTGCACCTGCTCACGGGTGGTGCGCAGTATCCGGGCCACTTCTTCGGTGTCCCGTTCCTCCAGCATCACCAGCCGCAACACCTCCCGGTCGCCCTCCACCAGCCCGGCCATCAGGCTGCGCAATTGGGCCGCATCCTCCAGCCGGCCCAGCCGTTCCAGGGGCTCTTCCCGGACAGCCTCGGGCGTGCCGTCCAAAACGCGCTGCCCCTGGTCCCCCAGATCGGTCACCAGGGTGGCGGTTCTCCGCCGGTTGGGGTTGGTCTCCTGCAGCACCCGCAGCGCGATTCCTGTCAGCCAGGGCCCGGCCGGTTTGGTCGGGTCAAAACCGCTCACCACCTCCAGCGCCCGCAGGTGCAGGTTCTGGAAGGCCTCCTCGGCCTGCTCTTCGATCCAGGCGATCGGCTTTGTGCTGAACATTTTCCGCAAACCTTTGCGCAGAAAGTTCTTAAGGAAAGCGCCCTCGGCCTCCAAGGTGGCCAGAACCAGCTCCCTTCCGCTGGCGTGGAACACCCCGGAAGGCTGGCTGGCTGCTGCCGCTGGCGCGGCTGGCGGGTTGGCGGATTCGGGCTTTCCCACTCCAAAGTCCCCATCCCTGCCCGATCCTTCTTGCGGCGAAGGGGTTCGGTCTTGCAGGTGTGCTTCCAAAAAATGGCCGAAACTTTCGATTTTCCGGGCCGATAGCTGCCGGCGGCTGGCCCTACAACCCTCCCCAACAGGCTACCAAAACCTCTTTCCCGCCGGAATTCACAGGTCCCCGCTGATTGACGGTGACCATCGGCAGGGAGTAAGCTCGATCTACTAGCTGAAGGTATTTTCCGTTCCGGAGGCCCCGCCTTCCTCCCATGCGGATGCCTGCGCCGGGTTGGCTGACTCGACCCCCGACCGTGTGGGGGCCTAGCCAGACAGATTGCCCGGAGACCGGTACAAGTTCTGCCTGCCAACCGTACGGAGACCCTCCCATGTTCGCGATCAATCAGGGCGTTACCCGGGATCTGTGCGATGGTGTGACCCGCCGCGACCTGCTGCGGATCGGCGGGTCCAGCATGCTGGGCCTCGGACTGCCTGGGCTCCTGCGGTTGCAGTCCGCCCGGGCGAACGATGGTGCTGGTTCCTACGGCGGGCCCGGGTTCGGCAAGGCGAAAAGTGTCATCCTGGTTTACCTGCAGGGTGGCCCCAGCCATCTGGACCTGTGGGATCCCAAGGACAATGTCCCCGACAATGTCCGCTCCATCTTCAAGCCCGTCAGCACCAGACTGCCCGGCGTCCAGTTCACCGAGTTGCTCCCCAAACTGTCCCAGGTGAACGACAAGTTCACCATGATCCGCTCCATGAGCTACACCCCGGTGGGCCTGTTCAACCACACCGCTGCCATCTACCAGATCCTCACCGGCTACACCGCCGACAAGGTCAGCCCCTCCGGCCAACTGGAACCGCCCAGCCCGAAGGATTTCCCCACCGCCGGCAGCCAGGTGGCCCGCCTGAAGCCGCCCACCGTGCCCATGCTCCCGTTCGTGATGATGCCCCGCCCGCTGCAGGAGAGCAATGTGGTGGGCAAGGGCGGCGGCGCCGGTTTCCTCGGCCCGGCCTATGATCCCTACACCCTTTACCCCGCCGGCGACGACATGGACATGTCGAAGATGGACCGTATCACCATCGACGACCTGCAGTTGCGCCGCGAGGTGGGCAAGACCCGCCTCGAGCGCCGCGCAAGGCTGCGCGACACCATCAACCAGGGCATGGACGACCTCGAGCGCGCCACCGCCAAGATGGACATCGACGCCTACTACGGCAAGGCGCTTGACCTCGTGCTCTCGGGCAACGCTCGCAAAGC
>DKBS01000124.1:9397-9840 GCA_002451275.1 Planctomycetaceae bacterium UBA6894 | reverse complement strand
CAAAGCGCAATCCATTTTCAAAAAACTATGGAGCTGCGAAAATAAGATAAACATGTGGAAAACAATATTTACTATTTCACTTTTAAAACTCTTTAAAAACTATTAAAGACAAACGCCTGATCCGCCAGTTTTGCCGGCGATCCGATGGGAAACAATCCTCTGGCTTCTTGCTCACCCAACAAACAACCGGGCTTGTGGCCCGGTTGTTGACTGCTTCAGCGGACGGAAACCGGGGGCCGGGTGCCCGGCGAAACTCAGCGGGTTGGCGGTGGAAGAGGCGGCGGCGTTGAGGCCGGGGCGGGTGCCGGATAGGGGTTGGTGAAGGTCTGCTGGATCTGCCGCGCCGACTGGTTCAGGGCATCCGTGGTTTGCTGGAAATTTTGCTGGAGGGACTGGCCTGTCTGGTTGACCTGGTTGGTCAATTGGCTGCGCTGGGCATCCAG
>DKBS01000124.1:0-9106 GCA_002451275.1 Planctomycetaceae bacterium UBA6894 | reverse complement strand
GGCCAGTTGCTGACGCTGGGAATCAAGACTGGTCAGTTGGGCGCTGACCGAATTTTGCAAGGACTGGCCCGTCTGGTTGAGTTGGTTGGTCAATTGGTTGCGCTGGGCATCCAGCGACGCCATTTGGCTTTCCAGTTGCTGCTTGGCCTGACCGCTGCTGGCCTGGATCTGGTTGTTGAGCTGAGCCCGCTGGGCATCGAGGCTAGCCAATTGGCTGTTCACGGATTTCTGGAAATCCTGGGAGCCTGACTGCAGGGCGTTGGTGCCGGCCTGCGCGGTGGCCTGCGCCTGCTGTTTGAACTGGTCCACCGACTGCTGGGTTTGCGGCCCAAAGCGGAAAATGTTGCTGGTGGTTGCCGGTGATGAGGACGGGGAGTTTTTGCAACCCGCAATCAACAGCAAAAAAGCCGCACCTTGTACCGAGCGGTTCAAAAGACCGCCTATTTTGCCGAATTCGTACATGGTTGCCCTCCATGGGCGCATTCCGAGATGGCCGAATTTTTTCCGCAATGGCTTATCCGGTTGGCGCAAATCAAGCCCACTCAGGATTCCCGGCAACATCCAGCTACAAACCGCTATCACGAGAAACCGCACCCAGTTAGAATGGGGTATCGTCTGGACACGGGGATTTTCTCATGCTTTTTCTGGCACTTGGCCACCTGGTTTTGGGTTTTGCCCCTGAAAACCCGAACTTCGCCGACCACATTGCCCCCATTCTTCACCGGCACTGTGTCACCTGCCATCGACCTGGGGAAGTGGCCCCCTTCCCGCTAATCACTTTCGAGGATGCTCGGAAGAGGGCAAAGTTCATCAGTCAGGTGGTGCAACACGGTTCCATGCCCCCCTGGAAAGCGGAGCCCGGCTACAACCGTTTTCATGATGAACGGGTGCTGACCCCTGGAGAAAAAGCCACACTGAAAACTTGGGCGGAAACCGGGGCCCCTGCCGGCGATCTGGCCAAAAGCCCCAAGCCGCCATCCTTCGAGCAGGGATGGAGGCTGGGCAAGCCAGACCTGGTGCTGGAGATGCCCGCGGAATTCCTGGTGCCTGTCAGCGGCAAAGATGTGTACCGCTGCTTTGTCCTGCCGACCGGTCTGAAGGAAGACCGGACCGTCGCGGCGATCGAATTCCAGCCCGGGAACCCCAGGGTGGTCCACCACGCCCTGGTCTTCCTGGACAGGAGCGGCCAGGCCAGGGCCCTGGACCAGAAAGATCCCGAAGCGGGATATGGCACCTTCGGCGGACCTGGATTTTTACCCAGCGGCGGCCTGGGCGGCTGGGCACCGGGAAACATGCCGCGAAAGCTGCCGGAGGGAATGGGCAGGATGCTGGCGAAGGGAAGCGATGTGGTGCTGCAATTGCACTACCACCCCTCTGGAAAGGAAGAAAAAGACAAAAGCCGCGTGGGAGTCTACTTCACCCCACAACCAGCCCGGGACATCGTGGGCATGGTACCCCTTTTGACCCGGGACATCCGGATACCTGCCGGCGAAAAGCGGTACCAGCGGCATGTGGAATTCACAACGCCCGAGGCGCTGCGCGTCGTGGCGGTGACACCGCATATGCACCTGCTGGGCAGGGAGATGAAGGTGCGGGCCATCACGTCCCAGGGGAAGGAAATCCCCCTGATCTGGGTGCGGGACTGGAACTTCAATTGGCAGGACACCTACATGTGCCGGGAGGAGGTTGCGGTGCCCGCCGGCAGCAAACTGGTGATGGACGCTTGGTACGACAACAGCGGCGACAACCCTCTCAACCCTTCCTCACCACCCAAATTGGTCACTTGGGGAGAGCAGACCACCAACGAAATGTGCCTGTGCTTCATTTCCATTGCCTCAAGGGACCCGGAAAGCATGCGGAAGGTACGCACCGCCGCACTCCGGCAAATGGTCAGCCCCGCGATGCTGCTGCAGATCCTGAGCGGACGATAAACTGCCTGCTGGAAAAGGAATACCCCTCGGGATAACCTGTTACCCATGGCCGCCTGATGGAGCCCTTTCCCCAATCCAGCGGCCTGGAAACCCCCGAGGAAACCGCATGATGCTTCGCACCTTTTCCCTGCTCGCCTTGACCGCCACGCTGGCTGTTTCGTTCTCGTTTGGCACCTCCCTCCGGGCTGATCAAAAAGACACGGAAAATACCGCAAGGTCGCACACCGCCATCAAGCCTGCACCCCGCGACAAGGGCTGGATGCCCCGTCACGAAAAATTTGTGGAAATCGCCAAACGCGGCGACATTGATCTGCTTTTCCTCGGCGACAGCATCACCGACGCCTGGGGTGGCGAAGGCCACAATCCCAAATCCCCCGGCAACGAGATTTTCGAAAAGGAATTCAAGCCGAAAAAGGCCGCCAATTTCGGCATCGGCGGTGACCGAACCCAGCATGTGCTCTGGCGCCTGCAGAACGGCGAGTTCGACACCATCAAGCCGAAGGCGCTCATGCTGATGATTGGCACCAACAACAGCAACGGCAAGGACAACACCGCCGAGGAGATCGCGGAGGGGGTCAAGCTGATTGTGCGGGAAATCCACAAGCGTTCCCCCAAAACCAAGGTGCTGCTCCTGGCGGTTTTCCCACGGTCCACCGGCAAGGACCCCGCCGCCAGGGAGGCGCAAACCGCCAAGATCAACGCCGTGAACGCGCAGATCGCCAAGCTGGACGACGGCGGCAAAACGGTCCAATTCATGGACATTGGCAAGAAGTTCCTCGCCGCCGACGGATCCATCCCCAAGGAAATCATGCCGGACCAGCTTCACCTGAGCCCGAAGGGCTATCGCATCTGGGCGGACGCGGTCACCCCGGCGCTGGATGAATTGCTGAAGTAAAAAGCCCAGATTCCAGAGAGCGGTATTTCCGGAATCGCCCGCATTTTGAACCCTCCCTGGAGTCACCCTCGGGAGGGTTTGCTCTTCTCTCCCCCACCCGTGCCATAGCCGAGACGAGGAAAAGGCGATTCGTTTCCACGGCAGGCGAAGCCGGACTGGTGCCGGCCCCCCGTCACTTCCTAGGATGACACCATAACCTCAGGGGGGTTTGGTGGATTCATGGAAACGATGCAAGCACTCGTGAAGCGCAAGTCGGAAAAAGGACTGTGGCTTGAAGATGTGCCCATACCGACCATAGGTATCAACGACGTGCTGATCGAGGTGCTGCGCACCGGGATCTGCGGCACCGACCTTCACATCTACGACTGGGACGAATGGGCCCAAAAAACCATCCCTGTCCCCATGGTGGTGGGGCATGAATTCGTCGGGCGCATCGTGGAATGCGGTTCCAACGCAACCGGTTTCAAGGTGGGTGAGATTGTCAGCGGCGAGGGGCATGTGGTCTGCGGCCAATGCCGCAACTGCCTGGCCGGGCGGCGGCATTTGTGCAAGGACACCTCGGGCGTTGGCGTGAACCGGCCCGGCGCCTTTGCCGAATACATCTCCCTGCCGGTGACCAATGTGTGGCACCACGACTCGAAGCTTGACCGCGATGTGCAGGCCATTTTCGACCCCCTGGGCAACGCGGTGCACACGGCACTGCAGTTCCCGGTGCTGGGCGAGGATGTGCTGATCACGGGCGCGGGGCCGATCGGCGCGATGGCCGCTGCGGTGTGCCGCCATGCAGGCGCGCGCAATGTGGTGATCACCGATGTAAACCCGTACCGGCTGGCGCTGGCGAAGAAACTGGGCGCCACCCTGACCGTGGATGTGCGCGAGCGGACACTGACCGATGTCCAGCATGCGTTGGGCATGAAGGAGGGGTTCGATGTGGGGCTGGAGATGTCCGGCAACCCGAAGGCATTCCGCGACATGCTGGCCAACATGTGCCACGGCGGCAAGATCGCCATGCTGGGGATCCCCGCCGGCGGTGAAATGTCCATCAATTGGAACACCGTGATTTTCAACATGCTCACCATCCGGGGCATCTATGGCCGCGAGATGTACGAGACTTGGTACCAGATGAGCGTGCTGGTCGGGTCGGGCATGAACATCGCCCCGATCATCACCCACCGTTTCCCGCACACCGACTTTGAGAAGGGCTTCGAGGCGATGCACTCGGGCCAGTCGGGCAAAGTCATCCTCACCTGGAAGGAGGGCTGACCGATGGCGACCAGCAAACCCGCGGGACGCTTCACCGAGCACCTGCAAAAGCAACTGGACGAGATACGGGCCAGCGGCCTGTTCAAGGGCGAGCGGGTGCTCACCTCGCCCCAGCAGCCCGAGGCCACCGTGCGGGGCGGCCAGGGTGTGCTGAACCTGTGCGCCAACAACTACCTGGGGCTGGCCAACCACCCCCGCATCCGCCAAGCCGCCAAGGACGCCATCGACCGCTGGGGCTACGGCATGGCCAGCGTGCGCTTCATCTGCGGCACCGTGGAGATCCACAAGGATCTGGAACAGGCGCTTGCCACCTTCCTGGGCAAGGCCGACACCATCCTGTACTCCTCGTGTTGGGACGCCAACGGCGGCCTTTTCGAGACCATCCTCGGCCCCGAAGACGCTATCATTTCCGACGAGTTGAACCACGCCTCCATCATCGACGGCATCCGCCTCTGCAAGGCCAAACGCCTGCGGTACAAGAACAACGACATGGCCGACCTCGAGGCAAAGCTGAAGGAGGCGGCTGATTGCCGTTTCCGGCTGATCGCCACGGACGGCGTGTTCTCCATGGACGGCACCATCGCCAACCTGCCCGGAGTGTGCGAACTGGCCGACAAGTACGACGCGATGATCATGGTGGATGACTCGCACGCCACCGGCTTCGTGGGCAAGACTGGCCGGGGAACCCATGAGTTCCACCACTGCATCGACCGCATCGACATTCTCACCGGCACGCTGGGCAAGGCGCTGGGCGGCGGGTCGGGCGGCTACACATGCGGCTCGGCCGAGCTGGTCCAGCTGCTGCGGCAGCGGTCCAGACCCTACCTGTTCAGCAACTCCCTGCCCCCGCCCATCGTGGCGGCATCGCTTGAGTCCCTCAAGCTGCTGACCGAATCGACCGAGTTGCGGGACCGGTTGGAAAGCAACACCGCCTGGTTCCGCGGGGAGATGACCGCGGCCGGCTTCAGCATCATCCCCGGTGTGCACCCCATTACGCCGGTGATGCTGGGCGACGCGGTGCTGGCCGCCAACATGGCGGAAAAGCTGCTGGCCCGGGGCCTGTATGTGATCGGCTTCTCCTACCCGGTGGTGCCGATGGGCAAGGCCCGCATCCGCACCCAAGTGTGCGCCGCCCACACGCCGGAGGAACTGGCTTTCGCCGTGAACGCCTTCAAGGAGACGAAGGCGGAGCTGGGCGTCTGATTTCGGCTGTCAAAAAGCGCCGGGGGGCGGTGGATCACTCCACCGCCCCCCGGCTGTTTCACCTACCCGAGAGCGGGTGGCTTAGTTGCAGTCGCAACCCTTGGTGGAGGGCACATAGCTGCTGGCCACCGGGTAGCTGTGGATCTTGTGGGCCTTAATGCGCCCGGCCAGGCGGCCAAGCTTGCCGCAGCCGATGCCGCAACCCAGGTCAAAGCCACCGTCGAACAGGCCGCAGGAGGCCTCGCAGTCCTCGATTGCGACTTCCTGCTCGGTGCAGCGGGTGACATAGCGGGTGCGGGTCTCGTAGTTCACGACAGGCACCTTGCGGCACACCTGGCGGGTTTCGGTGGTCCACTCGGTCTTGCAGACTGGAACCGTGTAGGTCTCCATGCGGCAGGTCTTCTTGCATACGCGGACCGGCTTCTGGTCAACCTCGGTGCGGTACACCTTCTTGTTCACGCACACCGTGATGGTTTCGGGCACGCACTCGGTGACGCGCTGCATCTTGGTGCAGGGAGTCTCGATCACTTGGGGGCAAGACTTCCACACACGCTTAGTGCGGGTGGGAACGGGCTTCTCGCACACGGGTTCGCACACCGGCTCGCAACCCTTCACGCCACCCTTGATGGAGCCGCCCTTCACGGAGCCACCCTTGAGGTCGTAGCCGTTGTCCCAGCAGGTGTCCACCATGGGCTGGTACATCAGGGAATCACAGCCACCCTTGCGGCAGGGATGCTTGGCGTGGAAGTGCTCCTTGATCTGATGGCACAGGGTGGGAACCTCGATGCATTCCCAGTGACCGTTGTCCACGACGGTGCGCTTGATGGTGGTCACCGGCTGGCAGGTGGTCACCTTGCGGTAGACCGTGCGGGTTTCCTCGGTGGGGACGCAGTCCACCACCGTGCGCCGGCATTCGCGCATTTCGGTGACCCATTCGGTGTCGATCACCGGGCGGGTACGGGTTTCCTCGACCATGACCTTGTGCGGTACGCGAACGGTCTGGTCGACCATTTCGGATTCCCAGGTGGTCACTTTCACCTGGTAGGTTTCAGGCACGCACTCCTTTACCAGAACTTTGCGGGTGCGAGGAGCTTGAGGGGCCTGGGAGGCTTGCGGGCGAACCGGAGCCTGCGAGGCTTGAGGCTTGGCGGGGGCTTGTGTCGCCCCTTGCTCGGCAGCCTGTTGGGCGGATGCGAATCCGGCCAAGGTAATCCCAGCCATCAGGGCCAGGGAACACTTCCACATCATGGATGCAGTCTCCGGAGAATGCTTGCGGACTTGTCCTGGACGGTTCCACCTCCGCCACGGAATGAGTCAGCGCCACGCAATTATTCCCCGAAACACAAAATGGGAAGCCTAAAAAGAGAGAACAGGATAGTAAAAACAAGGCGAATAGGTCAGATAGTTAATTAAAAATTTACTTTTTGGATTGTGCCGGTTGTATCGGCGTCTGGCTCTCCTCCATTTCATCCGGCTGAATGGGTGGCGGGGTTTTCAACTGGACCCGCTTGCCCTCCAGCCCCACCTGTTCCAGTTCCATGCGGGCGCGGATCAGGCGATTTTGATGATCCACCACTTCCAGTGCCATCCGCACGAGTTGCTCTGCCGCCTGATCGGACGGATCCAGGCGACCTGCCGGCAAAACCAATAGCGTCTCGCCGGCCGGTGGGGGCTGGTCGAACCGGGCGACCCGGGGAGGTGGCTGTTCCCGGCCGCGGGCCCGCTCATTGTGCCGCGCGTTGAGCGCGCGCAAGGTCGCGTCGTCGGCGCCGGCCAGTTCTTCGATGGATTGCAGCCAGGGGTCGCCATGCCGCCTTCGGGCGTCACGGGCGGGAACGAACCCATTTTTTGCCCAAACAGGATTATAATAATCTCCTATGTAATAGTTGCCTAAACGATCCCGCCAGGAACATTCCAGCCAGGCGTTGGTGTTCCAAACGCCGGCCGGTTGGACGGCCTCGACCGTCTGCTCAGCAACGGGGTTTGGCGCGGGTGCGCCGGGCTTCAAAACGGGCCGGAGCGGCGCATAGGCAACGCCCCGGTGGCTGAGCCGGTGGTCGATGTGGTCTTCGCAGGGCAGGAAGCCGGCGGGTGTCCAGGTTTGGCGCTGTTCCTGCCAAATTAGGTTTTCAGCCAGGCGTTCCAGGCGCCCGGGCCGCCAGCCATAGCGGTTGCCGTTCCAGTCCCATCCCCCGGGGCTGAAAAAGAGGCCCTTGTTCTTGGGATCGCGCGGGTCCAATCGCGGCGGCCCGCTTCCCGTGGCTGGTCCGGCCTGGGGTGGAGCCGGGGTGTACTGGAGCATGAAGCTGTCGCCATCACCCCGCCACCAGAGACCGCTAACCCGCCGCCACTGGTTGGCGCGCACCTGGGCCCAGTAGCCGGGCAACCAACCAAATCCGATCGGTGGCTCGCGCCAGCACCCGCTGACCCAAATCCACGTGTTGTCCTCCGTATCGAGCTCCCAGTACCCGGGAATCCAAACCTGGGTCGGTGAGGTGCCCAGGCCCGGAGGGATTTCCACCAGAGGAGCGGGCGGTGCCGCATGCACTACCCTGTTGCCCGAAAAATTCAGTCCGGCCCCTGCGGCTGCATAAGCCTCATGCACCGGGCCGCGTGCCAGGATTTCGACTTCCCTGAACACCAGTTGGGGAACGGTGTCTTCCAATGCGGGCCGTTTATCAAAACGGCCGACAGGGGTTGGGGCCTGGGCGGGCGCAAGCAAAAATGCCACACAGGCCACCAGCATGCCGAACTCCACGGTTTGTGCATCCAGCCGGGGACCGGAATGGAACCGCGGCGGGTAATACGTCCAACACCCCCTGGGAATCAAGGGAGAGTGCTTGAAAAACAGCAACCCCGGGCAGACAGGAAAAATAGATAAGCAGAATCAGGGAATTCTGAAGCGAAAATCCGCCAGGGAATTGTCGTTGAGATGGGTCAGCCAAGTCATTTTGGACAAAACAGGCTTGTCCCTTTCGGGAACAATCGAGCACCAAAGTACCTTGAGGTTTTTGCACTCCAACAGTGGGGCCAAATCATCCACCCGGGTGGAGTGAATATTGAGAACCTGCAAGGTTTTCATGCCACGCAGCGGGGCAACCGACCTGATTTCAGTCCGATGGCATTCCATAGTTTCCAGGGGGCAACCGGCCAGGGGTTCCAGACTCGCCAACTGGGTGTCTTGGCATCGCAGGTGCTTCAAGGGCGACCCAGCCAGCGGGGAAAGGTCCACCACCTTGGTCTGGTTGCACCACAAGATCTCCAGGGGCATCCCGCGGACCGGTTCAAGCGACCGGAGGGGGGTGCCACCCGACCACAACTCCCGGAGGGGAGCCCCGGCGACCGGGGACAGATCGCTAACCCCGTTGCTGGAACACTGCAAAAATTCCAGGGGCATGCCGGCCAGCGCTTTAATTTCAGTCAAGCCATCGTTGTAAAAACATTCGAATCTCTTGAGTTTCATGCCCTTGAGAGGGCTAATATCTGCCAGTTTGCCATTCCGCTTGCTGGTGTAGGTGCCCACCAGCTTGAGATCTTCCAAATCGGGCAGGGCAGCCAGGGGCGCTATGTCGGCCACGGTGTCGGTGCAAATTTTCAGCCGACGAACCACACCATTTTCCACGCCGGTCTCGACCACGCCGTCAAAATCGGGATTCCGCTTCCGGAGGGCTTCCACCACTTCAGCGATCAGGGCCGGGGGCTCCAGTCCCTTGGTTTTTTCCAGCCAGGCCGCGTCCATGGGCCTGGTTCGAACCACCGGATGGCTGGCTGAGGCGGAGTCCTCCGGTCTTGGCAGGGTGAAGACCGCCCCTAG
>DKBS01000106.1:2156-4693 GCA_002451275.1 Planctomycetaceae bacterium UBA6894 | reverse complement strand
GCAAAGGTGATCTCGAACAGGCCGGGCCTTTGGCCGGTGAGCAGTAGCAGGCGGTATTCGACGAGCAGGCCGTTCAGGTCCTGGCCAAGGCCCGGGGTTTTTTCCAGCCAGGCGGCGGTGACCGGGGAACTGTGTTCACCGGGGCACTTGAGGATGGGCTTCAGGCGTTGCTGGCCACCGGAGCCGTTGACCACCTTCACCAGCACCGCGATCGGTTTGCCGGTTTCCAGCGTGGTGGCGCCCAGGCCGCGCGCGACCTTCACGCGCCCCTCGGGATTGATGCGGATCTCCAGGAGGGCGGCGGGATCGAGCTTTTCCTGCAGGTCCTCGGCCTCGGTGGCCCGAGTAGCGGCGGTGAGCGCCTTTTCCAGGTGCGATTGGCTGGAGGCGTGCTGGGCAAGGCCCCGGACCTGGCGGACGAGGGGAGCCAGTTCGGTGGGGACGGCCTCCAGTGCGACCTGTTGGAAAGAGAGGGAGGCCAGCAGGGAGAGGGTGGAGAGCATGGGGGAGCGTCCGGAGGTTGGTGACAGCTCCCAGAATAAGGGAAAACGGAACGCTAGTGAAAGCAGCCGGGCCGGGAGTACTCCCGGCCCGGCTGAAGGCAAATCTGCAGGCTGGATGCTACTTCAGCATGACATCGATCTTGGCGGTCTTGCGCTGCTGGGCGAGGACGGCCTGGAAGAGTTCCTCGGTGAACATTTCCTGGGCATCGTTTTTCGCCTTGGCGAAGGTGGAGCCCGGGCCGGGGCGGCGTTCGTTCACCTTGACCAGGTTGATGGCAAACTCGGTGGCGATGGGCTGGCTGACCTCGCCGGCCTTCATGGCGAAGGCGACCTTGGCGACATCTTCCTCCACAGCGAACTTGCGGGGGATGAAACCGATGACGCCGCCCTGCGCGCCGTTGGCCTCCTGCGAGTATTTCTTGGCCGCGTTTTCAAAGGTGATCTTGCCCGAGGCGATCTCCTCGCGGATGGCGGCGACGCGCGCCTGCATGGCGGCCTTCTCGGCGGCGGGCATGGTGGGCGAGACACGCAGCGCCAGGTGGCTGATGTGCACCATGGTGCCGTCGAAGAAGTCCTTGTAGCCGGTGTAGTAGTCCTGCAGCAGTTTGTCGGTGATGCGCGGCGCGGCGAATGCGCCCCAGGACAGCTTGGTGCGCACATTGGTCACCAGTTGGTCCGGGGTGATGCCCTGCTCCTTGCACATCGAATCGATGGTTTTGTCCTGCTTCTTCAGTTCGCCGGCCAGTTCGGCCAGCTTGGCATCGATCTCGGCCTTGGAGACGGCGGGGCCGTGGGCCTTGAGGAACTGCTCCATCAGCAGGTTGTCGATGAGGAAGCCCAGGGCCTCGAGCTGGCGCTGGCGCTCCATGGTGGACGGGGCGTTGGCCGGGGCCGGTGCGATCCAGCGCATGGCCTGCTGCAGGTCGCCTGCGGTGATCACCTGACCGTTGACGGTGGCCACCGGGGTGGCTTCCTTGGTGCCGGCGGGCAAATTGGGCACCGCTGCGACGGGAGGCCGGGCGGGCGGCTGGCCGGGAACGGGCGCGGCGGGGCCGGCCCGATTCTGGGCGGAGGCCCAGGGAGAGGCCATGGCCAAGCCGGCAAGGGCCAACAGGGCGTTTTTACGGGTGTTCATGAGACGCATTGCACCGCTCCCCGCGGGATCTGTGGAAAGACACCATCACTTGCGGCGGGAGGGATAGCGCTGCATGTGCAAAAAAAAAAGGCCAACCGGTTGGCGCCGGTTGGCCGTGAGGTGGGCATGCTGGCTGGCGGTTTAATCGTCGCGGGCCAGCTCGCGGTTGACGATCTTCTCCATGGGCCAGCGGCCGGCGAGGATATCGACGGCTGCCTGGGCTGCGGACAGCGCCATGTCGGCCAGCGATTGCTGGTCCACCCCGGCAGCGTGGGGCGTGAGGACCACATTGGCCCGCGTGAAGAAGGGGAGGACTCCGGGGGGTTCCTCCTCGAAAACATCCAGTCCGGCGCCGCCGAGGTGGCCGGACTCGAGGGCGGCATTGAGGGCCTTCTCATCGACAATGGCGCCGCGGGCGGTGTTGATGAGGTAGGCACCCTTCTTCATGCCGGCGAAGGCCTTGTCGTTCATGAGGTGTTGCGATTCGCGGGTGCTGGGCAGGTGCAGCGTGAGCCAGTCGCTTTGCGCCAGCAGGGTTTTCCAGTCCACCAGTTCGATACCTTTGGAGGCAGCATAGGCGGTGTCGGGGTAGGGGTCGAAGGCGATGACCTTCATCTCGAAGGCCAGGGCGCGCTCGGCCACGGCCTTGCCCGCGCGGCCCAGGCCGGCGATGCCGATGGTGCGGCCGCGGATGGGGGTGTTGATACCGCGGGGGAAGCCCCCGGCGCGCAGGCCGGCATCCTGCGGGACGACGCCCTTGGCCAGCGCGAGGATGAGTGCGAAGGCGTGTTCGGCCACCGAGCCGTGGTTGGTGCCGGGGGCGATGGTGACCAGCTTGCCCAGCTCGGTGGCGGCGGCCACATCGACGGTGTCGTAGCCGACGCCGACGCGGGCGACCA
>DKBS01000106.1:0-1888 GCA_002451275.1 Planctomycetaceae bacterium UBA6894 | reverse complement strand
ACCACGGCGTCGATGTCCCTGAGATGCTCGAGCACCTCGTGCTCGACAAGCTGGCGGGGGATCTCGTTGTAGACCACCTCGTGGCCGGCTGCGCGCAGCACCCGGCTGTATTCCCAATCCGGCACCGAGGCGAGGTGAGACGGTCCGATAAACACCCTTGCCATATGCTTTTTATCCTTGGCGTTTGCGTCAAACGGAAATCAGTGGCCCGAAAGTGTCAACAGTGCCGCCTGGCAGCATCGGGCAAGCCGCCTGCGGTATTCCCGGTTGGCCGCGACCGCATCGGCCGGCCCGACACGCTCGAGGGCGAGGGTATCGCCCGGGCGAAGCCGTCCCACGCGGTCGAGGTCTGCCTCAATGACCTGAGCGACTTTCGCATATCCGCCCAGGGTCTGACAGCCCACTCCCAGAATGATCCATTCGGCGGTGGAGGGGGCCTGGATCACCCCGGGGCAAACCGGCTCGCTGGGCAGCCCGGCAGAGGGCGTCGGGGCGGGCCGGGTGAGGTTGAGACGCACGCCCATCCGATCGACCCGGTCCGCCACGGTGGCCTCGGGGTTCTGGCCGGTCGGCCAGCCGAGCTGGTCCCACTGGGGGCCGGGCAAGACGCGCAGGGGGCCCCCGGGCCGGGGAGACCCGGCCCAATCGGCGTCCATGTGGCGGGAGGGAAGCTGGCCAGGCCCTGCAAGCAGCAGGGATTCAGCTTGGAGGGGGCTGAGGCTTTGACGGCTACCCGCGACGGAGGGGGACTGGATGCCGCCCCGAATGGCCAGATAGCCGCGCAAATCCCCCGTGACGGGGCCGATACGGAGCCGGTCGCCCGCCTGAAGCGTGAAGCTGGACCAGGGGGCCAGCTGAACCGTGGTGCCATTTGCGTGATGGAGTTGGGCGGAACGCACCGAGCCCGAAAGGGCGCACCCGGTGGTTTGCCCGGCCAACAGGGTGGGCCCCACCAGGGAGAATTCGAGTGCGGCGGCGTTGGTCTCAGGCGCATTGCCAGCCAGTGCATTGGTGAGGTTGAACGCCCAACGGTCCGCCGGACCGCCGGGGCCAACCCCACGGTCACGCAATCCTGGGCGACCGGTATCGATGATCAGGTCGAGGGGGCCAGTTTTCAGCAGTTTCAGGCCGGCGGGGGGCATATGTGCAGGGGCTTGGGCACTGGCAGGGCAGTGATTGGGAAGGCCTCAAATCACCAGATGATCAGCCTATGCCTGGTGGCAGGGGCCGGAAATGGCACCCTGCCCGAGGTAATGGGTCCGGGATTCCATGGGATTTGAGGAAGTGGGGCACATGGTCAATATAGAAAGCTACGGTTGGTCATCTTTCCGCATGAATAATCGATATAACCGGCAAAATTTTTCCAGTCGGTGTATTGACCGTTGATTGGCAATCTTTACCTTTATGTTTATGCCTCCGAATCTACCCAGATTCGGATGTTGGTTTGGATTCGCAGGATGCGTGGCTCGGTTGCCTCCGTCCGCGGAATCGAGTTGCTTCACTCCTCTTGGAAGGGATTTCCTCACATGTTCAGCGCAATCCTGATGGTGGCCATGACCACCGGCGTCCAGGCTCCCGAGTTCTTCTTCAAGAACAAGGCCGAATCCTGCGGCACCCCCGTTGTTGTTTCCTCCTGCACCGGCTGCTGCGGCGGCGAGGTGGTGAGCGGCGGCTGCTGCGGCGGTCGCGAAGGTCTGAAGGCTCGCCTGCACGACCGCAAGGGCTGCTGCGGCGGCGAAGTGGTGAGCGGTGGCTGCTGCGGCGGTCGCGAAGGCTTGATGAGCCGTCTGCATGACCGCAAGGCCAGCGGCTGCTGCGGCGGCGAAGCTGCCGGTTGCTGCGGTGGCGAGGCGGGTGGCCGTCTGCGTCACGCCCACAAGGCCAGCGG
>DKBS01000074.1:4390-5149 GCA_002451275.1 Planctomycetaceae bacterium UBA6894 | reverse complement strand
TCCCTGCAGGCACGGCGGTAGGCATCCCCGGGGTTCACCAACCAGGCCAGCACGCGGTCGAGGCCGGCCAACTGGTCGGGGGTGAACGGGTGGTGCCGGGCGGCTTCCATGGCGCAGAGGTAGGCCCACCAGACCGCGTCGCGACGCTCCATGGCATGGGCCACCATGCGCCTGGCCTCGGCCAAGTGGCCTTCCGCCACAAAACGCCCGAGGGCGATGCCCACCGTGGGGTCATCCTCCAGAAGGCGCAGCGCGGGTGCCGGCACCTTGAACAGGGCGCACACCTCCACGGCGCGCAGGTCCAGCGGCCTTGACGGTGCCTGGGGTGTATCCGTGGTCGCGGCGACCGGCCGGGCCAACACGGCGTCGAGCAGTCTCATGGATGGTCTTCCTCATCAGCGTGCGGTGGTACGGGAGGTTGCGGGTTTTTGCCCCAGTTCTCCCAGATGTTGCCGGTTGTCTGGGGCGGCGCGGGGGGACGTTCGATCTTCCGGGCGATCTGGTCGCGGAGTTCCTGGGGGGTGAGGAGTTTGGGCAAATCGCGTTCAGGCTTTTTGGTTTGAATTTTGGGCAAGGGGACCTTTGAACATTTTGGCTCCGGAATGTTTTTTGAGGCTTCTTCCAGACCGGCGACCAGCGACTCGAGTTGCTGCCGCATGGCCTTGGCCTTTCCCAGCAGGAAATCCCGGTTTATCTGGTTCCTTTGCAGCTTGAGTGCATTGAATCTTCCCCGCGCGATGATGGAACGGTTTTGATCTT
>DKBS01000074.1:515-4128 GCA_002451275.1 Planctomycetaceae bacterium UBA6894 | reverse complement strand
AACGGTTTTGATCTTCGAAGATCTTCGGTAGTTCCTCCGCGAGGCGGGAAGCCTCCCTCCGTTTGTCAGGGTCCGAGATACACTCGGCGATCCTCGAAACGGCATCCATGATGGTTGCCTGACGCTTTTTCAAAGACTCAAGCCCTGAAAGAAAAATATCGGTCATGGGGACGCTCACTCGATGGTTGTCATGGAGGCTACCGAGGAGGCGTCGGCATCGTATTCAGCGGACAGTGTGGCGGCCTCCATCTCCTTGGATGCGTCCACCTCTTCGACAACGGACGCGGCGGTGGTGGTTATTCCCTCGGGTGAGACCATGAAGCGTGTCTCCGCCGAGACCAACTGGTTAGCCTCGGCGCCGACCAGGGTGTTTCCGGAGGAATTCAGGCTGCGTGAATTCATGCCGGAGAAAAGCTCGACGATTCCCGTCGGGGTAAGGCTGTAGCTGGCTTCCCCGCAGGTCATGACGATCCCGTCGTTGCTGATGGTGAGGGTGGTTTCCCCGGCCTGAATGACAATTCCCGCGGGGGTGAGGCGTATGCAGGAAAGGAAACCCTCCCCGGTGGTTCCGATGCTTGCGAATCCACCGGCCAGGAGGAGCTGGGTGGCAAGGGGCCCCGCAGAGCTTTCCAAGGAAATCTGGGTGTCCGAAACGGAAATGCCGCCCGCCCCCACCGCCGACTGGGTGCCCAAATCCACGCTCGACCCGGGACCGGAAGCCGCAACGCGGAAGTTTCCGGCCACCTCGGTGGACTCCAGATCAGCCTTGCACTTCTCGGTGTAAAGTCTCAGGGACCGCGAGGCAGAGGCGTGGATGATCCCGTCCAGGTTGTCGCTGCTCAGCACGATGAGGCCGGTTTGCGAGGTCAGGATGACATTGTTGTATGTCATGTTCAGGTCAGTTTCAGCCATGTTTGCGGTAGCCATTGGCTATTCCTCCTTTCAATATGCTTTTTGAATGGTCACCGGCCTGACTTGGGGCCCTTCTTGAGTCCAAGGAACCTGCGGATACCCCAACTACTTTTTTTTGTTTTGGTCGAGGTGACCACTCCGGTTTTTTCCGGTCCACCATTGGTTTCCGCAACGGATGTCAAACGCGAAAGCAGTTGATTGGCCTGCTGTTCAAACACGACAAAGGTCGCCTTTGCCTTCGCCAGGTTGAAATCCTCCGCGAGTGTGGTGCAGCCTTCCTGGAGGGGCTCCTGAAGCCCGGCGGTCTCGAGGACGGAATCCGCACCAGGGTTGAGGCTGATCGATTCACCGGCAACGGTTTGCACCGATTCACCGTTCAACTGGGGCACCTGGTTCTGGGTGGAGGGTTTTCCATCCTTCGCGCCGCCCATTGCCTGGGCTTTTTCGATTTCCGCAAACCAGAGCTTGATCTTGTCCAGCTCGGCCTTCATGGTTGCCACCAAGTACTCAGCCTGCTGGTCTTCAAGCCCCCTGTCCTTGTTGGCGTCGATGGTAATCTGCAACGCCTCGAGGCGCGCCTCGTAGTCGGCCACCAGTCTATCGTTGGACTCCTTGGTCGAGCTCTGGATTTCCTCTTTCAGCGAATCGGTTTTTTCGATCAGGTCGGAAAGCGCGCCATTCGCCAGCATGTTCTTGGCTTCCAGGTCCTGGATGGTGGAGTTCAGGCGCTCAGTCAGCTCCTCCTCCATGGACTTTATGTTCGCGATGGAGGCGAAGATCTGGGTCTCATCAAGCTTGGCTTCGGCACCCAGCTCCATCTCCTTGTTCATGATGCTGTTGATCCAATCCTCCTGGAACCCCCCCAACTGGTGGAGGACCAGGAACTGGGC
Organism: Planctomycetaceae bacterium UBA6894; assembly: GCA_002451275.1. Taxonomy (GTDB): domain Bacteria; phylum Planctomycetota; class Planctomycetia; order Gemmatales; family Gemmataceae; genus UBA6894. The sequence continues at coordinate 2,326 of DKBS01000074.1, read as the reverse complement.
CAGCTCGAAAGCCATGTTGGTGGCCTGCCAGGCCTTGTTATCGGCCACGGCCTGGTCGGTCGATACCAGGTTCGAGTATTCGCTGAAAGCCCAGGAAACGACGACGCCGATCCTCCACTGGGTGTTGGCGAAGCTTTCCAATTGGCTTTGGAAAAAATCCTTGGTTTCGACAACATCGTTCTCGTCCTGCCTCCTGTTCAGCGGGCCCGCCGTTGAAAGCGAATCGTCGTCGTCTCCGAAGAACAGGGGGTTGAAGGTCCCGTCAAACCCCTGTCCGTAATTGTATTTCACATGGTTGCAGGCGCGGAATGTGTCGTAGACCGAGCCCTTGTAGTGCAGGTTGGCGACATCCCCGACATGCAATCGGGTGAAACCGTTCCAACCCTCGTCATCCGAGATCCCAAAGTCCACCGGGCTTGGAACCTTCATTTCACCGAGCAATGGCAGGTGAAACTTGAAGAGGTAGGCCAGGCGCTGGTAGAAGGCGCTTTTCTTGGTGGCTTCCCACCGGAGCGCCTTGTAGGAAGACGGCTCACCCACCGGGTTCTCAGGGCCGACAATCGGCTCTTCCTCGTCATCGGCATCCAGCTTGGCCTGCTGGAAAATCCGGACAAGATTGATGAACGTCCAAACGGAGGAGCCGAAAACATTCTCCGTTTGGGATCCGGCGAGGTTCTGCTGGAGGGTATTCCCCAGGGCCGAGTTGTATTGCGAATTGAGTATGTTGCCGGCAAGGCCGGTGATTCCAGCGGGATTCATCCAGGCGGCCTCCTTGTCAATTGATGTTCGTGCTACTGGTCGAGCGCAGCGAGAACTGGCGCTTTTCCTGGTTGGTGATCAGCATGCTCTCGGCGTGCAGGTTGATGATCTCGGAGCCGGGCACGTCCGACAGGGTGAACTTGTGGCAGTTCTCCGCGGCGTCGCCGCCCTGGGTCTTGGTGCGCAGCCCCGCGATGTAGGTGTTGCCCGGCATCGAGTAGGGCACCGTGTTCACCGAGTTGTAGACGCTGCCGACGATGATCGGGCGGTCGGGGTCGCCGTGCTCGTGGGCCACCACCACTTCGTGGCCGCAGCGGGGCCAGAAGAAGGCGCCATAGGACTGCCCGGCCCAGAACTGTGCCACCCGGATCCAGCAGGAGGGCTGGGTCTCATCGCCCGCCGGCTGCCACCAGAACCGCACCTGCACGCGGCCGAAGCAATCCAGGTTGGCCTCCTGCCCCGGTGGACCCACCACGATGGCCGTCTCCACCGACGCGGCCACGGGCCTGGGCACCGGGGGCCACGGCCTCTGCGGCACCGACAGCGGAGCCGCCTCGAACTCGCAGCGGTAAGAGACCTTTGGGGTCTCGCCCTGCCAGAACAGGCCCTCCTGCCGAGCCTCGTGCCGCACCGACAGCGTGCGCCACGGCCCATCGTACGGCTGCCGCCCCTGCAACGTGAAGGCGTGGCCGGGCACCAGGTGCATCACGGTCCCCCAACCCCGCGCGACCACGCAGCGCCCAGTGGCCGCCTGGGCCAGCAAGCGCGCCCGGTTTTCCACCGCGTCGTAAATCGGTTCGAGGTTCTGGGGGGATACGCTACCACTGGCCGACACCGAGTCGAAATAGCGCGCAGGCGATTGCGCGTTTTCCTGGGACGCCGGGACGGCGCCTGAGATCGTGCGGTAGGCCGCCTCGCCGGCGGAAACGGACTCCAGGCCCTGCTTGCTCGAACCCAGGGGCTGGTTGTACAGCTCGAAATGCGAGTCCAGCAACGAGACCCGGTTGTTCACGATTGCATGGCTGATTTCCCACTGGCGGATGCAGGCCCTG
>DKBS01000074.1:0-129 GCA_002451275.1 Planctomycetaceae bacterium UBA6894 | reverse complement strand
GCTCGTTCGGCTGCGGGCTGACCCAAGCCTGATCACATCCGCCCACCGGCTGGCAGACCGATTGCAGGATCTGCAGCGCGGTTTGGTTCTGGAAAACCCGGCTACGCCTCACCAGCCCCAACTGCCAAA
>DKBS01000161.1:18445-19284 GCA_002451275.1 Planctomycetaceae bacterium UBA6894 | reverse complement strand
TCGATGAGATTGTGGCCGGCCCAAAACGCCAGCAGCAGCCAGCAGGTGAGGGTCACGGGCAGGAAGGACTCCATGAAGGCCAGCGGCATGTCGAGGATGCTGACGGCCAGCAGCATCAACCCGTAGACCGTCAGCCACTGGATGGGGCGCGTGTGCCGGGCCAGCAGGGATTCGCTCATGCCCGCCTGGGCGTGGCGTAGGAATGGGCGCAGGACGATCCTCGCCCCCACCGAAATCACCAGACCCACCAGCCAACTGACCAACAGGCCAGCGCCCAGCCCCAACCATTGCCAGTCATACAGGCCCAGATGTTTATTGCGAAGCGTGGGGGGGACGCGCAGGTGCATCCACACGGATGGGCACTCCCAGAAATCTGGCCCGTCGCGGAACCAGTAGGAATCGGCCACCTCGGGGATGGGCGCCTCGCCGATGGTGGCGGGGAACAGTTCCTCGATGCTTTTCAGCGTTTCGGGGGTGAAAAGCCAGCGGTCCTTGTGCGGATCGGTGTCGCGTTTGCCCACCTGGATCATGTCGCCCGTGGGGGTGCGGAACACCAGCCAGCGACGGCCGTCGGTTTGGCCCGGCACCTCCTGCGGAAGGATGTACTTGTTGCGATCGAGCACATAGCGGAGTTTCCAGGCGATGCGCGTACCCAGGGCCGAGCGGGCGGCGGCGGGTATCGCGCTCATGTCGAGCGTCTCGACGGCCTTGTCCACATCCTCCTTGTACATCGCCCAGGAGAAGGTGCCGTAGGTTTCCCGGGCGGACTGGAAATCGTGCAGGCGATCGCGTGCGTTGCGCTGCGCGGGGGTGAGGCGGTTGTACATTTCGCGCAGGCG
>DKBS01000161.1:0-18122 GCA_002451275.1 Planctomycetaceae bacterium UBA6894 | reverse complement strand
CCCCGCAGGGTTTGGGGCTCATCGTTGGGGATGTCTGAGAGTATGTTGGTGTTGAAATCCATGGCGCGCAGGATGGCCTCAATCATCAGGGCCGCCTGGGTGCCAGGCATCTTGCGGCCCAGTTGTTCCTCCAGGGGGGCCAGATCCATGCCGGCATGGAGGCTTTCGCGGATCTCGGTGCGGACACGCAATTCCTCGCACTGCTTGAGAAAGGTGATGACGGCCGCGCGCGGGGTCTGGCGTCCCTTGACGGGATCGATGGTGCCACCGCCGGCGGCGGGTGCGGCTATCACTGACTTGCCGGTGCGCTTCGACTCTTTTTCCGCTTTGGCGCCGATTTCCTTGAGGATGGTGGAATCGAGCGCCAGACCCAGCCGCTTCCAGCGCGGGTCGGGCTCAGCCTGGTTGAGTCGGAAGTAGTTAACGAGTTTGGGCAGGCCTTCCAGGGTGGCCCTGCTGAATTTCCAGGCAAGCTTGCCATCGGGCAGCGAGACCCGTTCCAGCGAGACCTGCCCGGCCGGGATGACCCGCCAGCAATGCGAAGTGCCGCTGGATTCGCCAGGCAGTTCAGCGCAGTACAAAAAGCCAAGCCGCTGGATCACGAAGGCGAGGTCCCGCGCGAAGAGCGGGCCTTTGATGTCCCACATCTGCTGGCTGTTACCCGTGTTGTCGAGGCAGTTGGCGGCGGAACCAAATTCACCGCGGGCCACCGCCTGCCGGAAGGTGCGGAAGGTGGCTTCGGGGCTGCGGAACGCCTCGAGGAACTGTTTCTCACCCGCACCCTCGGCCCGTACCCGTGCCTTTTGGGTGCGGCGCATTTCGGGGACCTTTTGCACCGTCTCGGGGCTGAATTTCCATTGCCCATCGGGTCCCTTGCGCATGGCGACGCGGAAATCATCCTGCTGCAACAAGACCACCTCGTCCTGGGTGGTGGTTTCGGGTGCGGAAACCAGTGCCACCCCGAAATTGTTGAGGATTTCCCCCAGGTGGATGGCAGTCAGGTCGAGTGTGACGGCACTTTCGGAGAGCAGGCGATTATCCAGACAATTAGCGGCTTCCTGGATCAGCTCGGGTTTGTAGTCGATGCCTTCGATGCAGAAATAGAAAGTCTCGAGCAGGCGGCGTGGGCTGTCCTTGCGCAACAAGGGATCCGGTTGGCCTGCGGCGGGCTGGACTGCGTTGGCGGCTGGCGGGGCGGCCGTGGTGGAGGTGGCAGGCACCGGGGCGGGGGCTGCCGGTGGAACCGGCGGCTGGGCCAACCCCCAACCACCCAGGCTGGTCCATAGGAGCACCATCAGGACAAGCCGGCTGGGAGCAAGGTGAGGTTTCATGACGCAATCCTCTGCGTTTCAGACACTTCCGGCGAGTTGGTTCGGCATGATCGGGCGTGTTTGCCGGTCCATGCGGCCAACTCTTCATCCACGGGGCCAAAAAAGAGAGCCCCTTGGCCATTGCCAAGGGGCTCTCATAGGCGCAAATCGCCGTGCCGGTCAACCCGACCTGAAATCAGGGCTTGGGCTTGTCGGCTGGGTTGGGTTCGGGAGCTTTGGGGGCCTCTGCCGGCTTGCCCGCGGCTGGAGCGTTTTCGCCTGGTTTCTTATCTTCAGGCTTGGCTTCCGCCTCGGGTTTCTTTTCCGCCTCGGGGGCGGGTTCGCCTTCGGCGGGGGGCGGCGGGGCTGGCTTGGCGAACGTGAAGACCCCCATGTTGGTGGTGAGGTCGAACTTTCCGGGTTCGGTCTGCTTGGCGCTGAACGGGGCCACCGTCAGGGAGCCAAATTGGTGGAAGTTGGCTTCCTCCGCACCCGTGCCCGTGGCCAGCAGGTGGAACACCCGCGGCTTGCCCATCGGTTCGACCAGGTTGCCAACCTGCACCGCCACCAGCGCAAGACCGCGATCGATGGCCAGCACCTGCAGCTTGGTTGCAGCGGTGATCTGTTCGGCGGTGATGCCTTCTGGCAGCGTGGGCAGGTTGTCGATCTTCTCGCAGGAATAAAGATCCTTGGTGAGGAAGATCTTGCCGGGGTTGGCGGTTGGGGCCACATCCCCCACCCGTGTGAGCGTGATAACTTCATCCGCACTCACGGGGATGCCGTTCTCGGCGCTCTTGATCGTGGCGGTGTATTTCAATCCGGCGCCATCGGCGACCAGGGACTGTTTGGCCACATCCTCCCCTGTGTTCCGGGACGATTCGACTATGTCGAACCGGCCCGCGGTGAGGTTGACCAACAGGTCTGTCGGGGTTTTCCGATCCTTGCCACCGGTGACATCGCGCAGGATGAGGAAGGGACCGACCTTCTGGACCAGCCATTCACCGTCTTTTTTCTGGGGTGCCGCACCGGATTTACGGATCTCGGTGGAAACCTTGTAGCGGCCGGGGTTGACCGTGATGGTCGGAGTGACAGTCGGTTTGGGTGAGCCACCCGCTGCGGGAGCCGGGGTGGGGGTTGCGGCCTTTGGAGCGGCGGCCGCGCTGACCAACTCCCCACCCGGGCCGATAGCCGGGGCGATCTCATCAATGTTGCCGACTGATTCACCCCCTGCGATGGTGCACAACGCCAGGAAGGTGGCGGGCGGGATGCTGGCGGACAGGAAGCGGACCTTGCCATCGGCCATGATGGCGTAGGTGCCGCGCTCCTTGGCCTTGGTTTTGGGGTTGTATAGAGAGGGGACAAGGAAAGGTTCGATGGGGTTGCCATCGACTAGCACGCCCCGAACGGTGCTGCCACCCCCGGCGATCCACGGTCCCTGACTGCCTGAGGGCACCATGATCACCGCGATGGTGTTGGCCGGGCCATCGGTGATTTCCTTCAGCGTGGTGGCGCGGTCGTAGCCGAACACGCCCAACTTGGTCTGGTTAGCCGGGCTGGCGGGAAGGGACGGGCTATCTAGCCCCACGCCTGCCATGCCGACAAAATGCGAAGCCCCCAGCGTTTCACCCACGCTGGTCAGTTGCACACGGGAAGAACCTGTGGCATCCACAGTATTCACAAATGCGGGAATATGCAGCGCTGCCAGCGAGAGGCTACGCGGGTCGCGCCAGGAGGTCGGCTTGGCCACCAAAGGCTCCACCTGGGGCCCGAGGTTGGACCCGGGCAGCATGGGCACCACCTGCAACAGCCACGAACAACGCAGGTCGGGGCGATCGGCTCCCTCGAGGGTACCCTTGGGGAAAGCCTTGGCTTGGTTGGTGAAATCAGAGAGGGCTTTGGCCAGGTCGTGAATCCCGTTGAGAGGCACATACGATTCGGCCTGACCCCGGGCCTGGGCCACCGTAGACCGCAGCCCTTCCATCAGGTGCTCGTAAATGGGGCCGGTAAGACCCTTGAGATCGATGGTGGTGATGGTTGCGGACGAAAGCAGAACACCATGAATGGATCCATTCACATCGGAGGCTCCAGCGGCTTCGGGTGTTCCAGGGGAACCACCCAGTCCGCCTCCCCCCATGCCAGCTTTTCCGGGCATTCCACCCATACCTGGACCGCCGGCCATACCGGGTCCGCCGGGCATTCCACCCATACCCGGGCCACCAGCCATACCTGGTCCGCCGGGCATTCCACCCGGGCCGCCGGCCATGCCCGGGCCACCGGGCATTCCACCCATGCCAGGGCCGCCCGGTCCGCCGGGCATGCCGCCCATACCACCCATGCCGGGCATGCCACCCAGCATGCCGCCGCCTGATCCACCTGCTCCTGGGGCAGGAGCATCCACCTTAGACTGGCCGATTGAGGTGGCCAATTTGAGGGCTTTATCGCCTTCGCCACCGAGGTGGGAAAAGGCAACCTTCAGGCCGGCAATCAGCCATGGATAGCCTTGGGAGCTGAATGACTTGAACTGCTGGTTATCCATGCCCAGGTAAACCGAAGCCTTGAGGGCGTCGGGTTTGAAATCGAGCAGGCTGACCGCGACCCGGAAGGATTCGGCTGCGGCGCCGGTGGGTACGCTGATTCCCAAAATGGCCGCATCGGTGTTGAGGATGGGCTTCAGGGTTCCCTCGATGGCCGGAGCCAGGTTCGGGTTTTTGAGGAATCGGCCATCGACATAGAAAGTTGCGAGGGCGCCGGGGTTTTCCTTGTCCAGCGCCTGAAGGGCATCCTGCATGGGTTTGGAAAGGTTGAGGAACTTGGTGGGGGGAGTGGGGGCTGCTGCACCGGTGGGCGCGCCACCTGCCATGCCCGGCATACCGGGCTGACCCATTCCAGCCATGCCGGGCATGCTTGGCATGCCGGGTTGGCCCATTCCAGCCATGCCGGGCATGCTTGGCATGCCGGGAGGAGCGCCCCCGGGAGCTCCGCCTGTGGGAGGCATGGGGGGCCCGCCCGGGCCGCCGCCCGTGGGGAATTTGTTGAAACCGCCGGGGCTGGGGGCCCCGGGAGCGCCTGCTCCACCGGGAGCTCCGGGGGCACCCGCACCATCGGGGCCACCCGCGGCACCACTACCCAATGTGGGTGGCGCGGTTAATTCCGCAAGGCGCTTGAGCTTGGCCACATCGGTCTGGGCGTAGGTTTTCAGACGGTCCAGATCGCCCATGACCAGATTGGTCTCGTCCACCTGGTACAGGCCCAGGGGGCTGGTGGGGCGGCCGCCGGAGCGAACCAGATTGACCATACGAGCGAAGACGCTGGTGCTTGCATCCACTTCCCTGGGCAGCAGGTAGACGGTTGCCCCTTGACCATCGGGGCCACCGGCCACGGCCTGGGGCTGGGCGTTGAGCCGTTTGGCGATCTCTTCCGCGCTGGCTGGTTGCTCGAGGCGGAAGACCGCCAGGTTCCAAGGGCGGTCGATGTGCATGCCGACGGCAATCTGCTTGATGTTTTCTGGGCCGAAACCCCATGTGCCTTCGATAGCGGCCGCGTCGAGGGTGCCAGGTGCCTGCAGCAGCAGGCTGCCCAAAGAAGTGGCCCGGGCCTTGTCCAGTTGGAGGCGAAAAACGGCCTGGGAATCGGCAGGCAATAAATTGGATGCATCGGGGCCGACTTCTTCGGCCACCGCATTCACAACGGGAGCTGCAGGCTGGGCCGCGCCCTCGGCGCCGGCGCCTGGAGCGCCACCGGCCCCGGCAATACTACCAGCAGCCTCGTTGCCGGGTGCACCTGGAGCACCGGGGGGCATCATGCCGCCGGGGGCACCTGGCATCATGGCACCGGGGCCACCGGGAGGGCCGCCACCACCGCCGGGAGCCGGTGAGTTGCTGGCGCTGGAACCACTTCCCGAGCCTGAGGGTGTGCCGGAATCACCCGACATCAGGAAATAAATGCCGCCGCCGATCAACCCCAGCAGAGCCACGGCACCGACCGCGATGCCGGCGATGAGGGGGGTATTGCCCCCCTGTTTTTTCTTGCGGGGGGCATCCTCGTCCTCGTCGCCCTCCTCGTCATCAATGTCCTCGTCTTCGTCCTGGGCCTTGGGGTCCAGCACGGTGAACCGGAACTTGCACTTGGGGCAGTCGGTTTTTTTGCCGGCCAGCTTGGAATCGAGAAGGACCAAGTCCCCGCAACTGGGGCATTCCTGACGGAAGCTGGCCATGGCGTGTCTCCGCAAATACGGGCCGCAAAAGATCCAAACGGCCGGCCCAAAGAATGGCGCGCTAAAACAAGAACGCTGTCTGAACAGAAGGCGTTGGATACATCCTAAACCAACCCGGGCACCGGGCGCAAAGGCAGACAATGCCAAGGTTTGGGAAAAGATGACCTTCCTTCGGGCCAATATCCGGGTCTTGGGTGGGGATTGCGATGGCCCGGTGTCTGGGCAGGGTGGATAATGGCGAGCTGAAGGCGGTTGAGGCCATCGGGGAGCGCGCATGCTTCGCAAGCAGGGCAAATACCAGAATCTGGCGCTGGCAGCTGCCATCACGATCGGGCTGTCCGCCCTGGCTTTTCTAGTCCTAAAGGGTGGCCGCTCCTTGACTTCGGGCGGATTTACGCTGGAGATCACTTTCCCCGCGGTGCGGGGTTTGGAAGTGGGGGCCAGGGTGCGTGTATTGGGTGTCCAAGCCGGGGAGGTGACCCGGATTGAATTGGAAAAGGGGCAGGTACTCGTGGGGACACGGCTGGAGGAACGGTTTCTACCGGTGCTGAAATCGGATGCGCGGCCCCGGATTGTTTCAGAGGGTTTGGTGGGCGGGCAAACCCTGGAGATTCATCCCGGGATCGGGAGCCAACCCCTAGAGGCGGGGGCCAGGATTGTCGGGGCCGCCCCGCCTGATTGGGAGAAGGGGTTGGAGCAATTGGCGGAGTTGGGACCGAAGCTGGGTAGCAAGCTGGAGGAGAGCCTGAAAAGCCTGGACGGCCTCACCATGGCGGCCCGCAAAACGCTGGACAGCGTGAACGCGGGGCAGGGCTCCCTGGGGAAGTTGGCCACGGACACCAGCCTGTATGAGCAGATGGTGCGCCTGACCCAGCAGGGGCAGGAGGCCTTGCGCGCGGTCACGCGCGACGCCGAGGCGATGCAGTCGGTGCCCGGTTTCAGCAGCCTTGTGCGGGACCCGGAGCGGGCGCTCATACGGCCTGACTGCAAGGCGCGGTCGTGGTCATTTCCGGAATCGGACCTCTTTGAGCCGGGGACCGCCTTGCTGACCATGCAGGGACGGCAAAAACTGGAGATTGCAGGCAAGGAGTGTGCCCGCGAAACCAACGGCGGATCGGAAGTGGTGGTGGTGGGTTACAGCCGGCCGGGCGAGGGTTCGGGGGTGCCGGGACGCGTGCTGACCGAACGGCAGGCGGAATCGGTGGTGGAACACCTGAAGAACAACTACACCATCCAGAAAACCGGCTGGCTGAGTTGGCGGCGGGTCACGCCCCTGGGCATGGGGGATCAACCCCCACCGGCAGGCAAAACCCCGTTGGGGCCGGCACCCCGGTTGGAAATCTGGCTGTTTGTGCCCGTCAAATGACCATGCGAGACAACCATTCTGAGCAAAAAGAACCCGGAGAACCGCTAGAGATCCTGTACCACCTGGGTCGGATGACCTGGCCGGATCTGCCTCTTTCCGCGGCTGAATTCAACCGTCAGGCTGCGCGTGCACTGGAGTTGGGTCGAATCCGGGAGGGGGCACCTGTTTCCGCCGGCCAATGGATTGCAAAATTGCGACTGCGCGACTGGTGGCTGGCGGTAGCCTGCGCGCAGGAGGAAGGCCAGGCCGTGCGCGAGCGGGCCTGGACCCGTCTTGTGGCGGGAACCGTGCCGGCCACGGGCAGGTTGTTGACGGACAGCCTGATGGAGAAGGCGCGTCTGGTTTACCGGGAGGATGAGGAGGCCCGCGACCGGGCAGTGGCTGGCTTTTGGGGCTTGCTGCTGGCGGGAGGGCAGGAGAGCACCCGTGGGCCGCTGTATCGGTACGATGGAACCAGCCCGTTGATCCCGTGGATTCTGACGGTGTTCCACAACCATCTGGTGGATGAAGCGCGCAAACGCCCCAGGGAACTGGGTGAGGTTCCCCCCGAAACCCCCCTGCCGGACCGGTTGGAATTGCCCGAGGCCGTTGTGCGACGGTTCGAGGTGCGGGCACGGGATTGGCTGGCGGGTATCAGCGATCGCGAGGCGGTGGTGCTGGCCCTGATCTGGCGGCACGGCTTGTCGCAGCGCCAGGCGGCCGAACTGCTGGGCAAGCATGAATCCAATGTTTCGCGGGATCTTCGGCGGATGCGCGAGGCCTTCCATGCGATGACGGAGGACCTGGTGGATGGCGACGAGCTTGCCGTCGGACTGAATCAGGCCGACGCCTGGAGGGCCTGCCTGCTGCGCGAGATGGGCCATGTGCTGGGGGAAGATCCGCGGTTGGCGGCGGTACGGCTGAGCCGCACTCTGGACGGAACCCTGGAAAAACCGGTTGTAACGCCCTAAAAGGCCCCAGTTTTCAGACACTTTTGCTGAATTGGCTGGGGGCTGCCCACCGGAACCCTGAAAGGTTGTAGAAAAGAGGAAGGGCCACCCGGGACCAGACCTCGCCAGTCTGGATGGTCCTTTCCAGCAGGAATCTGCCGAATCATTTTTTTGGGAGACGGGGCCGCCATGACTGCTAGCAGGGACGCCGAGGCACCGCTCCCGGGAGTGGTGGGCACCGGCGCTGCCATGGCCGAGGTGGCGCGCCTGGTGCGTTGCGTCGCGCCCACGCAAGCCACTGTGCTGGTGGTGGGCGAAACCGGAACCGGCAAGGAACTGGTCGCCCGGTCGGTGCACCAGCTTTCGCCCAGGTCCGACGGTCCCTATGTGCGGGTGAACTGCGGCGCCCTCAATGAGAGTCTGCTGGAGAGCGAGCTGTTCGGCCATGTGAAGGGGGCCTTCACCGGGGCCATCGAGAACAAGACCGGCCGGTTCGAGGCGGCGCACGGCGGCACCATTTTTCTGGATGAAATATCCAGCATGTCTGCGAAGCTGCAGGTGAAGCTGCTGCGGGTGTTGCAGGAAAACGAGTTCGAGCGGGTGGGGGAAAGCCGGACGATCCGGGTGGACACCCGTGTGGTGGCGGCCTCGAACCAGTTGCTGGAGGACGAGGTGGAGGCGGGCCGTTTCCGCGACGACCTCTATTTTCGCCTGAATGTGGTGCCCGTCTACCTGCCGCCCCTGCGCGAGCGCCGTGAGGACATCCTGACCCTGGCCAAGTTCTTCCTGGAAAAGCACGCCCAGTCCAACCGGTTGCCTGTGCCGGGCTGGACCCGGGCGATGGAGGAGGTGCTGCTGCGGCACGATTGGCCGGGCAACGTGCGCGAGCTGGAAAACTACATGGCGCGGGTGTTGGTGTTGTGCCGCGGTGGTGATGTGGACCCGGCCAAGGTTTCGCCGCCGGGGCGCGGCGAGCGCCGGTTCAAGCCGGCCGCCAGCGCGCGGGGCAGGGGAGATATTGCCGGATTGAGCCGGCAACTGGTTCGACTGGGCATTGAAACCCTACCCGAAGGTACCCTGCACGAGCGCCTGGTGGGCGGGCTGGAGAAGGAGCTGATCGACCAGGTGCTGGCCGATTGCGACCAGGTGCAGGTCAAGGCGGCACTGCGGCTGGGCATCAACCGCAACACCCTGCACAAGAAGCTGAACGATCCGGGGCGAGCCGAGGAGTAGGGGCGGGATCGGACCCGGATCCCGCCATCCTTTCCGGGCCCGGTTTTCACCCGGCCTGGCGTTCCTGGTACTTGTTCAGCTTGTTGTACATCGTCTTCACGCTGATGTTCAACTCGTTTGCGGCGGCGGTCTTGCTGCCGTTGTGGCGTTTCAGCGCTTCGAAGATGCACTCCATCTCGATCTCTTCCAGCGTCCGCGGCAGGGACGGCTGGCCGGACGGCGCGGCATATGATGACGGGGCTGGAGGCTGTTGTCCGGGATGCATCCCGGTTGGTGACGGCTCGGGGAAGCTGAAGCCGCCGGGGAAACCCTGGTTGGCCGGTTGGTGGAAGGACTGCGGAAACGATTGCGGCGCATGGGCGGGCATGTACCCGGCGGAAGTGTAGCCGGGGGGTTGCATTCGCCCCTGGGGGGGCGCGGCGGGAACTCGTACGCTGGTGGGGAAGTGCTCCGGCTCCAGGGTGCCGCCGGCGGAAAGGATGTAGGCGTGCTCCATGGCGTTGGCCATCTCGCGCACATTGCCCGGCCACGGGTGATTCAACAGCATGTCCATCGTGGAGCGGGAGATTTGCTGGGTGAGTGTTTCCAGCGGGCGACGGGCGGCCCGTGCCAGGAGGTGGCTGGCCAGGAGCGGGATGTCTTCGCGGCGCTCGCGCAGCGGCGGCATACGGATCTCGAAGGTGTTGACGCGGAAGAAAAGGTCCTCGCGGAAGTGGCCCTCGGCCACCATGGCGCGCAGGTCGCGGTTGGTGGCGCAGAGCACCCGCACATCGGTCTCGATGGGGCTTGTCTCGCCCAGGCGGCGGATCTCGCCCGATTCCAGGAACCGCAGCAGTTTTACCTGGATGTTGCGGTTGAGCTCGCCCAATTCGTCGAGGAAAAGCGTGCCGGTGTTGGCCACCTCGAACAGGCCCTTGTGGTCGCGGTCGGCCCCGGTGAAGGCGCCGCGCTTGTGGCCGAAGAGTTCGCTTTCAACGAGGTTCTCCGCCAGCGCGCCGCAGTTGACGGGAACGAAGGGCTTCTTGTCGCGCAGGCTCTGCATCCACAGGGTACGGGCGGCCAGTTCCTTGCCGGTGCCGGTTTCGCCGGTGATGAGCACGGTGGACTCGGTGGGGGCCACGGTGGCGATCAGCCGCTGAACCGAGCGCATGGCGGTGGAATCGCCCACCAGGATGCTGGGCCCCTCCACCGCCTGGAGACGGGTTTGAAGCGCCAGGTTGGCGTTCTTCAGGTCGCGCTTCTCGGAAATCTTCATCAAGATGGTTTCAATCTCAGCCATCTTCGCGGGCTTGGTGATGTAGTCGAACGCGCCCAGGCGTACCGCCTCGATGGCGGTCTCCATGCTGGCGTGGCCGGTCATCATGACCGCCTCGGTGTCCGGCGAGATGCGCTTGAGGTGCTCGAGCACCTCGATGCCCCCGATGCTGGGCATGCGCAAATCGAGGATGGCGGCGTCAAAGCGGGTGGTCTCGAGTGCTTTCAGCGCCAGGCGGCCGTCGGCGAACTCGGTGACATCGTGTCCCATCCGTGTGAGCTCGGCGCGCATGATCTCGCGCAGGCCCCTCTCGTCGTCCACAAACAGAATCCGCAGCTTGCCCATTCAATCACCTCGCGAAGTGTACCGTTCAGGCCGCCAGACGGGGGCCCTTGAAGTTCTGGTTGTTCTGTCCGTTTTGGGCGGGGCCGCCCTCGAGCGCCTGGCGTGGCAGTCGCACCACAAAGCGGCTTCCCTTGCCGGGGCCTGCGCTGTCGGCCTCGATCTCGCCGCCGTGCTGCTGGATGATCCGGTGTGTGATGGTGAGGCCGAGGCCGGTGCCCGAACCGGTGCGGTTGCGGGTGAAGAACGGCTCGAAAATGTTTTCCAAGGTGGTCTGGTCCATGCCGCAGCCGGTGTCTTCGAAATCGATGCGTGCCATGCCGCGCTCGCTGCCCAGTCGGATGGTGAGCACGCCGCCGTCGTCCATGCTTTCCAAGCCGTTGACCACCAGGTTGAGCACCACCTGCTTGATTTCCTCGGGATTGGTCCAGGCGGTGAGGCCGGCGGCGCTGTGGGTGTCGAGTTCCATGCGCTTGCCGCGGCTGACCGGGAGGTGCTGCGCGCTGTCCAGGACCGCCTGGATGAGCTTGGGCAGGTCGGTGCGCTCGCGTGCCTTTTCGCCGCCCCGGCTGAAAGCCAGCAGCTTCTCGGTGATGTTTTTGCAGCGGAACGCCTCTTCCTGGATCATCGCCAGATAGCGGCTGAAGATCTCGGCGTCATCGGGGCCGGGGCCCTTGGCCTGACGCTGCCTCAGCCGGGACTCGAGGGCCTCGGCGCAGAAGGCGATGCTCGCGAGCGGGTTGTTGATCTCGTGCGCCACTCCCGCCGCCAGGAAACCGACACTGGCAAGGCGTTCGCTGCGCACCAGTTGGCGGCTCCGCTCGGCCACCTGGCGCTCCAGCCCGGTGGAGTGTTCCTGCAGGCGGGCCATCATGGCGTTGAAGGCGCTGGCAAGCTCCTCCATCTCGTCGCCGCTGTCCACCTTCACGCGCACATCGAGGTGCCCCTCGCCGATGCGTGAGACCCCCTCGCGGAGATCGCGGATGGGATTGAAAACCCAGCCGTAAAAGGCGCGCATGAGGCCCATCATCAGCAACAGGCCGATGGTGCTGGCTGGCACGATGATCCAGAGGCTGACCTGGTAATTGCGGCGTGAGACGTTGATGTGGCGGTCGAGATCCTCGTGGATCTTGTCGCGCAGGTCGCGGCTGTCGCGGTCGAGGCGCTCGCAGATCGCTTGCGCGGCGACGATGTAGGCGTCGCGCCCGGAGGGTTCGCCCGGGGTTTGCAGCCGGGGAGCGAGCAGGGTGTTCAAGGCGATTTCCAGAGCCTGTAAGTCTTTATTCAGGGCCCCGGCCAGTTCGCGCTCCAGCACCAGGTCACGGGGGTCCGGACTGCCGGAGGCCAGTTCGTCGAGCTCGGTCGAGTATTCGCGGAGGCGGGTTTTCGCCTGGTTCAGGGGTTCCAGCAGGCGGTCGGGCGCGTCAGCCAACCGGGTCATGCTGTTGGGGCTGACCAGCCGGGCCAATGCTCCGCGCAATTGCTCAGCGGACTTCAGTTCGCCCAGTTTGCCGCGCACATCGTTGACGGTTTGGTAATAGGACCACAGGCCGCGCAGGGTGCCTGCCAACACCAATCCCAGAACGCAGACCGTGAGGACCACGCCCAAAAGCAGCTTGTGTTGGATTCGCCAACCGCGCGCCACGCTGGACCTCCTTGTCCGCAGGCAGTTTTTCAGGAAAACCAGTGGGATTCGCGTCCCGTTTTGGCCTGAAAATTTTTCCCGGGCAAGAGCCTACCAGAGGCCGGTTTGCGGGGAGGAGGTCAACTTTTTGAAAAAATTACCTGCCCATCGGGCCCCCGGATGTCCCAACGCCCGTTCCGGGTTGGGTTTGGGGGGGCACGGGTGGGGGAAAATTATTTTTTTGGGGATTTATGCCGCCCGGTGCACTGGCACGGTGCAGTGCGTGTGCGGGACAAGCCACTCCGTACGTGGGTGTGTGCTGGTGCGGGGGCAGTAGTAGTACAGTTGGACCACCGCAGGTGGCCCTGCGTGTGAAAAATCCGTGAAAAAGTGCGCTTTTTTTTGCGAAGTGGGTTGTTCTAGACTCTTCACCGTCCGAGGGATTCCGCGACATTTTCACCCGGTGCGTGCGGGTGGTGGCGGGTTTTTTCGGATCCCTTGAACCAGCCGGCGCCGGAACCGCCTGCTGGAGGCCAAGGATGGCCTTGTGGAGAGACGACACATGATGCCCCGCTTGCAGCGGGCAATGGGGAGACTTCGCCCCAATGCCCTTCCTCCGCCCGGAGGTCAAGGCTTTTTTTGCATGCAGTCGACACATCACCGAGATGCGCTTCGAGATCCGTGGTCCGACCGCCGCGTGAACAGGGGATTTGGTTTCAGTTTGCGGAGGGCCATCACGGCCGACTGACACCCAGTTCCTCGAGAAAAACCAACGCGACACCATCCGCCGCATGGACGTGGCGGGTGCGGGGAAAGCCGCCGGAACGCAGAGGCCGGCGCGTTGTTTCCCCAAAGGACCTCATTCCTCAACTCATGGAAGCGATCAAGAAATGAGCCGATCCCCCGTTCTTTTCCGCGTCGATGCTGATCCCGAGCAAGGTTACGAGCAGATTTCACGGTGCCATGTTTTCGCCGCGGCTCTCCAGCGCCGCCGCCGCACCGCCTACTTTTTGTCCCGACTGGACCCGGGTTCGATGATCCTGCCGCTCAAGCGCGGCGGCAACGAGTTCATGGAGGCCGAGTCGGCCATCGGAACCAAGGAGGACCTCGAGGAGACCCTGCGCGAGATCCGCAGGCTTTCCCCCGCCGCTGTGGTGGTGGATTCCCCAAACGCCGACGAGGACTACCTGGCCCGCCTGGCCAAGGCGGCCCCGCTGGTGGTGACCATGGATCATTACGCCGCCCACCATTTCCCCAGCCGTCTGGTGGTCAATCCCCTCCTGGGCCCCTCCCGCGAGTCGTATGACCATGGCGACCGAACTCAGTTGCTTCTGGGCGAGCGCTATGCCCTGGTGCGCAGTGAAATCCGTCGCCTTCGGCCCTTGCGTTCGCAGGAGCCCCAGTCGCCCTTCCGGGTGGCTGTGGCGCTTTCGGAGCACGATCCCGAAGGCTTCACCACCGAGGTTGTGAAGCTGCTGCTGGAAACACCCGGCGTGGAGAAGGTGGATGTGGTGGGCCGCGCGCATCACCGCGGCCTTGAAACGCTCCGCGCCATGACCGAGGACGGCATCGGTGCCGGCCGGCTGGAGATCGCCACCGAGACCAACGAGGTGGGCCAGAAACTGGTGCGCTGCCACGCCGCCATCACCAGCGGTACGGCCTGGTCGCTGGAACTGGCCTGCATCGGCGTGCCCCAGTTGCTGGTGGTGCAGGATGAGGCCTACTGGCCCACCGCCCGCCGGCTGGAGGAAGAAGGCGCCGCGAACTGCGTGGGCTCGATGCAGAATCTGCAGCCGCAGACATTCAAGCAGGCGGTGGTGGACCTGTTGGCCGACCCGCTGGAGCGCCAGGCGATGGCGCGCTGTGGCCGTCAACTGATTGACGGGCGCGGTCCGGACCGTCTCATCCTGGCACTGGAGGTGTTGCTGCACCCCTACCGCCAGATCCAGACTTTTGCGGAAGCGGCGTGAGCCCGCTTACCTGACTGATCAGGTAACTGAAAAATTGAAAGCCGGACCCATCAGGGTCCGGCTTTTTTTTCTGTGAATCGCTACCGTTCCTACTGGGTACGACCAGGGAGCGGTTCTGGAATGAAAAGCCCCCCCTTGCCCGCTCCGGTGCCATGCCCGATGCTAGGCAGACGGGAACACGGGCATTCGAGAGGCTCGGGCAATTGCCCCACGGAGACGCAACATGTTGAAGGCCATGATGTTGGGGCTGGCGGCAGCCGTTTTGGGGGCGGACCCTTGGGTGGTCTATCCGGGGCAGGGATCGGACAAACCCGGTTCCGGCAAGAAGGTGGTGCTGGTGAGCGGGGATGAGGAGTACCGCTCGGAGGAAGCGCTGCCGCAGTTGGGGAAAATCCTTGCGAAGCACCACGGTTTCAACTGCGTGGTGTTGTTCGCCATCGACCCGAAGACCGGCGAGATCAACCCGAATGTGAACAACAACATTCCCGGGCTGGAAAACCTGGCGGATGCAGACCTGCTGGTCATCGCCACCCGCTTCCGCAACTTGCCGCCTGAGCAGATGGCGCACATCGATAGGTACCTCAAAAAGGGCAAGCCGGTGATCGGGCTCAGGACCGCCACGCATGCCTTCAACATGGACAGCAAGCATCCCTACGCCCGGTATGGCAATGGCTACCCGGCGGGCGGTGAAGACAAGGCCTGGGCCGATGGCGGCTTTGGCCGCATGGTGCTTGGGGAAAAATGGATCAGCCACCATGGCAACCATGGATCCGAGGCGACCCGGGGGCGCATCGCTCCCGGGGTGGCTGATCACCCGATCCTGACCGGTGTGAAGGACGGGGCTGTGTTCGGTCCCACGGATGTGTACGGGGTGCGGCTCCCGCTGCCCGGTGACTCGAAGCCCCTGCTGCTGGGCGAGGTGGTGGCCGGCATGAAGCCGGAGGCCCCTGCGGTTGCCGGCAAGAAGAATGAGCCCATGATGCCGGTCGCCTGGACCAAGACCTACACCGCCCCGGGCGGGGATGCCAAGGGGAAGGTTTTCACCACCACCATGGGATCTTCCACCGACCTGGTCAACGAACCTTTCCGCCGTCTGCTGGTCAACGCGGTGTATTGGTCTGTCGGCAACGAGGGCAAAATCACGCCGGATAGCTGCGTGGACATTGTCGGCACCTTCAAGCCAACCAAGTTCGCTTTCAACGGATACACCAAGGGCGTGAAACCGGCGGACTTGGCCGGCTGGGAATAAGGTTTAACGGGCTGCAGTCCAAACAAATCCAAGGAGAAATCCCCATGAATGCCTGGCGCTGGGTCGCGTGTGCGGTGGCATCGTTCGTTTTGGCATCTTTTGCCAATGCCGCCGAGCATGACCTGTATGTAGGCACCTACACCGGCAAAACATCGAAGGGGATCTACAAGATCCGTTTCGATGATGCCACTGGAAAGTTGGGTGAGCCCGAGCTGGCTGCGGAGATGGGGAATCCCTCTTTCCTGGCCATCGATCCGGTCCGCCGGGTGCTGGTGGCTGTAGGCGAGGTGGACCGCCCAAAGCTGGGGGGCGGCGTTCGCTCGTTCAAGATCGGTGACGGCGGCAAGTTGACGCCTGTTTCCGAGCAGCCCACCCAGGGTGGGGCACCCTGCCATGTGAGCATCCACCCCTCGGGCCGGGTGGTGCTGGTGGCCAACTATTCCGGGGGGAGTGTCGCGTCGTTCCCCCTGGACCCGGATGGAAAATTGGGGCCGATCGCCAGCTTTATCCAGCATGAGGGCACCGGCCCGAACAAGGCCCGCCAGGAGAAGGCCCACGCGCATTCGATCAATATCGACCCCAGCGGCCAATATGCCCTGGCCGCCGATTTGGGGACCGATCGGGTGTATGTCTACAAGATCGACACCGCCACCGCGAAACTGACCCCGGCGGGAGAGGCGAAGATCGCGCCGGGCAGCGGACCCAGGCACCTCTGCTTCGACCCCGATGGCAAAACCGTGCGCGTGATCAACGAATTGAAAAACACCATCACCAGCCTGCAGTGGGATGCCGCCACCGGGAAACTGAAGGATTTTGACACGGCCAGCACCCTGCCCCGTGACTTCCAGGGCGAAAGCTACACCGCCGAAGTCGTGCCGCATCCCACCGGCAAATTCGTCTACGGGTCCAACCGCCGGCATGACAGCATCGCCGCGCTGTCCGTGGGTGAAAGCGGGAAGCTGAAACTGGAGGGCTTAGCCAAGCAAGGGGTGAAGGAACCCCGCAATTTCATCGTGGATCCCACAGGCAAATGGTTGCTGGTGGGTAGCCAGAATGGCGACAGCATTGTGGTGTTTCCCATCGACCGGGCCACCGGGATTCCCGGTCCGCAAGGCACGGTGACCCCGGTGCCTATGCCGGTGTGCCTGCGTCTGCTGGCCATCGGGAGATAGGTGTGATGATGGCAACCGGTTTCGGCCTTTTGGTTCTATTCCTCGGCATGTTTATGTTGCCGGTGGCTTTTACCGTAGTGCGCTGGATCTATCTGGGGTTTTGACCATGCTGATCCTGGGAATGTTGATGATGGTCCAGGGCCAAACGGACAGCGCCGTCACCTGGCGTTTGCAGAGCCGTTCCGCGGATGGCAAGCCTGCCGAAACCCCGGTGGCTTGGGATCCGAAAAAGACGGCGGTGATCGTCTGCGACATGTGGGACCTGCACCACTGCCTGAACGCGGTACGGCGCGAGAAGGAGATGGCACCGCGCGCCGAGGCCTTTTTGAAGGCTGCTCGCGACAAGGGCATGCTGATCATCCACGCGCCCAGCGAGTGCATGAAGCCCTATGAGGGAACCCCTGGGCGCAAACGGGCCCAGGAAGCACCCAAGGCCGGCAATTTACCCAAAGAGATTGGACAATGGTGCTCGAAAATTCCCCCCGAAGAGCAGGGGAAATACCCCATCGACCAATCCGATGGCGGGGAGGATGATGATCCGGTGGAGCACGCCCGGTGGGCCGCCGAACTGAAGGCCAAGGGCCTGAACCCGCGCGCCCCGTGGACCCGCCAGACCGACATGCTGACGATCGACCAGGACAAGGACGCCATCACCGACTCGGGTGTGGAGGTGTGGAACCTGCTGGAATCCCGCGGTATCGAGAATGTGCTGCTGGTGGGCGTGCATGTGAACATGTGTGTGGCCGGCCGGCCCTTCGGCCTGAGGCAGATGTCGAAAAACGGCAAGAAGGTGGCGCTGGTGCGCGACCTGACCGACAGCATGTACAACCCCGGCTGTTGGCCGCATGTCCCGCATCACCGGGGCACGGAGTTGTTCTTTGAGCATCTGGAAAAATATGTCAGCCCCACCGTCACTTCCAACCAGCTTCTGGGTGGCGAGGCATTCCGGTTCAAACCGGTCACAGGCGACTGACTTGGTGGCGCGACAAAACCAAGGCAAGCCTGGAAAAGGCTCTTAAAAAGGCCGGCCCCAGAACAGGGGGAACAGGCAGCCGCCGAAGCAACCCAATAACACCCACACGATGGCAGCAAGCGTGAAGGGTGCGCCCACCGTGCCGATGGAGCGGATCACCTCGGTGGCGATGATAGTGCCTCCCCCCTCACCAAAAATGGATGCGGTCAGGAATTTTCCCTTGCGCCAGAATCGGCGGTAAGCCGCCTGCCCCAACCAGCCCGCCAGCAGCACACCCGCCAGAACCAGCCACATGTAGCCCGATTCCAGCATGCCGAGGATCACCAACGCCACCAGGACAATTATTCCCAGCACGATGGAAGCGAATTTGAACAGCCGCCAGAAAATCGAGCCTTTGGGCTGGATTGCCTGCTTGGCTTTCTTGAGAACCTTCTTCGAAACCGGCGGGGCGGCTGGCGGGGGTTCGGGGGTCTGAAAGGTGGTCGC
>DKBS01000092.1:9037-10901 GCA_002451275.1 Planctomycetaceae bacterium UBA6894 | reverse complement strand
GGCTAGCAGGCCCGATGCAGGGCTCGGTCGGCTGCGTTGAGGAGGGCTTGGCGGTGAGGACCTTCCGGCAATGATGCCAATGCCTTGCGGGCCGCGCCCACATATTCCTCCGCCTTGCGGCGGGTGTAGGCCAGCGAACCGGCCGCCTCGAGCGGCCTGCGCAGGGCTGCGCGGTTTTTGGAGCCGCTGGTTTTCAGCAAGGCCAGCAGAGCGGCCTTGTCCCTGTCATTTGCCTGGGCGAGGGCGTGGATGATGGGGAGAGTAACCTTCCCCTGCTCCAAGTCGGTTCCGAGCGATTTGCCGGTGGTGTTCTCATCGCCTTCCAGGTCCAGCAGATCGTCCGCCATCTGGAAAGCCATTCCCAGAGACCGGCCATAGGCATCCAGAGCGGCGCATTGGGCGTCGCTGGCGCGGGCGTGTACCCCCATCAGCCGGCAGGAGGCAGCCATTAGCTCAGCCGTTTTACCTTCGATGATGTCCAGATAGTCCGTTTCGGGGAGCAGCCAATTGCCTGCCTCCAGATTCTGCTTCAATTCGCCCTCGCACACTTTTCGCGCGGTTTCAGCCACTTCCAGGGTGACCTGGGTGTCCCCAACACGGGCTGCCAGCACGAAAGCGTGGCTGAACAGGTAGTCACCAAGCAAAACCGCGGACTGGCTGCCCCAGCGGCTGTGGACGGTGGGAATGTGGCGGCGGGTCTCGGCGTTGTCGAGGATATCGTCATGGACCAGGGAGGCGGTATGCATCATTTCCATGGCCACGGCCAGATCCACCCGGCCGGGAGAATCACATCCCAACACCCTGGCAGTCAACAGGGCGAGCAACGGGCGGAAGCGTTTCCCGCGGTATTCGCTGACATGATCGATGATGCCGGTGAGGCGGGGGGGGCGCTGGCCCAACACCTTCGCGATGGCGAGCTCAACCAGTTCCAGGTCGGCCGCCACGAGATTCTTCAGGTCCAAGGAGTCTTGGATCATGACCGCACGGGCCCCCGGGCGCGTGACGGGAGAGGCTGGAAGGGTGATGGCAACCATGGCATTTCCGTGCGGGTGGGAGTGGTGCCGGGGGATCCCGGGAGTTCAAATTCGTTTGAAATCACCGGAACGTCCGCCACTCTTCTCTTCCAACCGCACCTGATCGATAAACATAACCCGGTCAATGGCTTTGGCCATGTCGTAAATCGTCAGGGCAGCCACACTTACCGCCAGAAGTGCTTCCATTTCCACCCCGGTTTTGCCGGTGCAACGCACTTCGGCGGCAATCTCCAGCGTATCAGGTAGGCTGGGGGTGAATTCGATCCGCACCCCGTCCAAGGGGAGCAGATGGCACAGCGGAATCAATTCCCAGGTGCGTTTGGCGGCCTGAATCCCCGCCAAACGGGCAACTTCGAGCACATCTCCCTTGGCGAATCCTTTGTTGAGCACCCGGGTCAGCGTTTCCGGCGCCATCCGAACCCTTCCAGTGGCCTTTGCGCGGCGCTGGGTGATCTGCTTTTCACCCACGTCCACCATGCGACTTGCGCCTGTAGCATCAAAATGACTCAGGTTTTCCGCGAGGGCGGCATTTTGACCAGGGTTGGTTTCTGCCATGGAGCGGCTCAATAACGGGGGACCGAGGGATCAACGGATTGGCTGTAGGCGTCAATGCCGCCCGAAAGGGAATGAACTCGCTCAAATCCGGCTTGCTCGAGATATACCGCAGCATGCCAGCTGCGTACGCCATGATGGCAGTAGATGACTAATTCGGCGCCGGGTGGGGGCTGGATTTTGTCGATATCCGCTGCCAGGTCGGAGAGAGGGATCAGCAGGCTGTCGGGGAGTTTGGCGATGGCGTGTTCCTCAGGGGTGCGCACATCCACCAGCAG
>DKBS01000092.1:6467-8762 GCA_002451275.1 Planctomycetaceae bacterium UBA6894 | reverse complement strand
ATCGGTTTGCCCGATTGTCTCCAGTGCTCAAATTCGTTGACCTTCAGATTTCCAGGCATCGACATGCAGCTCCCTGAACGAATCCATCTGGCCTCATGATAGGGGAGGGGCCGGTTCAGGGTTGCGGCGCCTTCCCGACGGGTGGGTTTGGAATGGCTTTTAATTGTCCGGGCGCGCCCTTGCGGTAAATGTCCCTCAGTTGGTTTTGGGCCTCGGCCAGGTTCATCCCGAAGACCTGTTCGAATTGTCGCAAGGCATCCACCTTGCCACCTTCCGGCAGGGTGATCTTGTCGATATCCTCCAGACGGAGTCGCCCTTTCTCCAAGACCAGCCACGAGCAAAGCGCCCA
This sequence comes from Planctomycetaceae bacterium UBA6894, assembly GCA_002451275.1. GTDB lineage: Bacteria > Planctomycetota > Planctomycetia > Gemmatales > Gemmataceae > UBA6894. Next base: position 8,413 of record DKBS01000092.1, on the reverse strand, counting down.
CGAGGCAAGGTAGGCGCGCCGGCTGTTTTCCTCATCCGCCGCCCCGGTGACATGGAAACGACTGGCGGGCAGTACCAGAAGCTCCGTCAAAGGCAGATCGTTGCCGGCCTGGATATCGGCCCGGAATTTTTTCACCCGTTCGGGGTCCGCGTTATCCGCCCGCAGGTCGCCCGCTTCCACCAGCGCGGCCTCAAAAACCTGGGCGAGCCCCTCGTTCAGCCAGGGCGGCACACCGCCGGAGCCTGGCCTGAGCACGAAGCGCGCCAGGTATGCGTGGAACACCTCATGGTTCATGCGGGCGAAAAGCCTGTCGCGCTCCTGGCGGAGCACCCGCTCGTTTGCGCCGGCTGTCTCGCGCAGGGACCTGAGTGACTGGTCGAATGGTTTCTGCAGCTCCGGCGGAAGTTTGCCACCGTACGCCTTGCGCAGTTCGTCCGCACGGTTTTGCAATTCCTGCAACTGGCTCGCATGGAGGGCGCGCAGCTTGTCCATGCGCGCGTCCAACCGTGTCAGGTCCGTGGCCAGGCCGACCTCGCCCGTCACCGGGTCGCACCAGGCGGGATTGAGCACGGCGCGGCCGCGGGCCTTGCACAGCGCCTGCCATTCCTCCACCGATGAGGTGACCCAGATGGTGACCGGCCCGGCCTCCTGCCTGGGCGGCAGCAGCCGTTCAAACGCGGTGAAAACCTGGTCGAGCTGAAGCGCGCACAGCTCGGCGATCTCGACACGAGCGGTGGTGAGCAGGTTGAAACGCTGGCCGCTGGATTTCCAGGCGCGGTTGGTTCCGGGTTTGTCGGTCGGCCAATCCGCTTTTGTCAGTCCCTGCGGGGGTTCAATCTGTTCCGCACCCATGGGGTGTGGCTTGTCGAGCAGTTTCAGACGGGCAAATCGCTTGGCCCGTTCCGCCAGGATCTGGTCGAGCCTGCGGAGTAGTTGGCCGCGTTCCTCCGAATCGAGCAATTCGACCCGGTCTATCTGATCCTCGGGAATGTTCACGGTGATGATGAAGGTTGGGCGGCCCGGCTTCCGGATGACCTGACGCAATTCGATACCGGATTGGTCCTGACGGACCACTAGGCCCTCCAGGGGCAGGTAGGGCGGCTTGCGGTGGACGACTTCCAGTTTCCAGGTTTCCGGCTGAATGGGCACAGGGACCGGGGCCTGGGCCTGGGCCAAAACAAGGGCCAAAGGCAGCCAAGAGAAGCCAGGGAACGGGCTCATTTGGGTAATTCCACCACGGTGCCGTGGTTGGCGGCGCTGCTGTTGGCCGCTTCCAGGAAGGCCATCAGTTCCACCGTTTCGGCGAGATCCACAGGGGCCTTTTTGGTTTGGAAGAAGATCACCATTTTCTTGAGGAGTTCACGGTAGATGGTGCCGGTGCCCACTCCCTGGGATTTGATCGCCTTTTTGCCGAAGAGGGTGAGGCCGAAGCCCTGATTGCCGGTGCGCAGCCCGCGCAGGGTGCCGATTCGTCCGTCTGACCAGATGCCGGTCACCTGATCGGTTTCATTCTGGTGGATGGCCTGAACCCGCACGCAGCCGGGGCCCATCAGCGCGTACAGCATTTCCGCGGCATGGATGCCGTAGTGGAAAAGCCCCGGGTTTTTGCCCGGCATTTCCGAGAGGCTGGCAGGGCCCCAGGTTGCTGCTCCCACCCGCTCTTCCGGCGGCGTATCGGCCAGCAATCGCACCACCTCCTCGGCGTAGCGGAGGCTGGAACTGGAGAAGACCGGGGTGTTGTGTTTCCTGGAGATTTCGGCAAGGGCCAAGGCATCCTTGCGTCCGCAGGTGAAGGGTTTGTCGATGAAAAGTGGAATTCCCTTTTCGAGGAAAGGAATAGCCCGCTCCAGATGGACGCCGCCCTCCAGGGAGCAAAGCAACAGTCCGTCGATTTTGCCGATCATGTCGGTCGGCTTTTCAACCAGCGGAATGCCAAGCTTTTTGAT
>DKBS01000092.1:0-6225 GCA_002451275.1 Planctomycetaceae bacterium UBA6894 | reverse complement strand
CCAGCGGAATGCCAAGCTTTTTGATTTCCTCGACGTAACCGGGGATGCGCTGGGGTGCCAGTTCCGACTGCCCAGGGCAGCCGATCACCACCCGGGCACCCTCCACCCACTGGGCCTGCGGGACGCCCTGGTGGTTCAGTCGCTGCGAAAAAGCCACCACATGGGAGGTATCGAAATCGAGCAGGCCCAATCGGATCATGGCGGCACTCCGTTTTTCTGGGGAGATGCCAGTGTAACCGGATCAGGTGGCCTTGAGCCACCGCCACCGGCGCAGGAGAAGCACCAGGCCAAATAGAGGAAGGATGAGCAAGCCCCAGGGGCCCACCAGGCCCGTGGCTTGTGATGCTTGCAGAGGGATGTACAGCGCAATCATCCAGCCCACTGCCGACTGCACGCTCCGGGGGGTCCTTTCGCGATTGGCCCGGAGAAGTTTGGGGAGGAGCATCCACAGCAACAATCCCATCAAGCCAACGGACAACAGCAGCCCGGCAGGTTTTTCAAACCCAGCGGGTATGAAAAACGGTGTGCATGCGGCCAGGGCCAAACCTGTCCCGATCACCAGGGTGGCTGCCCGCAAGTGCAGGGGGTTGCTGGTTTTTTCTTCCGTACGGGCAAACCAGGTGACCCCGGCGATGTAGAGAGTTGCCGCAGCGGCGGGAAGCAGCAAAACCGAAAAATCCGCAGGCAATGAGAATCCACCGGCGGAGGCTCCGAGCAACACGTTCATGCCCCTGCAGGCCCCCATAGCCAAGGGACCGAGGGGTGTGTGTTTGGCCCATGCGTCGTACACCAGGATCAGTCCCGCCAGGCATGTGGCGATCGCACCCGGGTTGGGGCGAATGTCAGAAACCAGCACGGTGAGGCCGGGAAACAAGACTCCAAGGACCAGAAGAGCCAGGCCGGCGAGCAGGGCGGTGGGGGCCTGGATCACGCCGGAGGGGATGGGGCGTTCCGGTCGGGTCAGGGCGTCCTCGTGGTGATCGCACCAGTCATTGAGCACCATGCCCGCCGCATAGAGGCACACCGATCCAGCCGCCACCAGCAGAACCGCGACGGGGGTAACCCTTTGCCCAAGGGCGAGCGAGGCTGATAACCCCAAGCCGATATCGGCCAAAGGCGTGGGCAGGTTGGGCAGACGGACCAGCCGGGCCCAATCCTTCGGGCTCATACGCCCTTTTCCACCGATTCCAGGATGGGCAGGACGCGTTCGCGGGCCAGGCGGGCCACCGTGTCAGGATTTTCAATGTAGGGGTACAGCTCGATGGTGACCCACCCGTTGTATCCGCCGGATTTCAGGGCCTTCAGCACCGAGGCGAAGTCGATGGCACCCTCGCCGGGAAGCAGGTGCTGGTGCAAACGGCTCGAGGCGATGTCTTCCAGGTGCACATGTCGGATGTGGCGTGCGAGCATGGGCACCACCCTGGCGGGATCCTCGCCCACGCAGTAACTGTGACCGATGTCAAAATTCAAGCCGAGCCAGGGAGAGTCGAAGCGGCCCATGAACTCGAGGGCCTGTTCGGCGGTTTCGATCAGCAGGCCCGGTTCCGGCTCGACCAGCAGCAAGACTTTTTCCTTTTCCGCATGCTCGAGCACAGGCTTGATGGTCTCAACAAACAGGTCCAGGCCGGCCTTCCAGCTTTCACCGGGCCCCACCGGGCCGCCCGGCTCGGTGGTGATGCATTTTGCCCCCAGTTCGGCCGCCATGGTCAGGGCCTTCATGGTGTGGCGGGCACGCAGCAGACGGTAGTGCTGGTCGGGCTCAATCCAACTGGGGTGCCAATACTTTTGCCGCGGATCATCGACCGCGTGCATCATGAAGGCGTTCACATTGCTGATGGACAACCTGTTGCGCTCCAGGGTGTCGCGCAGCGCCTTGACCTGGGAAGGCAGCATGTAAGCCGGCCAGGCGTGGGGCACATCGGCCATCACTTCCACGCCCTCGTAGCCCATCGCCGCCAAACGGGTCACGGCATCCTCGAAGGTGTGGTTCAGGTAAGCGTTGGTGCTGAATGCCAGTCGCATGGTGGGATTCACTTTCCGGGCGTTGGAGTGGGCGGGGAGGGGCGGAGGGGCTACTTGCCCCTGCATCCTTCCACATAGGCTTTGAGGGTGTCGAACTGCTCGAAGAAATCGTTGACGGGAGTGCCCATGGGAGCCTTGTAGAAACAGGCCAGTTGCGAAAGCACGCCCTTTTCGCCGCGCGACTGCGCGAGGATGGACAGGCGAATCAGGTCGATCACCAGCGGGGCAGCCAGAATGCTGTCGCACCCCTGCCAAATGAACTGGAGAATCATCTTGGTGCCGAGGAACCCCTGGAAGTGGATATGGTTCCAGGCGGTCTTCCAGTCATCCATGCTGGGTATGTACTCGATGCTGACCAGGGTGCTTGGCTTGTAGCCCACGATGTTGGGAATGACAGCATCCTTGTCCCGGACTTTCGCGGCCTTGTTGGCCGGATCGTCCAGCACCACGCCATCGCGGTTGCCGAAGATGTTGTGCCCCACCCAACTGAGGATCCGCCAGTTGCGGTGGGCGAACATGGGGGCGAGGACCGTTTTCATCAGGGTCTCGCCGGTTTTGCCGTCTTTCCCGGAAACCACGCTGCCTGTCTTTTCCGCCAGTTCGAGCAGCCCCGGGATGGAAGCACCGGTGGAGGGGGTGAAGTTCACATAGGCCAGCCCCATTTCCAAAGCGGCCAAGGCGTAGAGAGAACTGGCGGGGAGCAGGTCCTTGCGCTCGCCATCCTGCAGCGCCTTTTCCAGGGCGGCCCAGGATTGATGCTCGGCTCCCAGATTGAACGGGGGCTCCGTGGAGGCGACATGGGCCACCACAACCCGGTCGAGATTGTGCCGCTTTTTGAATTCGGCCAAATCCGACTTGATGCGTTCGGCTGCGGCCCGGGGGGATTCCGCGGCGAACACCTCCGGACGATCAGCCAGTTTCGCGATGGTGGATCCGCTGGCGATGACGGTTCCCGGGCGGAAATTCTTCTGCCATTCCACCAATTGGTCCTTGCAGCCGGACAGCAACGAATGGGTGAACACATTGGCTCGTTCGTGCATCTCGTTCACGGCATCCCACAGGGTTGCCTTGCGGATCTCGTGTCCGCCCACAACAAATTCCGCCGCCTTGGGCAAAGGGAGTCCCTGGAACAGGGGCAGTTCCGTCACGAGGCTGGTGCTGTCGGTCAGGTTGCGGGCCAAGGCTGCCAGCCCAAGAGCCGCCGTGGATCCCACCCCACCACAACCACCCACCAGCCAAACACCAAACTTCGGATTGCTCATGCTAGAAAACCTTTGCGCTTGAATGGGGGGACACTGGAAAGCACGGCCATGGGGCTGCGTGGGCCGGGAAATCTCGTCGAAGTATCTTCTCAATATGGGGAGCGAAGGGATGGCCTTCAACCCTGCTGGGAACCCGACCGCTTACAATGGAAGCAGTTGGATCGGAATGACCGGAAGAAAACGATGCCCCAAGCCTGGGTTTTCAGGCAATCGGCAGGGCGTTTGAACACAAGATGCAGCTGGAGATCGGCATGCCTGGGGAAAACGTTCCTGAGGGGTTCTGCAGTATTGAGGAAGCCCTTGAGGACTTGCGCGCAGGCAAACTGATCGTCCTGGTGGATGACCCCAATCGGGAAAACGAGGGCGACCTGGTCCTGGCCGCCGACAAGGCCACCCCCGAAACCATCAACTTCATGATGCGGCAAGCCTGTGGTTTGGTCTGCCTGGCCATGGATGGGGCGATCTGTGACCGCTTGGGCCTTGATCTGGTTCCAGCCTCCCCGGCGGATGCGCAAACCACCCCGTTCACCCCCTGCATCGATGCCCGTTACGGGATCACCACCGGGATTTCTGCCGCGGACCGGGTGCGCACGGTGCAGGTGGCCATTGATGACCGGACAAAACCGGCGGACCTCGTGCGGGGAAAGGGCCATGTGCCGGGATTGCGCGCCCGCGACGGGGGGGTTTTGGTGCGGGCCGGCCACACTGAAGGGAGTGTGGATCTGGCGCGATTGGCCGGTTTGAAGCCGGCCGCCGTTATCTGCGAGATCTGCAATGAGGACGGAACCATGGCGCGGGTTCCGGACCTGCGCGAGTTCTGCAGGAAGCACGGCCTGAAAATGTGCACCATCGCCGACCTGATCAAGTTCCGTCGGGCCAAGGAGCGTTTGGTCCGTAGGGAATTGCAGGTGGCCTTGCCGACGGATTTTGGCGAGTTCAATCTGATCCCCTTCACCTCCATGGTGGATGCCGAGCCGCACCTGGCCCTTTGTTACGGGGGCTTAGGCCATGAGGTGAACGGGGTGGTGGAAACCCGGGAAGAGCCGGTGTTGGTGCGCATTCATAGCCAGTGCCTGACGGGTGACATCTTTTCCAGCCAATTGTGCGACTGTGGCAGCCAGCTTGAGTACTCGATGCGCAAAGTGGTGGAGGCCGGCGCCGGGGTGATTCTCTACATGCGGCAAGAGGGCAGGGGGATCGGCCTGCTCAAAAAACTGGAGGCCTACAAGCTCCAGCAGGAGCAGGGGCTCGACACCGTGGAGGCGAATCAGGCCTTGGGTTTCGCCCCCGACCTGCGCCAGTACGGGATTGGCGCCCAGATCCTTGCCGAACTGGGCATTCGGCGCATCCGCCTCCTGACCAACAACCCCAGGAAGGTGGTGGGTCTGGAGTCCTATGGCCTGAGCATCGTGGAGCGGGTGCCCATTGAGTTGCCGGCCAACCAGTGCAATGCCCGCTACCTGCGCACCAAAAAAGACAAGCTGGGGCACCTGCTCCAACTGGGGGGAGATCAGGCTGCCTCCGGGTGAGAACGACGGAGGTTCGCTGTGTTCCACGCATGTTCCACGCCCGCGCCGTGAAAACGGCGCGTTTTTTTATTTTTTGTACGCTGAAACCGTCAGTTTTGGATCCTGTTTTCCCGCCACGCCCCCAACCTTGGCGAATCCCCACAAACGCAATTGACACGATCTTGGCCGCATAGATATGGCCCGCCCCCGTTCTTGGTCGCCGCGTGGTCGGCCGGAACACAAGCGCCCCCAGGCGGGGGCTGGAAGGGCGGGATTGGGCGTGAGCAATCCGGTGGACAACGCTGACGGGCGCGCGGCATGGGCGGATGAACGCACCACCGTGGGCGAGTTGCGGGTCGCCTGGAGGCGATTCGTCGACGAGCGTGACTGGTCTCAGTTCCATTTCCCGAAAAACCTGGCGATGGCGGTCGCCGCGGAGAGCGGCGAACTGCTGGAGCCCTTCATGTGGACAAGCGGCCCGGAAAGCCTGGAGATCCTCAGGGATCCGGCCCGGCGCGAGGCGGTGGAGGACGAGGTGGCGGATGTGGCCGGGGCGCTGATGGCCCTGTGCAACGCCTGCGGCATCGATCTCGCCGCGGTCATGGCCCGCAAAATGGTGAAAAACGAGAAGAAATATCCGGCTGAGCGTTACCGCGGCAAATACAGGCTGGGCGAATGAGCCGGCAGGGAATCCAAGTGATCAGGGAAAACAGAATGAAAACAGGAGGCAGGGCATGGCTTGACACGCGTAGCGTGGGCGCGCTTTTCGCCGGGGGGCGGCAGGTGTGCCCGGGGAATCTTACAGGCGAAATCTTCGGGGGATGCCGGTGATGGAAGAAATGAACAACTCGGCGGGCAACCAGACGGGTGGCCGGCTGCGCGAGCGGTTGGGTGAACAGCAAGGCGAATGGACCACCGCCCGGGTGTGGCAGGGGGAAAGCGGGCAGGAAAGTCAGGCCTGTGAAGTGGGGAAATCCCTGCGTGTACACATTCGCTGGATGATCCGTCGCGACATGCCCGAGGTCTTGGGTATCGAGGATGGCAGCTTCGAGAATCCCTGGAGCGAGGAGGATTTCCTACGCTGCCTCCGCCAGCGGAACTGCATCGGCATGGTTGCCGAGCACGGGGAACGGATTGCCGGGTTCATGGTGTATGAACTGCACAAGAACCGGCTGCACATTCTCGATTTTGCAGTGATGGCGGAATATCGCCGCAAGGGTATCGGATTGCAAATGATTGCAAAGTTGCTGGCGAAGCTTTCCAGCCATCGGCGAACCAAGGTGACGCTGGAGATTCGCGAAACCAACCTGGCGGCGCAGATGTTTTTCAGCCGCCAGGGCTTCAAAGCCCTCAAGGTGCTGCGCTCTTACTTCGAAGATTCGGGGGAAGATGCATACTTGATGCAGTACCAAATTGGTCAGGCAAACGAATTT
>DKBS01000160.1:20651-21099 GCA_002451275.1 Planctomycetaceae bacterium UBA6894 | reverse complement strand
GAATTGTCACCGTCTCAAAAGACCACGCAAAGCGCCTGCTTGACCGGGACAAAAGTCTCGATGTTTTGTCGTTAGCATCAAGGCATCGCTGTTGTATCGGGGGGTTTGGCCATGAATACCGCGTTTTTGATCGTTTCAGCCCTTTTGTTGCCGCATCAGGAGGGTGATACCCCTTCCAAGGCCCCCAAGCAGTTTGAACGGATGGCCTACCGCAACATCGGTCCGGCCGCGGGCGGACGGGTGTCCAGGGTATGCGGCGTTTCAGGGGATCCGCTCACCTACTATGCGGCCACCTCCGCCGGCGGAGTGTGGAAATCGAACGATGGCGGCGTGAGCTTCAAGCCCATCTTCGACGACCAGCCGGTCTCCTCCATCGGCTCCATCGCAGTCGCCAACTCCGACCCCAATGTTATCTATGTGGGCACCGGCGAGGCCAACATCCGCGGCA
>DKBS01000160.1:0-20419 GCA_002451275.1 Planctomycetaceae bacterium UBA6894 | reverse complement strand
ACCGGCGAGGCCAACATCCGCGGCAATGTGGCGGCGGGTGCCGGGATTTTCAAATCCACCGACGCCGGCAAGTCATGGAAGCATGTGTGGAAACAGGTGGGGCATATAGGCACCATGGCGGTGCATCCGGCCAATGCCGACATCGCCTTCGCGGCGGTGCTGGGCCATGCCTTCGGCCCCAACAGCGAACGGGGAATCTATCGCACCACCGATGGTGGATCCACCTGGTCGAAGGTGTTGTTTGTCGACAACGACACCGGGGCCAGCGATGTCTGTTTTGATCCGACCAACCCGCGCACGCTTTACGCCGGGTTTTGGCAGACACGGCGCCAACCGTGGGAACTCACCTCGGGTGGCCCCGGCTCCGGCTTGTATGTCTCCCATGATGGGGGTGACAGTTGGGACAAGGTCGGCCCTGGTGCCAAGCCAAAAAAGAAAAAGGCGGCCGCCACTTCGGCTCCCGACGAGGAAAGCCTTCCGCCAGGCCCGTGGGGTAGGGTGGGTGTGGCGGTTGCCCCTTCCGATGGCTCACGCGTGTACGCGCTGATCGAGGCGGAGAAAGGTGGCCTGTTCCGCTCGGACGATGGCGGCGGTTCGTGGAGCAAAGTGAATGACGAGCGGGTGATCCGCCAGAGGGCCTGGTACTACAACACGCTGACGGTTGACCCCACCAACGCCGACATTGTCTGGGCACCGCAGGTTCCGCTGTTGAAGAGCATCGATGGCGGAAAGACCTTCCAGAAGGTGGATGGACCGCACCACGGCGACCACCATGATCTGTGGATCGATCCGAAAAATCCCCGCCGCATGATCGACGCCAACGATGGCGGCGTGGACATCAGCACCGATGGTGGCAAAAGCTGGAACGCCCCGGCGCTGCCGATCGCCCAGTTCTACCATGTGGCCTGCGACAACCGGTTCCCCTACCGGGTGATGGGCAACATGCAGGATCAGGGCACCGCCTCGGGGCCATCCAATTCGCTGCGCTACATGGGCATCCCCCTGGCCGACTGGCACGGGGTGGGTGGAGGGGAGACCGGCTTCAGCATCCCCCATCCCACCGATCCAGATGTGGTCTATGCGGGCGAATATGCCGGCATCATCACCCGGTACGACCACCGCACCAAGCAGGCCCGCAACATCAGCATCTACCCGTACAACGCTTCGGGCCACGGGGCCGAGGATCTGCGCATCCGCTTCCAGTGGACCGCGCCGATCGTCATTTCAAAGCATGATCCCAAGGTGGTTTATCATGCCGGCAACCACCTGTTCCGCACCACCAACAACGGTCAGAACTGGGAGCAGGTGAGCCCCGACCTGAGCCGCAACGACCGGTCGAAAATGAAGTGGTCGGGCGGGCCGATCACCGGCGACAACACCACAGCCGAGTTCTATGGCACCATCTTCGCCTTGGCCGAATCGCCCAAGCAGAAGGGACTGCTGTGGGCGGGCACCGATGACGGGCTGGTGCACCTGTCACGAGATGATGGCAAGACCTGGACCAACCTGACGAAAAACATCCCGGATCTGCCCGACTGGGGAACCGTGAGCTGCATCGAGCCTTCGGCCCACGATGCCGGAACGGCTTGGCTGGTGGTGGATGCCCACCGGCTGGACAACTACAAGCCATACCTGTGGAAAACCACCGATTTCGGCGCCACCTGGATGCGTTTGGAGGACGGGCTGGACCCCGCGGTCTACCTGCATGTGGTGCGGGAAGACCCTGTGAGAAAGGATCTGGTTTTTGTGGGCACCGAGCGGGGCGTGGTGTTCAGCGCCGACGGCGGGGACAGCTTCGAGCCGTTGCGGCTGAACATGCCCACCGTGGCGGTGCATGACCTGCAGGTGCATCAGGGTGACCTGGTGGTGGGTACCAATGGCCGGTCGATCTGGATTCTGGATGACATCAGCCCGCTCAGGGAATGGAAGGACGAGCACGCCGAGAAGCACGCCCACCTGTATCCAATCCGTCCGGCGGTGCGGTGGCGACAATCTGGCACGGTGAGCCACGGCCAGGAGATCGGCATGGGGCAGAACCCCGCGCAGGGGGCGGTGATCCAGTACCACCTGAAGTCCAAGCCGAAGGCGAAGCCCACCCTGGAGATTCTGGACGCGGCCGGCAAACGGGTGGCGTTCTTCGACGGGGCGAAACACCGGAAGAAAAAACCGGACGAGGCCTCCGAATACCCGGAGGTGGACCATCCCGAGGTGCCTGATTCGGAAGGGATCAACCGCTTCACTTGGGATCTGTGCCACAGCCCCGCCCGTATCATTCCCAAGGCCTTGGCCGACATGGGCAGCCCGGCGGCCGGCGCCCCTGTCTGCCCGGGCACCTACAAAGTGGTGCTGACAGTGGATGGGCAAAAGGCAGAGGGCGCATTCCAGGTTTGGGCCGACCCCCGGCTGATGCAACCCGGTCAAACCCTGCTGGCTGGCAAATGGGACGGGATCACCCCGGCGTCACTGCTGGCTGAATTGCGCGAGCAGGAGCAGTTCTCCCTGAAGGTGCGCGACGCGATCAGCGCGCTGTCCGACACGGTGATCCGGCTGCGCAAGGTGCACCGGCAACTGGAACTGCAGGTGGACTTGCAAAAGGATGAGGCTGCCGCCAAGGAATGGGTGGGTCTGGCCAAGGCACTTTCTACCAGGCTCGACGCGCTGGAGAAAAAGCTGCACAACCCCACCGCCCGGGTGAGCTACGACATCCTGGCGATGCGAGGGGGCGCGAAATTGTACAGCCAACTGGTATGGCTGTACGGGCAGGTGATTGATGGCGATGGCGCACCCACGCAGGGGATGCGTGAGCTCATGGCGGAACTGGACAAGGAGCAGATCCAACTGACCGCCGAATTCACCAAGGTGGTGACTGAGGAGATGGCCAAGCTGAACGGCTTGGGCAAAAAGCTGGATCTGCCGGTGATCTGGTTGCCGAAGTAACAAGGCCGGGACGGATAGCAGTCGGGTTGCCTAGGGCTGAAATGCCCCCCGTGCTTTCGCTACCATGCATTCAGGGCTTTTCCATCCTGAAGGTGCGTGGGTTGCATGGCTGAAAATCCGCAGAACTATCCGGTCGCCCTCACCATCGCCGGGTCCGATCCATCGGGTGGCGCCGGGCTGCAGGCTGATCTGAAGGCGTTTCATCAGCATGGTGTCTACGGAGCCAGCGTGGTCACGCTGTTGACGGTGCAAAACACCGTCACGGTGGACGCGGTGGAATGCCTGCCGGCCGACATGGTGCTGGCTCAACTGGATGCTGTGCTCACGGACATCCCTCCCCGGGCCGCGAAGACCGGGGCCCTTGGCAATGCAGCAATCATTGAGGCGATTGGGCAAAGGGCCAGGGGTTTTACTTTCCCGCTGGTGATCGACCCGGTGATGGTGAGCAAGCACGGCCTGCCGCTCATCGATCCCGACGCGATTGATTGCTTCATGCGGCATCTGCTGCCCCATGCCTTTTTGCTGACACCGAACCTGAATGAGGCGGCCCGGTTGACCGGGCGACCTGTCGGCACCGTGGCGGAGATGGAAGCTGCGGCCCAGGCCCTGGCCGACCTGGGTGCCCGCCATGTTCTGGTGAAGGGCGGCCATCTGGAAGGCCAGGCGGTGGATGTGCTGCTAGCCCAAGGGAAACTGGTTCACCTGCCTGCCAGGCGCGTGGACACGCCGCACACGCATGGCACTGGCTGCGTGTTGTCGGCCTCCATCACAGCCCGTCTGGCCAAAGGGCAAAGCGTGGAGGAGGCGGTGCGGGGTGCCAAGGATTTTGTCCACCGGGCCATTGCCACCAACCCAGGCTTGGGCAAGGGCCACGGACCCGTGAACCTGTTCACGCCGAGCTGAACCGTATCCCTGTCAGGAAGAACCATGGCCGGCCTTGAATCGCTGCGTTTCACCAACCGGTTCACGCGGGATTTGCCCGGTGATCCCGATACCCGCAACCTGCGCCGTCAGGTGCGGGGGGCGTGCTGGTCACGCGTGAACCCCACGCCGGTGACCAAACCGGAACTGGTGGCCTATTCCCGCGAGGTGGCGGAGTCGTTAGACCTGGAGATCACTCCTGACAATGAGCAGGCGCTTGCCGATGTGATGGGTGGCAACCGCTTGCTGGAGGGGATGGATCCGTTCGCCATGTGCTATGGCGGCCACCAGTTCGGCAATTGGGCCGGGCAACTGGGGGATGGACGGGCCATCAACTTGGGTGAGGTGGTCAACCGCAAGGGCGAGCACTGGACGCTGCAGTTGAAGGGCGCCGGCCCCACACCCTATTCCCGCACGGCGGATGGGCTGGCGGTGCTTCGCTCCAGCGTGCGTGAGTTTTTATGCAGCGAGGCGATGCACCATCTGGGCGTGCCCACCACGCGGGCGCTCAGCCTGGTCAGCACTGGCGAGAGCGTGGTGCGCGACATGTTTTACGATGGCAACCCCAGGCATGAGCCGGGCGCTGTGGTTTGCCGGGTGGCCCCCTCGTTCGCCCGCTTCGGGAATTTCCAGATCTTCGCCGCGCGGCAAGAGTACAACCTGCTCAAGCAGTTGACTGATTTCACGCTGCGCAGTGATTTTCCCCATCTGGGGGAACCATCTCCCGAGGCGTACACCGCCCTGTTCCACGAGGTGTGCGCGCGCACGGCCGACATGATCGTCCACTGGATGCGGGTGGGCTTTGTGCATGGCGTGATGAACACGGACAACATGTCGATTTTGGGGCTGACCATCGACTACGGCCCCTACGGTTGGCTCGAGGATTATGACCCAGACTGGACCCCTAACACCACCGATGCGCAGGGCCGCCGGTACCGGTTCGGGGCCCAACCGCAGATCGCCCTGTGGAACCTGCTGCAACTGGGCAACGCGCTCTACCCGCTGGTGGGGGACGCCAAACCGCTGGAGGCCGGCCTGGACGCCTACGCCAACCGGTTCCAGAGCGGGCACCGGAGGATGATGGCCGGCAAGCTGGGGATCTGTCTGAGCGACCCGGATCAGGATGAGCCGTTGGTGGCGGAGCTATGGCCGCTCTTGGCAGCCGTGGAAACGGACATGACGCTGTTTTTCAGGCGATTGGCCGATCTGCGGTGCGAGGCGGGGGCGCCCGATGCGGACAGCGATCTACTGGCTCCTGTGGAACAGGCGTTTTATCAGCCGGAAAAGATCGGGGCAGAACATCGCGCGAGTCTTGCGGATTGGCTGCGCCGTTACCAGCAGCGGGTACGCATGGAGGGTGTGCCCGATCCCGTGCGCAAGGAGGCGATGAACCGGGTCAACCCGCTCTATGTGCTGCGCAACTTTCTGGCGCAACTGGCGATCGACAAGGCCGAGCATGGCAACTACGGCATGGTTCGAGACCTGCTGGAGGTGCTGCGTCATCCCTACACCGAGCAACCAGCCAAGGAAGAGTACGCTGCCAAACGGCCAGATTGGGCCAGAAGCAGGGCGGGCTGTTCGATGCTGTCGTGCAGTTCGTGACCAACAGGCTGTAAATCCGAACAATGATCCATTGGGGAGATTTCCACCATGAAATGGCAACACCTTGCGGGTACTGTTTTGCTGGCTCTTGCCGGAGCCACCGTATGGGCCGAGCCCGCGCAGCCTCCAGTCAAAAAGCTTCCGCTGCCGGGAGAGGCCTTCACCGTCGCGGGGCGGACGGCTTTTTTGATCGAGGCGAAGGTGGAGCCCGGTCAGCCGAAAGGGTGGGTCTGGTACGCTCCCACGCTGCCCAACCTGCCCGGCCCGGAAGAGCGCTGGATGTTCGAACGATTCATGCGGGCGGGCATTTCCATCGCCGGCGTGGATGTGGGGGAATCCTATGGCAGCCCGGCGGGCCGCAAACTTTTCTCCGAGCTGTATCGGGAAATGACCGGAAAGCGCGGCTTCGCAAGCAAGCCGGTATTGCTGGGCCGCAGCCGCGGCGGGCTGATGACCCTCTCCTGGGCCGCTGACAACCCAGACAAGGTGGCCGCCTTTGCCGGCATCTACCCGGTGTGCAGCGTGGCTAGTTACCCCGGGTTGGCCAAGGCCGCGCCCGCCTATGGGCTGACCGGTGATGAGTTGAAACAGCGGTTGCCCGAGTTCGATCCGGTGGACCGGCTGGCCCCGCTGGCCAAGGCCAAGGTGCCCCTCTTCGCCATCCATGGGGATGTGGACACCGTGGTACCTCTGGACTCCAATTCAGGACTGGTAAAAAACCGGTACAAGGCCCTGGGTGGGCCCATGGAGCTGCTTGTGCCCAAGGGGCAGGGCCACACCATGTGGGATGGTTTCTTCCGCTGCGAGGAGTTGGTGGCCTTTGTCATCCGGCACGCGGGGAATCCGGGAAACTGATCGCCGATCCATCAACAAAAAACACCCTCACTCCGCCAGGGAGCGAGGGTGTTGGGCAGGCTGTTGGCTCGCCAAAGGCCTAGAACTTGCCTTCCTTGCCCAGGCCGTAGAAGTAGTGATCCACCTTGTCCTGGTTGGCCAGCAGCCAGTCGATGGAGGGTTCGCCCCGCATCGCCTTGCGGATCACCTTGTGGGTGGCCTCACGGTTCACGTTAAACAGGGCCTCATGGTCCACCTTGCCGGCTGGCACCTTGAGGATGGCAGGATCCAGCCACACCGAGTAGATGATGCCCAGCTTCTCAGCCAGGGCCTTGGGGATGTCGCCCGCGCGCACGGCATCCAGCACGCCGTGCGCGATGCCGGCCTGCACCGTGCCCATCAGGATGTTGGTGTAGCGGCTGCCCGTGACCGTAACCTTGCTCACCATCAGCGTGGCCGGCTTCACCTGCGCGTCGGAGTTGAGGATGGCGAACACCTTGGTGTGCCCCTGCACCTGATTGCCCACCAGCGTGGCCATGGCCGTGCCGACCGGGCCGTCCAGTTCGCCGATGACGATCTCCGGCTCGGCGCACAGGTAATCGAGATCCCCCTCCACCAGCGCCTCGGCGGTGCGCATGCCGATGCGGCCGATCTTGGCCGCCTTCTTCACGGGTTTGGGCTTCTTGTCCTTGGCCATGGTTGGCGTCTCCCTCAAAGATTCGCGGGGCCTGTCGGCCCCGCTTGGTGGTCTTACTTTTTCACCTCGGTCAGCAGTTCGGCGACCGCCTTCTCCAGTTCATCGTCCCGCACATGCTTGTAGCGGATCACGCCCTTGCTGTCGATCACATAGATCGAGGGGAAAAAGCGCACGTTCCACTTGCGCAGCATGCTGTCGGGCTCGGTGCCGCCAAACCAGTGGATCCAGGGCATCGGCTCCTTCTTCAGGAACTCCTTCACCGTCTCAGGCTTGTCGTCGCCGCTGATGGAGATCAGCACGAAGGGTTTATCTTTGAACTTCTCCACCATCTTCCGCTCGTGCGGGATCATTGCCTTGCAGGGCCCGCACCAGGTGGCCCAGATGTCCAGCACGACCACCTTGCCCTTGTGGTCGCTCAGTTTCACGGGCTTGCCGTCCAGGTCTTTGGCGACGGCGTCAGGGGCCACCTTGCCAACGATCAGGCTGGAGAGGGCCGCGGCCGATTCGGCCAGGCTGTTGCCTTCCAGGTCCTTCTCCTTGGCGTAGTCTTTCAGCACGCGGGCAAAGGCGGTGTCGGCCTTGGCGAGAGCTTCCTTTTTCTTGTCGGCCGGAACGCTGCCATTCTCGGCGATGTCGGTGTAGAACGAGGCCAGCGCCATGGCGGCCTGTCCCTTCACGGCGTTGTTGGTGGCTTCCTTCTCGATGCGCTCCAGCAGCTTTTCCGGTTCGGCCATGGCGCCGCCCGCCAGCATCTGGCAGAAAACCCCCAGCCGCTCGCTGCCCTTGTGGTGTTTGAAGAGCAGGTCCACCGCCTGGTCTTGGGTCTTGCCGTCGTCCATCTGGCTGGAGAGGCCGATGGCGCCCATGAAGCACTCGAACGCGACGGGGTCTTCGGGTTTTTCCTGACCCAGCTTGATCAGCTTGGCGGGATAGGGCCCGAGGATTTCCAGGACGATCTTTTTGGCATCATCCGCGTTCTTCGCGTTTTTCATTGCCGGGAAGAGTTTTTCCATCTGGACCTTTTGCAGGTCCTGGAAAACCGTGGCCATCGCCTTGGCGCGCTCGGGGTCGAGCTTCGGCTGGGCGGCCTTGTCCTGCCCGGGCATCACCGCCAGCAGGCCTGTCAGAAGCAGGTTCGCGAACATCAGCCACCTCCGTGTGGAAAAACAACCACCAGCAACAAAAACATCCTAACCCATTGATCGCAACAGGTTAGGACATGTCAACTTCCCGGCACCAGAGGAAACGGGCGCCTTCCGGCGGTTTCCCTTACCCTTTTCAGGCCACTGCCGCCTGCAAAATGGGCAGGAATTTCTTGGCATCTAGGCTGGCGCCACCCACCAGGCCACCATCCACATCCGGTTGGGACAGGATTTCCCGGGCGTTGTCGGCTGTCAGGCTGCCGCCGTACTGGATGATCATCTTGTCCGCGGCGGCCTGGCCGAAGTGCTTGGCCAAGTCCTTGCGGATGAAGGCGTGGGCTTCCTGCGCCTGGGCCGGGGAGGCGTTCACGCCGGTGCCAATGGCCCAAACGGGCTCGTAGGCGATCACCAGCTTGGCCAGGGTTTCCACCGGCAAACCACCCAAGGCGCCCGCAATCTGCTCGGCCAGCACGCTGAATGTCTTCTCAGCCTGACGCTCGGCGAGGGTCTCACCCAGGCAAAGGATCACTTCCAGGCCGGCGGCTTGCGCGGCCACTAGCTTCGCTTTGATCTGGGCGTCGGTCTCACCCATCTTGTGGCGGCGCTCCGAGTGGCCCAGAACCACCAGGCCGCAGCCGATGTCCTTCAGCATGGATGCAGCCACCTCGCCGGTGAAGGCGCCGGGCTTCTCCATGTAGCAATTCTGCGCGCCCAGCTCCACCTTCGATCCTTGGATGGCCCCGGCCACGGCGGCCAGGTAGGGGAATGGGGGGCAGACCGCGGTGCGCAGCTTGCCCGAGGCCAGGCCGGCGCTGATGGCCGCGTCCGCCCTGATGCCGTCCACGAGCGATTTGGCCAAAGCCAAGCCGCTGGCGTGGTCGGTATTCATCTTCCAGTTGCCAGCCACAAACTTCCCGCGCATCAGTCTTGCTCCAGTTGAAAAAGATATTTTTGGTGGGAAACCTCAACCCGCCCTTAGGCGGGCTGGGTGGTGTCGAATTGGCGACCCATCAGCGCCGCCAGTTCCCGCAGTTGCTTCATGAGGGCGATGAACTGGGGCGGGCGCAGTGCCTGCGGCCCGTCGGAGAAGGCCTTCTCGGGGGCGCAGTGCACCTCCACATGCACGCCGTCGGCGCCTGCCGCGATTGCCGCGCGCGACATGGGGGGGATCAGGTCGGGCCGGCCCGTGGCGTGGCTGGGGTCGGCGATGATGGGCAGGTGGCTCTGGCCCTGCACATTCGGGATGGCCGCCAAGTCGATCATGTTGCGGGTGCTGTCCTCGAAGGTTCGCACGCCGCGCTCGCACAGCACCACGTTCAGGTTGCCCTCGCTCAGCACATACTCGGCCGAGAGCAGCAGATCCTTCACGGTGGCGGACATGCCGCGCTTCAGCAGCACGGGCTTCCGACACATGCCCACCTCGCGCAATAGGTCGAAGTTCTGCATGTTGCGCGCGCCGATCTGGAACATGTCGGCGTACTTCTCCACCAGGGGTACCTGGCGGGGATCCATCACCTCGGTGACAACCGGCATGCCCAGGGCGTGGCCGACATCCCGCAGGATGCGCAGGCCCGGCTCACCCATTCCCTGGAAACTGTACGGGCTGGTGCGCGGTTTGAACGCGCCGCCGCGCAGGATGTTGGCACCGGCGGCGTGGACGCCTTTGGCGATCTCCGCCAGGATTTCCTCGCCCTCGATGGCGCAGGGGCCGGCAATCATGGCCAGGTGACCGCCGCCGATTTTCACCACCGGGCCCTTGTCGCCGGCCTTCACCTCCACCACGGTGTCGGCAGGGTGCATCTGGCGGCTGGCCAGCTTGAACGGCTTGAGGATGGGCAACACCTTCTCCACGCCGGGCATGGCCTGCAGCGGCTGGGATTGCAGCTTTTCCTCATCGCCGATCACGCCGATGATGGTGCGCTCCTGGCCGTCGCTGCGGTGCGCGCGTAGGCCGAGTTCCTTGATGCGACCGAGAATGTCATCGATCTGGTTGGGCGTGGCGTTGGCTTCAAGAACAATGATCATGGGCGTTTCCAAAAGGGGCCCGCCACGAAAGCCTGGCGGGCTCGGGAGAATCAGGCGGGCAACGGGGAGATCGGGTAGGAGCCGAGGATGCGCATTTCCTTGGCGGTGTCGGCCAGCGCCTTCAGGGCCTTGGCCACCTTGGGCTCTTCCTGGTGGCCCTCAAGGTCGGCGAAGAACAGGTATTCGAGCTTCTCGGTGCGGCCGGCGCGCGCGGGGAACGACTCGATCCAGGTGAGGTTGATCTTGCCCGACTTGAAGATGTCCAGCGCGTCCACCAGGGCACCGGGGGTGTTGGACACCTTGAAGATGATGCTGGTCTTGTCGTTGCCGGTCTTGGCGCACTTGTGGCGGCCGATCACGGCGAAGCGGGTCTCGTTGTCGGGGTAGTCCTCGATGTCAGAAAACAGCAGGCGCAGGCCGTGGCGGGTGGCCGCCTGTCGGCTGGCCACGGCTGCGGCGCCGGGCTCCCGCTGGGCCAGTTCGGCGGCGGTGGCGGTGCTGGAGACCTCGATCTGCTTGGCGTGGGGCACATTCTTGCTGAGCCAGTTGCGGCACTGTGAAAGGGCCTGCGGCTTGCTGTAGATGCGCCGGATGTCCTGTTGGTCGCACAGGGCCATCAGGTGGTGGTGCACCTGCAGGCGCACCTCGCTGCAGATGGTCAGGTGCGGCATGCGCACAAACATGTCGAGCGTGTCGGCTACGCGGCCGTCGGTGGAGTTTTCCACCGGCACCACGCCGAAGTCGCAATGCCCGCGGTTCACTTCCTCGAAGACGGTGGCGATGCTGCCCACGGCCACCAGATCAACGGCCTGACCGAACCGTTCGATGGCGGCCAGATGACTGAAGGAGAATTCTGGCCCCAGGTACGCGACCTTGAGCACCTTCTGCAGGGCGCGGGAGCCGCTCATGATCTCGCGGAAAATCGCGCGCACGGTGGTGGAATCGAGCGGCCCGCCCGATTCCTGGTGCAACTCCAGCACATGTTTGAGGACTTGCTCCTCGCGGGCGGGGGAGAACACTTCCTCACCCGACTCGGTCTTCAGCCGGCCGATCTCGCCGGCATGGGCTGCACGCTCATTGACCAGCTTGATGATCTGCTGATCCAGCTTGTCAATCTTGTCGCGGACAACCTTCAGTTGGGCCAGGGATTTGGCGCCAGGTCCGGATGCGGGAGTTGCCGCGGGCGGTTCATTTTTCTTGGCCATGATGGTGCCAGCCCGAATTTCGAGGAGTGCCTGAGTGTTCGGAAAGTACAAAGTAATAGCTGTTTTTATAGAAAAAAGCATGCCTTCAGTCAAACGCCGGGCAGGCAGCGGCCCCCTACCCTTGCCAGTTTGTAATAAAAAGTTTTACTGATCGGTTTTCTTTTCTCAAATCCAAAAACAGAAAGGGTTTACGCATGCTGTTGGCCCTCTGTGCACTTTCCCTGTGGGGCCAAACCCCTGATCTGCAGCAACGGGTGGACCTTCGCCTGAAGGTGGAGCGCGCTTTGCAGGGGTTTACCGGGAAAGCCTGGCTGGCTGCTCGTAACCTGAATAGTGGCAATACTTTCGAGCTGAAAGGCCACGAGCGGGTCCGGACCGCCAGCACCATCAAATTGCCCATCCTGGTCGCCCTCCATGGCGAGGTTAAGGAAGGCAGGTTGAATTGGGGGGATAGGCTGGCTTTGACCGGCAAAGTTCGGACTCCCGGCGCGGGGGTGCTCCAGGAAATGGAAGACGGCCACGCCCTAACCTTGCGCGAGGCTTCCCGTCTGATGATGGTGGTGAGCGACAACATCGCCACCAACCTGCTGTTGGAGAAAATAGGCATCGACCGGGTCAACGGGTGGATGGACAGGTTGAACCTGCCCAAAACCCGTTCGTTGGCATCGATCGGCGGCGGGTTGGTCAGCAAGGCCCGGGCGGCGGAATGGAACAAGCGGCAAGATGGGAGCACCTACGGCATCGGGGTGACCACTCCGCTGGAAATGGTGGACCTGCTCACCCGGCTGAACCAGGGGGAGGTCATCAGTCCCGAGGACAGCAAGGAGATACTCGCGGTGATGGGGCGGCAGCAGTACAAGGACGGTTTGGGCCGGACCCTGCGTGGTGTTCGCGTGGCTAGCAAGCCGGGGGCGCTGGACCGGTTGCGCAGCGAGGTGGGCATTCTCACGGTGGGCAAGGAAAAGTTCGCTTTGGCGGTGACCCTGGACGACATGCCCACTCCGGCCGACTGGACGCCGGACAACCCGGGCCTGAAGATGCTGGCCACATTATCCGAGATCTTGGTGGATGGTCTGAAGTCTTCGGCGGCAAAACCCTGAAGGGTGAGCACCCTCCCCGTTGGAAGCCTGACAAGGGGGTGGAAAGTGGGCCGGCCCGAACCAAATGCCTGGGAATCGATAATTCCTTCTTCGCCCTGCGAATAAGTTTGAAGACAACACCCTTTCGGAGCCAAATCGATGGACAATTCCCAACTTGCCTCGTTGCTCCATGAGATCACCACCCTCATGGAGCTTGCGGGGGAGGACAGTTTCAGGTCGGGAGCGTTCTCCCGGGCGGGGCGGACCATCGAGACCCTGCCTGACAGCGTGGCGGCCAAGGTGAAGGATGGCACGCTGGATTCGGTTCCGGGATTGGGCAAGACGCTGAAGGAAACGGTGACCCATCTGGTGGAAACCGGCACCTGCAAGCAACTGGATGAGCTGCGGGAGAAGACCCCGCCGGGGCTGGTGCAGATGCTGCGGATTCCGGGGGTGGGGCCAAAGAAGGTGCGGGCGATGCACCTGGAGTTGGGAATCGATACCCTAGCCCAGCTGAAAAAAGCCTGCGAAGCTGGCAAGGTGGCGGGGCTAAAGGGGTTTGGCGAGAAGACCCAGGCGAAGATTCTGGAAGGCCTGGCGTTCGTGGAGCAATCGAGCGAGCGGGTGCGGCTGGACCAAGCGCTGGCGGTTGCCGAGCCGCTGGTGGCGTCGATCCGCGCCCTGGAGGGTGTGAAGCACGTGGAACTGGCCGGCAGTTTGCGTCGCCGGCGCGAGACGGTGAAGGACATCGACATCGTGGCCACGGTGGCGGATCCGAAAGAAGCCACAGCCATCCTGGAGGAGTTCACAAGGCTTCCGGGTGTGGAGCGTGTGGTGGGGCAGGGGGACACCAAGGCGAGCGTGGTCACCAAGCTGGGCGAGGGAACGAAGGCCATTCGCATCAACGCGGACCTGCGCGTCGTTTCGATGCACGCTTTCCCCTTCGCGCTCAACTATTTCACCGGCAGCAAGGAGCACAATGTGGCGCTGCGGCAACGGGCGCAGGCGCTGGGATTGAAACTGAACGAGTACGGGCTGGAAGGTGAGGGCGGCGGCAAGAAGTGCAAGGACGAGGCGGCGGTGTACCAGGCCCTAGGGCTGGAGTATGTGGTGCCGGAGCTGCGCGAGAACACCGGCGAGGTCCAGGCGGCGCTGGACGGCAAGCTGCCCAAGCTGGTGGATATCGACCAGGTGAAGGGGGTTTTCCACAACCACACCACCGCCAGCGACGGCATCCACACGCTGGAGGAGATGGCCGAGGCGGCGCGGGCACTGGGGTACCAGTGGCTGGGCATCGGCGACCATTCGCAATCGCTGACGATCGCCAACGGCCTGAGCCCGGACCGGGTACGCGACCAATGGCGTGAGATTGACCGGCTGAACAGGAAGTGGAAGGGCTTCCGGATCCTGAAGGGTTCGGAGGTGGATATTCTGCCCGATGGGTCCCTTGATTTCGATGACGACCTGCTGGCCGGGTTCGACTATGTGGTGGCCAGCGTGCACACGCATTTCAACCAGCCTCGGGAGGAGATGACCGCCCGCATTGTGAAGGCCTTGGAGAATCCCTATGTGACCATGCTGGGTCATCCCACGGGCAGGTTGCTGCTGAGGCGGGAGGCCTACGCGGTGGACCTGGAAGAGGTGCTGCAGGCGGCCAAAAGGCACGACAAATGGGTAGAGATCAACGCGAATCCGATGCGGCTGGACCTGGACTGGGTGCACTGCCGGCGGGCGCGTGAGCTGGGGGTGCGGCTGGTGACGAATCCGGACGCGCACGCGGCGGAGGAACTGGCCAACACCATCTACGGGGTGGAGGTGGCCCGGCGCGGCTGGATCGGCCCCAAGCAACTGGCCAACACGATGGACCTGGACGGGGTGCTGGAGGAACTGGAGGCGCGGCGCAAAAAGGCCTGACACTCCGGGTATACTGCGCTTCTGGTGCAAAGCGGTGTCGGGTCGGGGCCAAACATGCTGCGGATGTTTACAAGGATTTCGCTGAGCCAGTGGATCCTGGTGGCGATGGTCATCGGCCTGCTTCTGGGGCTTTTCCTGCCCGGGATCAGCCTGCACCTAAATCCACTTTCGAGCACCATCTTCATGCGGCTGATCAAGTCGCTGATCGCGCCGTTGTTGTTTTCCACCTTGGTGGTGGGGATCGCGGGTCATTGTGAAGACCTGCGTCAGATGGGGCGTCTGGCGATCCGGTCATTCATTTATTTCGAGGTGGTGACCACGCTGGCGCTGTTCATTGGCCTGGGGGCGGTGAACCTGGCGAGGCCGGGTGCCGGCATCGACACGACCCGGGTCAGCGCGGAGAAAGCGCAGGAATTCGCGGGCAAGCAGGCGACGGTGGACTCGTTCCTGGAGCATGTCTTCCCGGCTAGCGTGGTGGAGGCGGCGGCCAAGAATGAGGTGCTGCAACTGGTGATCTGGGCGGTGATCTTCGCCATCGCGCTGGTGCAGACGCCTGACAAATACCGCGTGCCCATTCTGGAATTCCTGGAAGCGGTGGCGCAGGTGATGTTCAAGTTCACCGGGCTGGTGATGCTGTATGCCCCCATCGCCATCGGCGCGGCGATCGCGTACACGGTGGCGAAGAGCGGGCCCGAGGTGCTGGGGAACCTGGCGCTTTTGGTGATGACGCTGTACACGGCTCTGGCGGTTTTCTGCCTGGTGGTGCTGGTGCCGGTGATGGTGCTGTTCCGGGTGCCGGTGGCGGGTTTCTGGAAGGTGGTGCGGGAGCCGGCGCTTTTGGCGTTTTCGAGCGCGTCGAGCGAGGCGGCGCTGCCCAAGGCGATGCAGAACCTGGAGGCGTTCGGCGTACCCAGGCGGATCGTGGCATTCGTATTGCCGACCGGTTACTCGTTCAACCTGGACGGTTCGACGCTGTACCTGGCGGTGGCCAGCATCTTCTGTTTCCAGGCGGCGGGGGTGGAGTTGGCATTCACCGACCAGTTGCTGATGATGCTAATGCTGATGCTGACCAGCAAGGGAGTAGCGGCGGTGCCGCGGGCCTCGCTGGTGATCCTGTCGGGCACATTGGTGAGCTTTGGCGCCTATCTGCAAGGCAAGGGCGTGCTGCAACCGGAGCAACTGACCCTGGCCCTGGCGGCGGTGGGGACCATCCTGGGTGTGGATGCCTTCATGGACATGGCGCGCACCAGCATCAACCTGGTGGGGAACTGCCTGGCCACCGTGGTGATGGCGCGGTGGGAGGGGGAATTCAACGAGAGCGGGGTGGTTATCCCTTCTTCTTCGGTTGAGCCTTCGGAGCTGCCTTCCGATCGTTGAGGCCGGGCAGGTTCAGCTCCACCTCGCGCAGCACATCGACCTTGTCAACGATCATGCGGGTGCCGTCCTGCACCTGGTGGACGCGCACCACCATGCCCGGGCGCAGTTGGTTCACCCTGCCGGGGATGCCGCCTTTTTTCAGTTGATCCAGTTGCTCTGGGGTGGGCTTGAGGATCTCGCCCTTGTCATCGAACGGGTCGGGAAGAACGAGGAAGCGGAGCGGCACCGATTCGGTGAGGTCGAAGCGGAACGATTTCCAGCCATCCTTGAGTTTTTGAAGGGCCTCGTTCCGTTGCCTGGCCTGAGCCGCAGCGGCTGCCTTGGCGTTTTTGGCCTTGGGAGCCGGCTGATTCAACCCGGGGACCGGTAATCCCTGCGTGAGCTGGGGATGGTAGGCCATGATCATTTGGATATCGGAGGGCGGGGAGTCCTTGATCAGTCCGGTCCAGGTGCCCGGGCCCAGCGCTGAGCCCTGCTCGATGGTGTCGATAGCGGTTTCCCTGGCCTTTGGTTTTGACTTGGGCTTGGTTTGGGTGGGGCCTTGCGGGGCGGGGAAAGCCAGGGCAGTTTCGGTATCGAGTCGGGCCATGGCCAGGAAGGCTCCCAGCAAGGCGGGCACCGACATCCGGCGGAGGCGCATCATGGGGTCTGGTCCCGGACGGTTGATGGGGGGTCGGCTGGATTGGTGCCCTTGGCCTGCCGCAGAAGTTCTTGACGGTACCGGTGTTGGGCCAGTTCCCACCGGCGGGTGCCCAACAGGCCGCGGCGATGGTACCAACGGACCAGATTGTACAGGCCCAGGACCACGGCCAGCCAGCCGGCGGAGAAACGGGCTTCACCCACCTGGATGGTGCTCCACGGGCCGGACAGCAAGCCGGTGAGCATCGCCATGCCGAAGAGGAGCCAGCCGAGACCGAGAGCCAGGTGGAGCCATGGAAAAAGCATGGGGGAAGCCGCCTGCAGGGCTGTCAGTGAACGGGAACACCCTTTAGCTTAGAGGTTAACCCAAGGGAGAGCAGAAGAATGACGGTGTACGCGGAAATTCCGGGAGTGGATCTGGCGGCCTTGCGGGGTTGCGACACGCCCACAGTGTGCAATGTGATTGAATTGGCGGGATTGCGACCGAAGTCGGCGGGTTTTGCCGACCGGAGGCTGATGGCGGCCTATCCCACGCTTCCCCCGATGGTGGGCTATGCGAGCACCGCTACCTTCCGCTCCGCCGAGCCGCCGGCGGGCGACAACTCGTACCAGGGGCTGGAAGAGCAACTGGAGAAGCTGGCGGAATTGGCCGGTCCACCGGTGGTGGTGTTTCAGGATCTGGATGATCCACCTGCCGCGGCCACCTTCGGCGAGATCCTGTGCACCACCTACCAGAAATTCGGCGCCGTGGGGCTGGTCACCTCGGGGGCCGGCCGCGACCTGGAGCAGGTGGCCCGGTTGAAGTTTCCCTGCTTCACCACCGGGGCGATGGGTGCCCATGGTTATTGCCACTTTCCTTCGCTGCACCAGACGGTCCGGGTGTGCGGGCTGACCATTCGGCCGGGGGATTTGCTGCACGGTGATTCGAACGGGCTAGCCACAATCCCGGCGCCGGTGGCACCCCTGGTGGCGGAGGGCTGTGCGAGGTACCTGAAAGCCGAGGCAGAGATTCTGAATTACCTGAAACAGGACCGGGTGGACCGTCCCGGATTCGCCAAGGCCCGCGCGGAGTGCGTGCGGCAACTAGGCGAGCTGGAAAAGTGGCTGCGGGCCGGAATCGGTTCTGCTTGATATGGTGGATTATCGTTTCATTTGTGGACTCCCTTCGATGGAGTCGGGGAACAGGTAGAAGATGTCGCCCTATCGCCGCACCCGCATTGTCGCCACTGTTGGTCCTGCCAGCAGGGACCCGGAAAAGCTGGAAGCCCTGGTGGAAGCCGGGGTGAATGTGTTCCGGCTGAACATGTCGCACGGCACGCATGAGCAGCACCGCGAGGTGATCGCCCGTGTGCGGGAAATCAGCGTCCGACTGGGGAGGCACATCGCCATTTTGGGCGACCTGTGCGGTCCCAAGATTCGGGTGGGGACCTTCTACGGTGGCGAGATGGTCCTTACCCCGGGGCAGAAGGTCACGGTGACCACGCGGGATGTGCCGGGCGGCGACGGGCTGATTCCCTCGCAGTATGCGGCGCTGGCCAACGATGTGCGGGCGGGGAACCGCATCCTTCTGGACGACGGATTGCTGGAGCTGCGCGTGGAGCGGGTGGAAGGCACCGAGGTGCAATGCGTGGTGGTGCACGGGGGGAAGCTGAAGGACAAGAAGGGCATGAACCTGCCCGGAGTGGCCCTGTCCACGCCCGCGCTGACGCAGCGGGACCGCCAGGACGCGCGTTTCCTTCTGGCGGAGGGTGTGGACTGGCTGGCGCTGTCGTTTGTGCGCCGGCCTTCCGACATCGCGGATCTGCGCAAGGAGATCGAGGCGGCCGGGCAAAGCACGCCGATCATCGCGAAGATTGAAAAGCCCGAGGCGGTGGACGCGCTGGCCGGGATTCTGGAAGCCGCGGACGGGGTGATGGTGGCGCGGGGAGACCTGGGTGTGGAGATGCCGCTGGAGAGCGTGCCGATCATCCAGGCGGATCTGGTGGAGCAGGCCCGCCACGCCGCAAAGCCGGTGATCGTGGCCACGCAGATGCTGGAGAGCATGGTGACGCAGCCACGCCCGACGCGGGCGGAGGCCAGCGATGTTTCGACGGCGGTGATGAGCGGGGCCGACGCGGTGATGCTTTCGGCGGAGACGGCCACCGGTGCCTTCCCTGTGGAAACGGTGAAGACCATGGACCGGATCGCCCGGAAGGTGGAGGCCTGGCAGTCGCTGGAAACGCATTTCCAGCAATCGGAGCGGGACCACGCGAGCCATGCGGCGGCCGACCGTGATGCGGGGCTGCGGTTGCGGCGGGCGGTGGCGGAATCGACCGCGCAGCTTTGCAAGGACCTGCGGGTGCGCGCGGTGGTGGTGCGCAGCAAGGGCGGCACCTCGGCGGCACAGGTGAGTTCCAACCGCCCCAGCGCGCCGATCATCGCTTTGACCACCGATGCTCGGGTGGCGCGTCGGATGAATCTGCTGTGGGGGGTGATTCCACGCGTGATCACGCCGGAGGAATTCGAGAAACCCAAGACGACGGCACGGCAGCAGGCCGACGCGCTGGGCCTGGTCGAACCGGGCCAGCAGTTGCTGCTGCTGAGCGGCCTGGGGAAGCAGGAACCTAGCCTGACGGCGCTGCAGATGTGATGAGCATGAGCCAGACCGGACCTCCCTATCGCTTGTTGACCGTGGTGGTGAAGCCCTTCCGGGCAGCCGAGGTCTTGCGGGTGCTGGAAATCACCCTGGGGCCGGCGGCCATGGCGGACTGCGTGGTGCGCGAGGCGAAGGGCCACGGTCGCCAGAAGGGGTATCTGGACCGGTATCTGGGCTCGGAATACAGCATGGCGTTCCTGCCGAAGGTGGAGATCAGCATCCCGGTGGCGCCCGAGCAGTATGAAAACGCCCAGCAAGCGGTGGTGAAGGCCGCCCGCACGGGGCGCATTGGCGATGGGAAAATCTTTTTGATCCCGTCGGTGGTCACGCTGGATATTTGAACCTTTACCCGATCAGGCGCGGGGTTTGCCAATAATCTGTCACATAAGCCGGTTCATCGTTTTCCCCGGGGTGTGACCGTGGAGGATGTGTGGGACCGCCTTATGGTTCGTGCTGAGCGGTAGAGGCGAACAGCCATTCTTGGAGGGGTAACCATGAAAACGAGCATATTGGCGGTGTTTTTTCTGGCGCTGACAGGCGGGGTGATGTGGGGTCAGCCGGAAACAACGCCTCCGGCAAAATACAAGAAAGCCAAGGTGAGTTTTGAAGATTTCAAGGGCCTAGTGGCCGAGGTTGAGGGGCACCGCGCACAACGGTTGGTGGACCTGAACACCTTCCTGCGGATGAGCAAGGAACCCGGTGTTATCGTTTTGGACACGCGGTCGGCGTTCCGCTACGAGCGGATCCATGTGAAGGGCGCGAAGCACTTGGCGTTTACGGATTTTACGCAGGAGAGCTTGGGGAAGTTAATTCCAGACTTTGGAACAAAAATCTTGATCTACTGCAATAACAACTTCGACGGCAACCAAAAGGATTTCGCGTCGAAAGTTGTGAGTTTAACCAGCCCGAGAGTGCGCAAAGCGGTGGCAAGCCAAGTGGTCAACCAGCAGAAGCCGCTGACGATGGCGCTGAACATACCCACCTACATCAATCTGTACGGTTACGGCTACTCGAATGTGTACGAGTTGGACGAGCTGGTGAATGTCAACGACACTCGGATTCAATTCGAGGGGACGGTGGTGGGTGGCGGCGAGGTGCCCCAAGGCCAGCGGGACAAATCGTCCGGTGGGAAGTGATTTTAAGGGGCTCTAACAAAACCTATTGAACTTACAGCTGCAGGGGTTTATTGTAAACCGGTCGAGGAGGACCGGAGATGGCCAAGCCTTTGCTGCCAGACGGTTTATGGGAAAGGATCAAGCCCCTTCTTCCACCTGAGAAGGCTAGGCCCAAAGGTGGTCGGCCCCGAGTTTCGGACCGATTGGCCCTGACGGGCATCCTGTTCGTTGCCCGTACTGGCACTGCCTGGGAGTTGCTGCAAAGGGGGCAATTGTCCTGAACGCACATAAGACTTC
>DKBS01000080.1:6032-10794 GCA_002451275.1 Planctomycetaceae bacterium UBA6894 | reverse complement strand
GTGATGGTGGCGAGGGTCTGGGTCTCGTCCTTGATCTGGACGCCGTCGCGCTGGTGCTTGGCCTCGACGGCCTGGTGGAGGCCCTCGGACCACTGGCGGCCGACCATGAGGCGGCCGGTGTTCTCATCAATGATGATAACCGACAGCTCGCCGGTTTCCGGGTGCTGCATGACGGCGTACTGCTTGTTGCGCCGGTACAGGTGCTGGGCCCTGAGGGCGTTGTCCATCAGGTGGGGCCACTCGGTGTTGCCGGCGGTGAAGAAGCTCTCGACGCCGACCAGTTCCTCGGCGCGGCGGATGCCCTTCTCGGTGAGGAAGACGGAGTGCTCCTTCTCGCGCACCTCGAAGAGGACGCCTGTCTCGGGGGCGGGGTCGCCCGGTTTTCGCTTCTTGCGCGGCAGGATGGGGAGGCCGTTGCCTTCGAGGCCGTCGGGCGAGATTTTGGCGGGATCCTCGTACTCGGCGGGATTTTTTTCCATCTCGGCGCGGAGGTTGACCAGGATGTCCTGGCGGAGCGATTTTTCCTCGGCCGTGAGCTTGAGGGCGACCTGGTTGGCCTGGTCGTAGCGTTCCTTGTTGGTGAAGGCCTGGCCCGAGATGATCAGCGGGGTGCGGGCCTCGTCGATCAGGATGTTGTCCACCTCGTCGATGATGGCGAATGGCAGGCGGAACTCGTCGGTGCGCGGGTCGCGCTCCATGCGCATGACCTGCTGGGTGTGCGGCGGGAAGCGGTTGTCGCCGCGGCGCGCCTGCTTCATGTTGTCGCGCAGGTAGTCGAAGCCGAACTCGCTGGAGGTGCCGTAGGTGATGTCGCAGTCATAGGCGCGGCGGCGCAACTCTGGATCCATGTTGGACTGGATGAACGCCGCCTCCATGCCCAGTCCGCGGAAGATGGGGAGCATCCACTCGCAGTCACGCCGGGCGAGGTAGTCGTTGACGGTGATGACATGGACGCCGCGACCGGTCAGGCCGTTGAGATAGGCGGGCAGGGTGGCGACGAGGGTTTTGCCTTCGCCGGTCATCATCTCGGCGATGCCGCCCTGGTGCAGGACGATGCCGCCGACCATCTGGACATCGTAATGTCGCATGCCCTTGGTGCGTTTGCCTGATTCACGGACGGCGGCAAAGGCCTCGGGGATGAGCGAATCGAGCGTGGCCCCGTCGGCGAGCTTTTGGCGCAGGCAGGCGGTGGTTTGGCCCAACTCCTCATCGGAAAGGGCCTGGAAGGCCGATTCAAGCTTGTTGATCTGGTCGAGGAAAGAACCCGGGACAACCGTGTGCTGGGCACCCGCCACATTGGGCCTAATGTATCCCAGTTTGCGCACCCTGCGCACATTCTCATTGCCCAACAGGGCCAGGAAAAACCGGTTGAAACCATCCATGACGCTGGTGGAGAAGGTGCTCCAGCGGTCGGTCCAGGTGGTTTTGATCTGATTACTACTCATCCCATCCTCGCTGGGTTGCCGGCTGTACGTTCCCTGTGGCAACGCGTCAGGCCGGACCGTGCCCCGAATGGAGCATCGAACCAGAGGCCAATGGGCAGGGTCAATACAACCCGCAAACCCAAGGCAGCCTGCCAAACCCCATTGTATCCATTCAGCCCAAACTGTTCCGGAATGCGGGAGGAAGTGGCCCCGGGTGCTGGACTGGTCCCCGCCGGGGGGTAGACTGGCGGCTGGTCTTTTCGCCCCGGTTTAGCCCGAACCTGGCTATTTTCGCGAGTGCCAGCCATGCTTCCCAACATTTTTCCCGTTGTTCTTACCCACTTTTTGGTGACGGCTTCGGTCGGGGTTCCCCTTGAACCCGTGCCGGCCCGGATTGCCGCACCCTCATCGAAGGACGCCCCCATGGCCTGGAAGGAAATGCTGGAAAAAAAGACGTTTGAAAAGGACGGCGGGGCCTTGCCTTACCGGCTGATGCGGCCGGAAACCATGGAACCGGGGAAAAAGTACCCGCTGGTGGTTTTTTTGCACGGGGCGGGGGAGCGGGGAACGGACAACGAGGTGCAACTGGTGCACGGGGTGAAGGAATTTGCCAAGCCGGAGGCGCAGAAGAAATACCCGTGTTTTCTGGTTGCACCCCAATGCCCCACGGGCAAGCAATGGGTGCAGGTGCCCTGGAGTGCTGACAAGCACGACATGCCACCGGTGCCCAGCGCGCCGGCGAGCCTGTTGGTGGGACTGATGGATGAACTGCAGAAGAGCCTGCCGGTGGATCCGGAGCGGGTGTACATCACGGGTCTGTCGATGGGTGGATACGGGACCTGGGATCTGCTGAGCCGGCAGCCGGAGCGTTTCGCGGCGGCGGTGCCAGTGTGCGGGGGCGGTGACGAGAAAAAGGCCGGGGTGATGAAAAAGGTGCCGATCTGGGCCTTCCACGGCGGGCTGGATGTGGCGGTGCCGGTGGCCCGTTCCAGGAACATGGTGGAGGCGGTGAACCAGGCGGGCGGGAATGCGCGGTACACCGAGTACCCGCAGGTGGGCCACGACTCGTGGAACCCGTGCTACGCCGACCCGGAGATGATGGAGTGGCTGTTCGAGCAGAAGCGGGGCAGGTAATGCCCCAGACGCCCATAAATGCCTTACTAATCGTTTTTGTATGGCAAAAGACGAGTGGTTACCAATCGGGGAATTTGCCGGCGGCGTATTCCTTGGCCAGTTCCAGGTAGCGGCCCTGGAGTTTTTGGATGTAGGCCACCTCGTCGTCGGTGACCTGGCGGACGATCTTGCCCGGCATGCCCATGACCAGGGACCGTGGGGGGATCTTCTTCCCCTCGGTCACCACGGCGCCGGCGGCGATGATGCACTCCTCGCCGATCTCGCTGCCGGAAAGGAGCATGGCCCCCATGCCGATTAGGCATCCTTTGCCCACGCGGTGGCCATGCAGCACCGCGCGGTGCCCGACCACCACGCCGGCCCCGACCAAGAGGGGGACATCGTACTCAGTGTGGAGGATCACGCCGTCCTGCAGGTTGGTCCCTGTGCCGACACGGATGGGGGCGATGTCCCCTCGGATCACCACCTGTGGCCAGAGGCTGACCCCCTCGGCCAGTTCCACATCGCCGGTCACCACCGCGGTGGCGTGTAGGTAGGCGCCCTTAAGGTTTCGCATTGGACTATTCCCCCTCGTTGGCCAGTTTCCAGGCTTCGTCGAAGAAGCCGGCCGCGGCAATCTTGCCGGCATAGCGGGTGTTTGGCCTGGACTTCAGATCGAAAACGGTCCAATCGGGCAGGCGGGAAATTTGGCGGGCGTTGTTGAGATAATCGTACTCGCGGAAGGTGAAGCCGCTGTTGAGCACCACATAGCGGGTGGGTGCCTGGGGGTTGGGATAGATCAGCGCGGGTGCATGATCGGTGCCGGGGTAGGTTTTGCCACCCAACTTCACGCCCTCGGCGGTCCAGCCGATGGGGAGTTTGTCGGCAATTTTGGCCAGGACCGCGTTGGAACCCGGGTCGCCCCAGAGAATGAGGTTGTGTTTGCGCATGTCCTCTTCCGTGATCTCTGTGTCGGCCTTCACCCGCACCTCGCCACGGAACTGCTTGCGCCATTCGCGGGCGAAGCGCTCGCGCTCGGCCTCGGCCCAGACGTGCGCCTGTTCGTGCATGGGCTTGCCGGTGGGTTTGACCACCAGGAAGCTGTCGAGGAACGCATCGTCGATGGGCCCCTGCAGACCGGGGACCTTGCGCAAGCCTTCGGTGGGGCGTGGGCCCAAAACCCACTGGCCGTTGACCCTGTGCAGGGGAACGATCCAGGAGCGGTCGCTCATCGCACCGGGGGCCACCAGGCGCGTGACCGAACCATTGGCATCGCGGATTTCAAGACGCCCCTGGCCCACCACGCTCATGGGAGCCTCGCCAGACCTGAAGTTGAGGACCAGGTCGGTGACGCCCTTCACCTGGATGTTGACCAGGTTCTGCACCTCGTCAAAGGCGGCCAGGACCTTGGATTCGGCCCAGTGGCTTTCCAGGCCAGTGATGCGAACCCAGCGGCAGTCTGGGTAGCGCAGGCTGAAAGTGGTGAAGGAGACCGAGCGGGGAACGACCGGCCGGCCGATGGCGGCGATGGCGTCGATGCGGCGGTTGACCTCGTCGCGGGTGGCGGGATGGTAGCGGTGGTCGGTGTCAGGGCCGATGAGATGGGTGAGGCGAAGGCCGCGTTTTTCAGCGGCGGCGGCCATGATGTCCGCGGCCTGTTTCTGCCTGTCTTTCTCGCCCGAGTAGGCGACGGTGGGAACCATGCCCAGGTTGTCCACCCAGTCGGTGCAGTCGTACATGTGGAGGAGCTTTTTCTCCCACGCGTTGGGAGTGATCACTTCGTTCTGGAAGACCCGCAGGAACTCGGGGGTCTCGCTGAATCCGGCGCCCGGGGCGGCTGCGCAGAACAGACCGGGGTAGTGCACGGCCAATTGCCAGCAGGCGGCGCCGCCCATGCTGAAGCCGCGGACCACCACGCGGTTTTTGTCGATGGGATAGCGCTTGCGGACATCGGCCATGGCCTCGAGGGCATCGACCTCGCCGGCGAACTTGTTGGCGCAGCAGTAGCGACCGTAGAGGTGCAATACGAAAGCGTCCTTGGGCGTGAATTCGCCCGGGCTGGCCATGCGCTGGCCGAGGAAGCTGAGCTCGCTAAGCTTCTCCCCACGTCCGTGGGCCCATAGGTCTAGGCGGTGCTGAAAGGGTGTGTTTTCGCTGTAGCTCGGCGGCACCACCAGGCCGTAGGGCTGTATGCTGCCATCGATGCGGCTCTCGTAGGCGCGCACCAC
>DKBS01000080.1:622-5807 GCA_002451275.1 Planctomycetaceae bacterium UBA6894 | reverse complement strand
TGGCATGGATCCAGGCGGGCTTGCCCCCGGCGAGCTGGTCGGCGCGGGTCATGCCCTCGGCGAGCAGTTTTTCGGCCAGGGCGAATTCTTTGGGATCGTAAAACTCGTTGTACCTAAGCGCGTCTTCCACCGCCTTGTGGAAAATACGAACATCGGGCAGTAGGTCGGCGTTTTTCTTGCCCTTCACCTCGGTGACCAGCTTGTCGATGCGCTTGGCCAAACGGGCCACGCCGGCCTCGAGTTTTTGGCGGGTTTCCTCCGGGACCGCGATGCCCGGAGGGGGGACCGGTCGGACGGAGTCAGCCTTGTTGTCGCCGGGGCCGTCCGCCAACAGCAAGCGGGAAGAAAG
The DNA here is from genome assembly GCA_002451275.1 of Planctomycetaceae bacterium UBA6894. Lineage (GTDB taxonomy): Bacteria > Planctomycetota > Planctomycetia > Gemmatales > Gemmataceae > UBA6894. The sequence continues at coordinate 5,458 of DKBS01000080.1, read as the reverse complement.
CACCAAGCAGGCCAGGGCAGGCAGGAAACGGCGCATCGGGTTTTCCCAAAGGATCGGGTAGGGGGTAGGGAAAGAGAGACGCCCGGCCCGCTTGAGCGAGGGCCGGGCGTCATCTGGGATCAGCAGTGAGGCCGGGGCATCACAGGGTCCAGCCCTTGCGGTATTCCTTGTGCAGGAACTGGTTGGCCTCGGGCAGGTTGGTGAAGCGCATGGAGGGGCCGTCCCACTCCAGCTTCTTGCCGGCGCGCATGGCCACATTGCCCAGCAGGATGGCTTCGGTCAGCATGCCGGCGTAGTCGAAGTTCGACATGGCGATTTCCGGCTTGCCTTCCTTGATAGCGCGGGCCCATTCGTCCTTCATGCCCTGGTCACCCTTGCCGTTGCGGGGCAGCTTGGGGGCGACTTCGGGGGTGGGGATCGCCTCACCTTCGGGGGTGAAGAGTTGGAAGGCGGCGCCGTAGTCGTTGGGCGAGTGCAGGATGGCCTTGCTGCCCACGATGATGGAACCGGAATCGACCAGACGGGCGCCCGGCTTGAGCACCTTCTTCTGCAGCGCCTCGGGGGGATGGACCAGCTTGCCGTCCTTGCGGCCCTCGTACCAGTGCATGGTGCAGGGGACCATGCCTTCCCGCGCGGGGAAGTCGATGGCCACATGCGCCCATGCGGGGTAGGTCTCGGGGTTGAGGTCCTCGCTTTCGGCTTTGACGGAGACCGGGTAGCCGAGCTTCAACGCCATGAACGACATGTTGGCGGTGTGGCAGGCCATATCACCCAGGGCGCCGGTGCCGAAGTCCCACCAGCCGCGCCAGTTGAAGGGGTGGTAGGTCCAGCGGCCGCGCTGGTTCTTCTCACCGGCGAAGGGACGGAAAGGGGCCGGCCCGAGGAACTCGTCCCAATGGACCGTCTTGGGCACCTCGATCTCGGCGGGGCGGGCCTTGATGGTGGGGCTTTGCGGCCACACGGGACGGTTGGTCCAAACATGGAATTCTTTCACATCCCCCAGCACACCGGCGTGCACGAGTTCGACGGCCTTGCGCAGGCCAGTCTCAGCAGTGCCCTGGTTGCCCATCTGGGTGCAGAGTTTCTTTTCCTTGGCCAATTCGCGCAGGACGCGGGCTTCCTTCACCGTGTGGGTGAGGGGCTTTTGCACATAGACATGCTTGCTCATGCGCATGGCCATGGCTGCGGCGGGGGCGTGGGTGTGGTCGGGGGTGGAGATGACCACCGCATCGATACCCTTGTCGAGCTTTTCGAGCATTTTGCGGAAGTCGTTGAACTTTTCCGCCTTGGGGAACTTGGCGGCCTTGCCGTTCAGGTGGTCGTCATCGATGTCGCAAATGGCGACCACATCACCCACATTGCCGGCCTGGTCGATGTCGCTGGAGCCCTTGCCGCCGACGCCCACGCCGGCGATGCGGATCTTCTCGAGGGGGGACTGGTAGGCGCTGGCCCGGGAAACGGCGTCGCCCGCCACATAGAAGCCGATACCCGCGGCGGTGCTGCCCGCCACAAAACCACGCCGGTTGATCCGTCGCGCCATGTGAAAATCCCTTGCAGAGAGGAATGAAAGAAGAGGGTTTCGGCCGCGGAACACCCGCGCGCCGAAAAAAGTGTGCCAACTCAGTCTATGCGGGCGGTCCGGTGGGCGCAACGGGCCCGGGAGGGCAATTTCTGGCGATATTTCAGCGGGTTTTCAAGGGGCGAAGTCCCGCCTGATCCATCAATTTGGCGGTTGCTTCATAGGCCTCGCGCACCCATGCCTCAATCTGGGAAGGATCGGGCGAATATTCCAGTTCCAGGCTGACGGCCCCCGGGACCTTCAAATCCTTGATTTTGGTCAGGTAGGGGAGAAAGTCGACCACGCCCCTGCCGGGGGGCAGGTCGCCGTGGACCTTGCCATCGCAATCGGACAGGTGCACATGGCAGGCCCGGCCGCGCAGGGTCTCCAGGCCCGCCGCCTTGGTGTGCGAAAGCTCGCAGTGGGAAATGTCGATGTTGGCCTGGACCGCCGGATGGTTCACCTCGTCGAGGAACCGCGCCATCTTGTCCACGGTGTTCAGCAGGGACATCTTGAAGGGCTCGAGCTCGAGGGCGATCTTCAGGTCCAGCTTGGCGGCGTGGTCACCCAGTTTTTTCAGTTCCGCCACAGCGGTGTCCCACTGCTCCCTGGGGGAGACCACCTGCTGTTCCCAGATGTATTCACCCAGGACCAGCAGAAGGTTTTCGCCGCCAAAACCGTAGGTCATGTCCAGGTAAGCCTTGCAGCGCTCCTGGTGGAAGCGGCGGACGGAGGGGTTGGGATCGATGAGCCCGACCGCGACGCAGGCGACACTGATGATGGGCAGGCCGGCTTTCTCGCACTCCACCCGGATGAGCTTGAGCTCGCGGGCATCGGTATCCAGGGGATCGGCGAAGATATCAATGGAATCGAAGCCGATTTCGGCCGTCTTGCGGATGCCCCAGGCGGTGTCGCGGCCCGCTTGGGCCCAGGCAGAATTGATCATTCCCAGTCGCATGTCAGCTTCTCCAGCCAGGGGCCAGCCAAGGTTGTCCGGGAGTGATCCGGCAAGGGGAAACTAGCATGCCGGCAATGGCTTCGCCAGATGGCGCGGCACCCGGCCGAAAACGGGGGCTGTTCCCTAAGATGATGGCGTGAGTGTTTCAGTCAGGAGAGACCATGAACAGCCTTGAAGAGCGGATCGCCCAATTCACGAAGATGTCGCAGGATGACCCGGACAACGAGTTGGGGCATTACCGGCTGGGCCAGTTACTGCAGGAGGCCAACCGGCATGAGGACGCCATCCGCTCCTTCCGTCGCACTCTGGAACTGAGTCCCCAGTTCAGCAAGGTGTTTTTGCTGCTGGGCAAATCGCAGGTGGCGCTTGGGCGCAAGGATGAGGCTATCGCCACCTTCCACGAGGGGCACGGCGTGGCGACCTCCCGTGGCGACCGCATTCCCGCGTCTGAAATCGCCAAGGAAATGGAAGTTTTGGGAGTGAAGCCGCCGGAGCCCGTGGCCGCGCCCGAACCTGAGGGACCCGAGACGGGCTTCAAGTGCGCGCGGATGATGTGCCCCGCCGGGAAAAGAGCCCGCCAGCTGGAAAAGGCCCCCATGCCTGATGAATTGGGGGCGGAGATCCAGCAAAAGGTTTGCGCGGATTGCTGGAACGCCTGGTTCAAGGACATGAGCATCAAAGTGATCAACGAGTTGCGGCTTGATCTGTCGAGCGAGGCTTCGATCGCGGAGTATGACAAGCACATGCGGGAGTTTCTGGGGCTGGCCGGCGGCTGACCGCAGGTTTTGGCCAAACTAACCAGCCTGGACCCTGGGCAGGCGGAGGGTGAAAACCGAACCCCTGCCCAGGCTGCTTTTGGCGACGATGCTCCCCTGGCTGGCTGTCACCAGGTGCTTGACAATGGAGAGGCCCAAACCGGTGCCCCCCAGATCGCGGCTGCGGGCCTTTTCCACCCGGAAAAATCGTTCGAAAATCCGGGGCAGGTCTGCCTCGGGGATACCCACCCCGGTATCCGCCACTTCGATTTCCACCTGCTCCGCTTGGCCAACCAAGCCACCTGATCCGATATGCCCCGCTTTTTCCTGGGCGGTGGAATCGATTACGGCTTTGGCGGATAGCGTGACCGACCCGCATTCGTGATTGTAGCGAATCGCATTGGCCACGAGGTTGTCGAGGATTTGGGTGAGGGCTTCCTCGTCCATCCAGATCCACAGGTCCGCGGGCAGGGGGGTGACCAGCAGTTGGACTCTCCGTTGCTCGGCCTGCTCGCGGTGCCGCGCGGCGCAGTCTGCCAGAGCCTCGGCCACCTCCAGCGCCTGGGGGCGCAGCATCTCCCGGCCCCCTTCAATCCGGGCAATGGTCAGAAGGTCCACGATCAGGAAGCTCAGGCGTTCGCTCTGGCGGATGATCTGGCTGAGAAAGCCACCGCGGGCCTCGGGATCGTCCATGGCGCCGGCGTCGAGGGTCTCGGCGCAGAGTTTGATGACCGAGAGCGGGGTTTTCAGCTCGTGGGAAACATTGGCCACGAAATCACGGCGGAGCCTGTCGAGGCGCTTCAATTCGGTTGTGTCGTGCACCACCACGACCGCGCCCTGGATCTGGGTTTGGCTGTCGGCACTGAGGGGGGTGGCCTGGATGGTGAGGCTGTGGGACGGCGTGCCGGGCCATTCCATCTCGCGGATGACGGCGGTGTTTCCCTTGACGGCCCGGCTGACTGCATCGAGCAGTTCAGGCACCCGCACCAGTTCCCAGAACCGGCGGCCGACCGGGTTTTTGGCGGGCAGGTCGAGCAGGCTGACGGCCCGCTCGTTGACAAACAGCAGGCGCTCGTTGGCATCGAGGGCGACCACGCCCTCGACCATGCCATCGAGAATGGCGCGCAACTGGGCGGTCTCCCTATCGATCTGCTCGATCTGCCGGGCGAGGCGATCCGACATCCGGTTGAAGGCGCGGCCCAGCAGGCTGAGCTCGCTGTCGCTTTCCAGATGGATGGCCAGGCCTGTTTCACCCTGACCTGTACGCTCGGCGAAACGGATGAGCCTGCGGAGCGGCTGGGCGATGGCCCGGGCGATGCGGCTGGCCAGCCAGGCGCTGATAGCGATGCCGGCCAGTGCCAACAAACCCAAACACAGGAGGACGGGCCAGACCTCGAGGCCGGACTGACGGAAAATCCAAACCAAAGTGAGCGCGGTGATGGCGGTCAGAGCCACCCAGGCGATGGAGAATGGGACAAAGACCCGGCGGAACAGGCGGGCTCTTTTCTTTTCCTGACGCGACGAATCCATGCCATCGGGCGGGGTTGCCCGGGGAATGGTTGCAT
>DKBS01000080.1:0-376 GCA_002451275.1 Planctomycetaceae bacterium UBA6894 | reverse complement strand
GGCGGTTATAGGCGATTCGGGCATGGATGGTGCCGGATAAATGGAATTAGGGGTGCATTCTAGAAAATCAGTCTCAAATTCGGAGATGGGAAGGTTTTGGAATTCTTCACGGTGCACCGGGATTTGCTACCGGCCTGTATGGAAGCAGGCGGGAAGGATGGGCGAATTTTACCGGCTGGGTGGGATAGTTGAAGTTAAGGGCTGGGTGCAAACAATCCGCTGTATTATCAGCTGATTAGAAAAGCTAATTCCCTTACGCAAAAGAGAGCTCATCGGCTGACTGGACCGGAAGATTTAATCCATTGGGAGGGTGACGGGGCGCGCTTTATTGGGGGTGGGTGCCCACGATTTTCCGGCCTAGTCAGGGGGCACTATT
>DKBS01000018.1:3697-34952 GCA_002451275.1 Planctomycetaceae bacterium UBA6894 | reverse complement strand
TATGCGGCCCGCCCCAGTACGAAGGTGGCGTTGAGATTGAAGGGAGATGGCGTGTCCTTCGGACGATCAGCCTTCGCCTCGGCATACGCCTTTTTGACGAATTCGCGGCCTTTGGCCCGATCAAAGGTCAGGTCCTTTAGTGCGTTCCTTCGTGACAGGGACCCGGTCAAGCCATTCAAGGAGGCTAAAGCCGGGATCTCCCTCACTTCCGTGGCAGGTTGCGCCTGGGCCCATGCCGAGACCGCCATCAGGGTGGGAAGAGCAAATTTCCAAGCCCTTGATGCCTTCTTCATTCCAGTGCTCCTCACCAGGTATCCGGTCGTCCTACCGTATTTTCCAGCCGGGAATCCCGTCCGCGTCAGGATTCCCCATAACCCAATACGAGGATGGCCCGCCACCCCGTCAGGCCAAAAGATAATAGCCCGGCCCTACCGCCCCCGCCAGCAAACCTGACGGAGGCGGCGGGCGGACTCCCCCGCTGATCATCAAGATTTAACGAGCCGGAGCACACCCGGGAGGGCACGCCGTGGCTGGTGGTGGGGCACAGTAGGCTGGTGCCGGGTAAGAAGCAGGTGCGTACCCTGCCGGGGCGGCATATCCAGCTGGTGCCGCAACATAGCCGGGAGCCGGTGCGTAGCCAGGTGGGGGCTGAACTGTTTGTGGGCCATAATTGCGTTCGCAATATTTATGGCAAGAGGCATGGCAACCCAGTGGCAAGCTGAGCAACAACACCCCCATCACTCGAACCGCACTTTTCGCAATCATCACAGCCCTCCATCCGCGCAAGGCGCCGAGCGCCAAGGCGCGGTTCATCAACCGATGGGCCGGCGTATGGTGGAGGTTGTCGGTAAAATCAAGAGGACTCTTCGGGATTGCCGGTAAAAAAGTCTGGAGCAAATGGAGGCCATGGAGAAAATCAGGCACTTTCGGTCTGCGTCCAATCCCCCGGCATCCATGCGTCAGCCTGATCGCAGGTCCAAAGCCTTCGCCCAACGGTGAGCGGGTTGTTTTTCATCCAGCTCATCACCAAGAGCACCTGGTCTATCTGGTCCAACTGCCAGACCCGCCAGCCTTCGGGTAGGCATTCCTTTGATTCAAGTAATCCCCGCAATCGCCGGAGAGCCTGCGTAGCCTGCTTGGGGCGCTGCAGGGTTTCCACCACGCGTCCGCGGTGCAACAAGTACCAGGTTTCCACCCCCGAGGGGCCCAGCACAGCATGCACCCCATGGAGTTGCCAGGCAGCTTCCAACCGCCCCAGGTGGGCCTGAAGGTACTTCATTTGTCGCATGCGGTCACGAAGGGTCACAGCGCGTTCAAAATCGGTTTCAGCCGCTGCGGCAAGCATATCCCTCTCCAAGGCCTGGAGGGGAGCACTTTCCCCCGCCAAAAACCTCAGGCAAGATTCCACCGCTTCCCCATAAGCCTGGCGACTGGCCCCTGCGATGCAGGGAGCCAGGCAAAGGCCCAGACTGTGCCGCATGCACCCGCCAGGCCCGGTGGATTGGCCAGGCATCAACAGCACTGTTTTGGCAGGGAACATGGGAGGATGGGGCCTGGGACATTCCCGCAATCGGAAATGCAGGTTCACGGAACGGATCGCCTCACGCATGCGCCGGGTCCAGGGCAAAGGCCCCCAGTGGCGCCTCGCCCCATGCCGGACCTGCCGGACAGCGCGAAGGTAGGGCGCCGATCCCCCGGTCATTTCCAAAAAAAAACGGTGCCGATCCTCGGGCATGCCTTTCACATTGAAAGTGGGGGCCATCCGCCTGATCAATTCCAGCTCCCGCAACAGGGCACCAAACTCGTCGGGCACGGTTTCCCACCAGATCGATCGCGCTAAACGGGCCAAGCGCCCCGACTTTTCCCTGCGGCTGCTCGGGGTGAAATACCCCAGCAGGCGGGTGCGCAGGCATTTCGCCTTACCCAGGTAAAAAAGCTCCCCACGCCCGTTCACCAGCGCGTAAACCCCCGCCTGGCCACGCGGGCAAATTTCAGCGAGCCGTTTCTGCAAGGTTTTGGTTGTTCCGGCTGTCACGCATGTGGCCCGCGACGTTCCCCAGCCATGGAAGGCTGAGGGCCCAAAACCGGAAAACGCGGCAGTTGGAAAAAGCCATCCCATGAGCTTGCGCCATCCGTGGACAAAAACCCCAAAAAACGGGGCGGCCCCTCACCCTCCCGACCGCCCTGGGTGCGTGACAAAAGGGAAAGGTGCCAAATTTGGGCCTGCCATCCTTGGAACCGGCCAGCAAATCACTATCTTACAGTATAAGTCAGGGGCTCTTAAGCATCCCGAACCGGACGATTCGTTCCACCCGACCTGTTCCACGGGCCGGGTGTGTGCGTATGCCCAGAAAACGGGTGAGAGAGCCTAACTCTCAGCAAGGACCGGTCTTCCATCATGCCCAAGCGCACCGACCTGAAGAAAATCCTCATCATTGGCTCCGGTCCCATCATCATCGGGCAAGCTTGCGAATTTGATTACAGTGGCGCCCAGGCGTGCAAGGCGCTGAAGGAAGAAGGCTACGAGGTGGTGCTGGTCAATTCCAATCCGGCCACCATCATGACTGACCCGGAAATTGCCGACCGCACCTATATCGAGCCAATCACTTGGAAAACCGTTGAAAAAATCATCGCCAAGGAGCGCCCCGACGCGATTCTTCCTACCGTTGGCGGGCAAACGGCGCTCAACACCGCCATGGCGCTGCACAAGCACGGCGTTCTGGAAAAGTACAAAGTCGAGATGATCGGGGCGGACCCTGTCGCCATCGACAAAGGTGAGGACCGTCAAAAGTTCAAGGAAGCCATGCGCAAGGTGGGCGTGGGGGTGCCCAAAAGCGGCGTGGTTCATTCGATGGAAAAGGCCTACGAGATCCTCTCCGAGGTCGGCCTGCCTTGCGTCCTGCGCCCCAGCTTCACACTCGGTGGAACAGGCGGCGGCATCGCCTTCAACCGTGAGGAATTCACCGACCTGATCCGCCGCGGCCTCGAACTCAGCCCGGTTGGGGAAGTGCTTGTCGAGGAATCCATCCTCGGTTGGAAGGAATACGAGCTGGAGGTGATGCGGGACAGCGCCGACAATGTGGTCATTGTCTGCAGCATCGAGAACTTCGACCCCATGGGCGTGCACACCGGCGACAGCATCACTGTCGCCCCGGCCCAAACGCTCACGGACAAGGAGTACCAGCGGCTTCGCGACGCTTCACTCGACATCATCCGCGAAATCGGTGTGGCCACCGGCGGCAGCAATATCCAGTTCGCCATCAACCCGGCTAACGGTACCCTTGTCGCCATCGAAATGAATCCCCGCGTCTCGCGCTCCAGCGCCCTGGCCAGCAAGGCGACCGGGTTCCCCATCGCCAAGATCGCCGCCAAGCTGGCAGTCGGCTACCGCCTTGATGAATTGCGCAACGACATCACCCGCGAGACTCCGGCTTGCTTCGAACCCACCATTGACTATGTGGTCACCAAGGTTCCCCGCTGGGCCTTTGAGAAGTTCCCCGAGGCCGATGCGACCCTCACCACCCAGATGAAATCGGTGGGGGAAACCATGGCGATCGGCCGAACCTTCCGGGAATCCCTGCAAAAGGCGCTGCGTGGCCTGGAAACGGGCCGTTTCGGCCTCGGTCTCGACGCGAAGGATCTGTGGGGCACCCCCAACCAACCCTCCCCCGAGGAGATCACCCACAAGCTGGCCACCCCCAATGCCGACCGTATCTGGTACGTGCGGTACGCCATGCTGGCGGGCATGACCGACGCTGAAATCCACCAGCGGACCAAAATTGATCCGTGGTTCCTGGCCCAGCTTCGGTCCATTGTCGATCTGGAAACACCCTTGAAGCAGGCGGGGGCCTCCGGCGTGGCCGGGCTGGAAACCGAATTGCTTTGGCAGGCCAAGCAGGCCGGATTTTCCGACCGCCAGTTGGCGCATGTCACCGGCACCACAGAGATGGAGGTCCGGCGGCACCGCAAGGAATTGGGAGTGATTCCGGTCTACAAACGCGTGGACACCTGCGCGGCGGAATTCGAGGCTTACACACCCTACTTCTACTCCACCTACGAGCGCCCCGCCCTGAGGGTGCAACCAGACGGTTCCACCAGCTCGGAGGTGGATGACGAGGCGGCGGTCAAGGATTCCCGTCCCAAAATCATGATCCTAGGTGGCGGCCCCAACCGCATCGGTCAGGGCATCGAATTCGACTACTGCTGCTGCCAGGCCTCCTTCGCCCTGCGCGAGGCTGGCTTTGCCTCCATCATGGTCAATTCCAACCCCGAGACTGTCTCCACCGATTACGATACCTCGGACTATCTCTTTTTCGAGCCCCTCACCACCGAGGATGTGCTCAACATTGTCGAGCGCATGAACCCGCGCGGCCTCATCGTCCAGTTCGGCGGCCAGACACCCCTCAATCTCGCCCGTGCCCTTGAGGCCGCGGGCGCGCCCATCATCGGCACCAGTGTCGAGAGCATCGACATCGCCGAGGATCGTGAAAGGTTCCAGGCCCTGGTCAACGATCTGGGCCTGGCCCAACCTCCCTGCGGCACCGCCACCGATCTCCAGCAGGCCCTCCGGATCAGCAAGCAGATTGGTTTTCCGGTGCTGGTGAGGCCCAGCTATGTGCTCGGCGGACGGGGCATGGAGATCGTCTATGACGATGCCAACCTCACCCGGTATGTCAACAACGCCATCGAGGCTTCCCCCGGCAAACCAATCCTGATCGACAAGTTCCTCGAGTCGGCCATCGAGGTGGATGTGGACTGCATTTGTGACGGCGAAAAGACTGTCATCGGCGGAGTGATGCAGCACATCGAGGAGGCGGGGATCCACTCGGGGGATTCGGCCTGCGTCCTGCCCCCGCACAGCCTGCCCAAGTCGGTGGTGGATGAAATCCAGCGGCAAACTTCGGCCATGGCCCTGGCACTGAAAGTGCGCGGCCTCATGAATGTTCAGTTCGCGGTTGCCGGCTTGAAAAACCTGGCCAACCCCGCCGATGCGGCAGCCGGAGCGGGCCAGCCACAAATTTATGTGCTCGAAGTCAACCCCCGCGCCAGTCGCACGGTCCCGTTTGTCTCCAAGGCCACCGGGATTTCCTACGCCAGGCTGGCCGCCCTGGTCATGGCGGGTGCGACCCTGGACCAACTGGGCCTGAAGAATTCGGTGGTACCCAAGCACTTCTCAGTCAAGGAAAGCGTTTTCCCCTTCAACAAATTCCAGGGCGTTGACATTATCCTTGGCCCGGAAATGCGCTCAACGGGCGAGGTGATGGGAATCGACGATTCCTTCGGAATCGCCTTTGCCAAAAGCCAACTCGGGGCCAGCAACCCGCTCCCGGAATCGGGAAAGATTTTTCTTTCCGTTGCCGATCGCGACAAACCAGATGCCATCCAGATCGCCAAGGGCCTGGTCGAGCAGGGATACCAGTTGGTCTGCACTCGCGGCACCACCCAATTGCTGCGCCAATCGGGCATCGAGGCGGAGGAAGTGGCCAAGCTGCAGGAAGGCCGACCGAATCTCATCGACCTGATGAAAAACGGCGAAATTGCCTTGGTCATCAACACCCCAAGCGGCAAAGGCGCGCGCACGGACGAAGGTCGTATTCGCGCCGCAGCGGTATCCCACGGGGTGACCTGCATCACCACCATTGCCGCCGCCTTCGCGGCCTTGGAAGCGTTCAGGGCTTTGAAAAAGCATGATTGTGGTGTGGTGGCCCTGCAGGATCTTTACTCCGCCAAGCGTCCGCCTTTGACTTTTAAAGCCACCCCTTGAACACCAGTAAAACCAAGTAAAACGGAAAGCCCAAGTCCAATTGTCTGGATTTGGGCTTTCTTCCTTTTGGTGCTTTTGTTTTGAGCTCCTTTCAACTTGCTTCCCGCAAATGGGCCGGGATGATAATTGGAGTAGCTGCTCCTGAACCGTTGGCCGTGCCCTGCGCCATTTCCTTGGGGAGAACGAACGCGTGCGCTTGCTTCCCTTGGAATCCGGGTATGGCCCCGAGATCGACTTCGACAGACCGATTCTGCTGATTGGCAGGCATGAGGAATGCGATATTGCGATCGACTCGCGCAGGATATCGCGCAAGCACTGCCTGCTGGCCCTGCTTTCAGACAGCGTGATCGTTCGGGATTTGGGCAGCACCAACGGGGTGATGGTGAATGGCAAGCGGGTAACCGAGGCCAGGGTACTTTTGGGCGACGAATTATCTATCGGCGGTTGCCGTTTTCGCTTGGAGCGACCCGAGGCGAAGGCCCCGGCCAATCACAACGAGGCACTGAAAACATTCGTTAGCTGACCCAACCAGCCCAACACCCATCCCCTCCTGCAGATCAACTGCTCGCGCTTCGATAGGACCGGATTGCCCTGCGGAATACCCAGCGACTGACTCCCAGCATCATCAAGCCGGCAAAGACGGTCCACGCCAGGATAGCGGAATCCAAAACGCGCACCATCGCCTCGGCGGGCACGCTCACCACCAGCAGTGCGGGTAGTAAAAAGGTGAAAACCTTTTGGATCATGACAGCCCATGGTTCCTCGTAGATGTCGCGTGGATAACGCATCAGGGACGAGAACAGCCACCACAATTCCATCAGACTCTGGTTACGCACCATCCAGATCGCCGTTGAGGCCAGAATAAGCAAAAAAGAGTAGGCCAGCGCCATGCCGGAGAGCAGGGCCACGACAAAGCCGGCAATCCGGCCCGCGGTCACAGGCTCCCCCAATTCCCACAGACCCACACCCATCAGCGCCCCGCCAATCACCACCTTGGGTGCGGTGGACCAGTCGATATGCCGGAAGCTGACAAGAAACTGTTCATCGATCGGCTTCAGCAGGAAGAAATCCAGGTTGCCCGTTCGCACTAACTCGCCAAACTCCACGCAATTCTCCAAAAACAGCGTCTCGATCAGGCCCTCCAGCGCGTAGTAGCAGCCGAGGAAAAACAGATATTGGTATTCGTTCCACCCCTCAATGCGAGAGGTATTGCGAAAAATGGTGTGAAAGAACAAAAGCAAAATGCCAAGCCACACCACCTCGAGGAGAACCTTCATCAGAAAGTTTCCGCGAAAAGCCAGCTCCCGGTTGAGACTAAATCGGCCAAAAGCCCCCAGCAGCCTGAAATAGCTGCCCAAGCCACGTCGCCCCCCAATATCTTTGCCCCCGCCGGTCACCCCGGAATCCTCCCTCAGAACTTAGCCGCCAAAGGCGCTGAACCGCCTCAGTCCCAATCGCAGCGCCACACGGCCGACCACCAGGAACACCAGGCACCAGGCAATCTCCACCAGCAAACCGTTCATCACCGCGCCCGGGGTCTCGCGCCCCAGAATCACAGTGGCGGGGAAGTAAGCCAGGTACTGGAAAGGCAGTTCCTTCAGCACCATGGCCATCCTGCCCCCGAACAAATCCAGGGGCATCAGGTGGCCGGAAAGAAAAAAGCTGACCGTGTTCACCAAGTACAAAAAGGAGCTGATTTCCAGAAACCAGAAACCCAGCAGTCCCAGGACGAACTCCATGAGGAATCCCAGGAAAAAACCCAGGATCAGGCTTGCGAGCCAAGCTGCCCAAATCCAGGGCTCCCGTGGCCAGTCAAAATAACCGCCCATCAACCAGAACAGGAGACCGTAGGGCAACGCCGAGGTCACGATGTAGGCGAACTTGTGCGCCGCCCGATAGGCCAGCAGATGGGCTTGCAGGTCGAGCGGCTGCACCAGATACCGCTTCACGGTCCCCTCGCGGATATCGCGGGCAATGCCCGAAGCAAGCCCCGGCATCGAGGAGAACATCCGGCTCACGTGCACCAGCAGAAGGTAGGCGATCACCTGCCGGCAGGTATATCCCTCGATCGTGTCGTTGCCGCTGCCACGGTACACGGCGGACCACAACAGGACACTGGTCACCAAAGGCAAAAAGCGCAGCACGGTGCCGAGCAAAAAGTCGGCCCGATAGGCAAGCCGTTCCACCAGCGACACTCGAAAAATGCGCAGGTACTTGCGGAGCGAACCCATGAATCCTGGTGAGGCAATCAGTGGCGGCTCAACCGAGCTCATGGCTTGCCCGCCCCTGAACCGAAAGCCATCGCCACCACATCCTCCAGCGGCGGGTCCTGCACGCTCAAATCCACCAGGCCGGGCAAATCAACCACCGAGGAAAGGACCTGTGCAATCTGACTTTTCTCCAGTTTCAGCTCGGCGACCGGCCCGTTCACCTTGCACTCGCCAAACCGTTCGAGCCCATGGGGGACCGTTTCCTCAAAATGCAGTCGCACCAATTTGGAGCGCCCGAACCGGTCCAAAAGGCCGCTGAGTTGGCCGTCGTATTGCAGGGCGCCATGCACGATCATCAGCACCCTGGAACAGAGAGCCTCCACATCGCGCATGTAGTGACTGGTCAGGATGATGGTCGCGCGCTTGCGAAGATTGTATTCGCGCAGGCAGCGCTGGATGGTGCCTTGGGCCACCACATCCAGACCGATGGTCGGCTCGTCCAGCAGCAGCACCTTGGGTTCATGCAGCAGCGATGCGATCAGCTCCATCTTCATCCGCTCACCCAGCGACAACTCGCGCACCGGCTGGCGGGTCAGCTTGTCCACCCCGAACAACTCGACCAATTCCCCCAGGGTGCTGTCGAACCGGGCCCGCTCCAGGGAATAAATCTCGCGATGCAACTCGAAGCTGTCGGCCGCCGGCAAGTCCCACCAAAGCTGGTTCTTTTGTCCCATGACCAGTGAGAATTGCCTTCGGAAGGAGTCTTCCCTCTCCCATGGCAAATACCCCAGGACCCGCGCGGTGCCGCTGGTGGGATAAACCAGGCCGGCGAGCATTTTCAGCGTGGTGGTTTTCCCCGCGCCGTTCGGGCCCAGAAATGCGACCATCTCCCCGGGATCAATCCGGAAGGAGACATCGCGCACCGCTTCCACGGTGCGCGTTTCCCCTTTCCACAGGCCCCGCAAGCTGGCAAGCAAGCCGGCCTTTTTCTGGGCCACCTTGTAGGTTCGGCACAGGTGGCTGACTTCGATCGCCGGTCCGGCGCCCCCTTTTTGGCTTCCTTGCGACACGGAATTCAGCTCTCCAGGCAGGCCTTCGCCAATCGGTACCCCTTGGCAATGTCGCGAACCCTTTCGGATTGGTTCCCCACCTCGCGCTCAATGCACAGGGGGCCATCAAATCCCACCTTGCGCAAGGTGTTGATGAACAGCGGAATGTTGGCCCGCCCTTCACCCAGTGGAACCTCCTGTCCCCATTCCCCGGCAACCTTGGGCGGGAAGGCATCTTTGAGGTGGACACTGCGAATGTCCGGCCCCAGAATTTCCACAGCCTCAATGGGGTCCCCCATGTTGTACAGCAGCATGTTGGCCGGGTCGAAATTCACCTTCAGGTTGGGACACGCCAGATCATCCAGCGTGCGGCGCAGCAGTTTCGCGCTCTCCTGACCGGTTTCAAGGGCCAAAGTCACACCTTTTTCAGCCGCCAAACCGGCGGCCCGAGCCAGAGTATCCAGCATCGGTTTGCGTTCAGGGCTACCCGGCTCAGGCAAAAAGCCGGCGTGCATCATCAGATCCCGCAGCCCCAGTTGCCGAGTGCGGTCCAGAGCCCACTGAAGCCGCTCCATGCGTTCCGCCCGGGTGGAGGGATTGCCAAACCCGCCCGTCTGCTCGATCGTTGCCGGGGTGGTGTAATCCTCGCCCGGAAAACCCAACATGGCGCCGGTCATTTCCAATCCGGCCGCCAAGGCGGCCTTGGGCATGTCATCGCCTTCTTTCCAGGAGGCATGGTGCGGGTCCCCGCAAGCGATCTGAACCGCGCGAATCCCCAAATGCCCCATCAGGCTTTTCAGTTCATCAATGGACCCGACCTGCAAAGACCAACTGCACACGCCCAGATACATCGATCGCTCCTTGGAAAATTCCGTTTTGATCACACACCCGGTTCCAGATGACAGTCCAGTGGCCCCAGCTTGCCCTCATGGAATGTGCTGATCTGCTCCATTTTCAGTTCGCCCAATTCCTTGCCCCCCGACCAGACGATCGCACGCTCTTTTTCGTGGGCCTCCATGGTCAGTTGGTGCGCCTTTTCCACCGGGTAGTTGAAAACCTTGCAAAGTACGGCAACCACAAAGGCAAAGCTGTGGTGGGGATCGTTGTGCAAAACCAGATTGTAGGGCGGCAATCGGTCCACCCGGATGATCTGCTCGGGAAGGACCGAAACGCCTGAGTCAGGCTCGTTTGTATTTTCGGGCATTGTTTTCGCTAGTCTTTGCCATTTCAAGGGTTGGGTTCAACGCACCGTGGATCGGAACCAATGAGATGATTCTACAGCAACCATCCGGCCCCTCAATGGCCTGACACCCCATGGGCTTTTCAGGTGGGCAACCGATCCTTAACCCAAAGCCCTAATCAGGTCAGCCCAACCTGAGTACCGTTTCACCAATGCGGTCAAATCTGGCTGGGCCCAGTCTGCGAAATCAAAACCGGGTGCCATGGCAGTTCCCACCAAAGACCAGTCACCGTCACCTAGGACCCGGCTACCCTGGACAGTCCCTGCAGGCACCACGACCTGCTGCAGGGCATTTGGAAAGCCGATCGGCCCTAGGATCACCCTCCTGCCCTCTGGTTGGTCGGGCTCCTCCAGCAGGAGCATTTCCAGGGAAGCTCCTCCCTGGTGAAAGTAGACCTCCACACCGGGCAGGCGATGCAAACGGGAACATTCCCCCTTGGCCAGCAGGTACAGGATGGTGGTTCCCAAAGGTCGGATAGAGCCATGGGCCGGATGTGGGCAGGTATTTGCCGACCTCCAGGTTTCCCGGTACCAGCCCCCCTCACCCGGAAGCGGTTCCAACCGAAGAAACTGGATCACCTCCGCGGCGGTCATGGTTTCTTTCCGCCGGTTCGGAGGGTCAATAGCATCACCTCGGGTGGGCAGTTCCAGCGCACAGGATGCGTGCCCCCCAAACCCTTGCTCACATACAGCCGGGTTTTTCCCTGCTGAAACCAGCCCCGGTCCAAGGACCGCCCGTGCCGGCTGGGCATCACCAATGGCCCAAACGCAGGCAGGCAGACTTGCCCGCCATGCACATGTCCAGCGAACATCAGGTCCACCTGATGCTTTGCCGCCCAGGCAAGGTGATCGGGCGTGTGTGAGAGCAGCAACCGAAAAATCTCAGCCGGGGCATCTTCCAAGTTCGGTTCACCAGCAAACCAGGGCGATTCAATCCCGCCCACCACCATCGGCTCACCTCGAACCTGGATCACCTGCCATCGATTACCCAAATCCTTGAATCCCAGACGCTTCAGGTCTTTCCGGAGAGAGTCGGGGCCGTACCAGGAATCATGATTCCCCAGCACCACCAGTGCATGCTCCCGCCATTTCAATCGCCCCAGGGTTCCACCAATCCACTGGTGGAAATGGGTGCCATCCACCAAATCGCCTGTGCAGACCACCAAGTCCGGCTCTCGCCGCATCCCCTGCTCCAGCACCCATTGGTACCACTCCCTTTCGGGAGTTCCGTGAAAATGCAGGTCGGAGAGATGCATCAGGCGCAAGCCATCCCAAGCCGGCGGCAGGTTTGGCAATTCCAGGGAGTATTCCACAATCTCGGGGTGGAGGGTTTCGTTGAATTTCAGATGGGCCAGCCAGTTTCTCAGGCCAGCTCCACCCAAACGGGCCTGTGGGCATTCGTCCGGATCCAGCCTTTCCCGGTTTTCCAACCGGACCCCCGGTGGATTCACCCGAGCCCACCGCCGCCAGGTCACCAATAAAAGGACAGGCAGAGCGAACAGGCAAATAATCCCGTGGGCGATCGCCACCCGGCCCCACGGCGTGTCCCACTCGCCCTGGTAAAAAGAAGGCCCCAAACAGGCCCACAAAAAAGGCGGCAAAACCAGTAAAAGCCCGTGGAGTAACTGGAAAAAATCAGCCAGCCACCGCGAATGCACCCGGCCGTAGAAGAAATTGTGGGTCCAGGTGAGGATCACCCCGTGGCCCACCCAAATCACAGCCGCCAGTGCTATCCAACCGACAACGGGCACAAGAATTCCCCACAACATTCCTGGGACAATGGGAAAACTTGTCGATTAGTTTATGGAAATCACGGCAGTTTTCAGCGAAAAACCCCGGGCAAGCGCCCGGGGTTCCGCCAGAATCCTGCGTGCTGAGGATGGGCCAACCTACTGTGGACTGATCCGCACCCGACTGATTCCGGGAATCGTCGAACAGGCCTGCGCAAACTCCATCTGCCGGGCCAAGTCCCCACCTCCCTGGATGACCAGCACACTGCCTTCCATACGGTAGAGCATCAAACCGAATTTCGGCTGCAGCCGCAGCACCTCCCGAACGCGAACTTCCGGATCCACCGGAGCAGGCTGGATTGCCGGGTTGAATTTGGGTTTTTCCTGGCTGGCAGTCAACTTGGCGCTGGGGGGCGGAACCGGCTTGGCAGCCACATCCCCCCCCATGCGCAACACCCTGGAGGTGATCCTTTGCTCAGGCGACCGGCCGGTGCTGGCTGGAGCCGGCTGGGGAACCAGCCCGGGAGGCGCCGCCACGGTTTCCACCGGGCCGCGGGTGGGAGGCACGGAGAAAGCCTGCACCCCTTCCCCGCCAGAGCCCACATACAACTCACTCTCGATGCCCGATGTGCCCTTCACCTTGTCGAGCCGGGCGACCACCTGACGGGCCATCTCCTGATTGGGCACGGGGCCCCAAACAAAGACCACGCCCCTACGCACACGAATGCCTAGATTCAACTGGCTCAGTCCGGGCGTTTCCGCCAGGGCCTTCCGGGCGTGCACGGTCAACTGAAAATCACGCTCGGGGGAATCCCCTAGACGGAGAGGGGGGGTGGCAACCGGCTCTTGCGCGGTGGCGACAACCTGAACGCCTGTCCCGATCAGGGCAGCGGCGGCAAGTCGCAGGAACGCGCGGGGAAATTGCATACCTGCATTGTTCAGGAGCAAATGCACCCAAACAACGCAGGCAAGCGATTAGTCAGGGAAATTCCTGCCCCCGATGGTGGGGATCATCCTGGCGGGTAAACCTTGCCGGTCTGTGAAAGATTTCTGGAATTAGGAATGAATCGCCCGGCCATGCACCGCCATGGCCGCCTCACGCAACCCTTCTGACAGGGTCGGGTGGGCATGGCAGATACGCACGATATCCTCGCTTGAGCCTTTGAATTCGATCACATTCACGGCCTCCGCGATCATGTCCGAAGCCCTGGGCCCGAAAATATGGACCGCCAAAACCCTATCGGTTCTCGGGTCGGCGATCACCTTCACCAGGCCCTCATCCTCGTCCATGCACTTGGCCCGGCCGTTGGCCCGCAGTGGGAACTTGCCCACCTTGTACTCCACACCCCGCGATTTCAGTTGCTCCTCGGTGGGCCCCACGCTGGCGATTTCTGGCCAAGTGTACACCACGCTCGGAATCGCCTCCAGGTCCACATGCGACTTTTGGCCCACCAGACGCTCGGCGAACACCACGCCCTCGTCCTCGGCCTTATGGGCCAGCATCGGCCCGGCGGTCAGATCTCCCAAGGCGTAGACGCCGGGCACGGTGGTGCGGTAGTTCTCATCCACGGCAATCTGACCGGTGCGCGCATCAGGCTGGATGCCGATGGCTTCCAAGCCGAGGCCCCTGGTGTACGCCTTGCGGCCGACACAGACCAGAATCTTGTCGCCGGGGATTTCCAGCTTTCCATCCTGGCTCTCCGCCTCCAGAATCACCCTGTCGCCTTCCACCCGGCGACCGGTCACTTTGGTTCCAAGCTTGAACTCAACACCCAACTTCTCAAGGGTCTTGTGCAGGTGAGCGGCGATCTCGCCATCGCAGATGGTGAGAATCTTCGGCAAAAACTCCACCACGGTCACCCGGGCCCCCAGACGCTTCCAGACGGATCCCAGTTCCAGGCCGATGTACCCGCCGCCCACCACAATCAAGTGGTCCGGCACCCGATCCAAGCAAAGCGCTTCCGTCGAGCTGAGAACATGCTTGCCATCGAACGGCAGGGTCGGAATCTGGACCGGTTCACTTCCGGTGGCCAGC
This sequence comes from Planctomycetaceae bacterium UBA6894, assembly GCA_002451275.1. GTDB lineage: Bacteria > Planctomycetota > Planctomycetia > Gemmatales > Gemmataceae > UBA6894. Next base: position 20,924 of record DKBS01000018.1, on the reverse strand, counting down.
AGGATATTTTTGCAGGCCAGTTTTTTTTCCGTCCCGCTTGCATCGGTAACCACAACCTCGCCGGGCTTTGCCACGCGGGCGGTACCGGTGATCGCCTCGATTTTGTTTTTCTTCAACAGGTACGCGATCCCCGCCGTCAGCTCACGGACCACCTTGTCTTTGCGGGCCATCATGGCGGCCAGGTCCAACCGCACATCGCCCACGCCGATCCCGTGGCGGGAGAATTTGGTCTGGGCCAGGTGATAGAGCTCGCTCGAATCGAGCAGGGCCTTGCTGGGGATGCACCCCACATTCAGGCAGGTACCGCCAAAGGTGGCCCGCTTGTCGACACAGGCAACCTTCAGGCCCAATTGCGCCGCGCGAATGGCAGCCACATAACCGCCCGGCCCGCCACCAATCACCACCAGGTCCAGCATGTTCAATCCCCCGCTTTTATCCCGTCGGTCTCAATTGAAACGGGCGCGCGCGAGTGACCCCGCGCGCGCCCATATGACTCATTCAGCGCGCGATTCGATCAAACCTCCAACATCAACCGCTCGGGGTTTTCCAGGCATTCTTTCACACGCACCAGGAAACCCACCGCCTCGCGCCCATCAATGATGCGATGGTCGTAGGAAAGGGCCAGATACATCATCGGACGGATGACGATCTGGTCATCCACAACCACCGGCCGTTTTTGGATGGTGTGCATTCCCAGGATGCCGCTCTGTGGCGGGTTGAGGATAGGGGTTGAAAGGAGGGATCCGAAAACACCGCCGTTGGTGATGGTAAAGGTGCCCCCCTGCAGGTCGGCCACGCTGATTTTTCCATCGCGGGCACGGACGGCCAACTCGGCGATTCCCTTCTCGATCTGGGCAAAGGCCAGTTTGTCGGCGTCCCGCAACACGGGAACCATCAGACCCTTCTCGGTGCTCACCGCCACGCCGATATCGACAAAGTGCGGCTGGACGATTTCATTCCCTTCAATGCGGGCATTCACCGAGGGGAAAGCCCTGGCGGCTTCCACCACCGCCTTCACGAAAAAGCTCATGAAGCCAAGGCTCACGCCATGACGCTTCTGGAAGGAATCCTTGTAGCGGGTGCGCAGGGCCATGATGGCCGACATGTCCGCCTCGTTGAAGGTGCTCAAAATCGCGGCGTTTTGTTGGGCCGCCAACAATCGTTCAGCAATGCGCTGGCGGATGGCCGTCATCCGGGTCCGGCTCTCCATACGCGAACCGTGGGCCGAGGGGACCGGAAGACTGGCGGGAACGGTGGTCGGCACCACCGCCGCCGGCTTGGCCGGCACCGAAACCTCAGGCTTGTCTCGCTGGGCGACAGCGGCGGCAACATCCTCCTTGATGATCCGTCCACCGCGCCCGGTGCCGGAAAGGCTGGAGGGATCCACCTGGTTTTCTGCTGCCATCTTCTGCGCCGATGGCGACAGTGCCGGGCCAGAACCACCTGGCCCTGGAGAGGCAGGAGAAGGGGTGGGGGCAGCCGCGGTCGCGGGAATATTAGCACCCTCGGTCAACCGGGCCACCACGGCACCGATGGGCACCTTCTCGCCCTCCTTCACCAAAAGCTCGATGGTGCCCGATGCCGGAGCCGGAATCTCCTGGGACGCCTTGTCGGTTTCCAGTTCAAAAAGAGGCTGGTTGGCCCGTACCACCTCACCTGATTTCACTAACCAGCGGGCAAGAACACCCTCGGAAATCGATTCGCCCACTGAGGGGACCTTGATGTCGGTTGCCATGGACAACGGGGGAAAACCGTGCTCGGCCGCCCCGGGAATTCACCCGAAACCGCCGCCGATCCTCCCTGCCTCCTTCCTGGAAAAGTAGTGACTATCTCAATGAATTCGGTTCAATCGCGCCTGTCAGTTTCCCTTGGCCGCGGCCAGTTCCCTGCCTTGGGAACTTTCCCCGGCCTTGGCCTTGGGTGCGTTGGCGCGGACCAGGTGGGTGATGCTGCCAGTTAGGGCGTGCTCCACCACTTCCTTCTGCTCCTTCTCGTGCACCTTTTTCACCCCGGTGGCCGGGCTGGCGGAGGCGTCACGCCCGACGTACTGGATGTTCACACCCATGGCGCGCAGGCGGGGCTCGATAAAGAACCAGGCCCCCATATTTTGAGACTCTTCCTGGACCCAGGCGATGGTTGCGGCATGGCGGTATTTGGCCAAAAGCTCGGCCAACCGGGCCTCGCGCAACGGATAAATCTGCTCCAAACGCAGGATGGCAACATCATCCAGCTTGCGACGGTCGCGCTCCTCATGCAGGTCGTAAAACACCTTGCCAGAGCAGATCAGGAGGCGGCGCACGCGGGATGGGTCCACCTGCCTCGGGTCATCCAGGATTTCCTGGAATCCGCCCTGCAGCAGGTCTGCGCGCGTGGAGGTCACCATCTTGTGACGCAGCAGGCTTTTGGGGGACATCACCACGACAGGTTTGCGGAAATTGCGCTTCACTTGCCGGCGCAACAGGTGGAAAAGCTGGGCCGGCGTGGTGGGGTATACCACCTGGATATTTTCCTCGGCGCACAACTGGAGGAATCGCTCCAAGCGGGCGCTCGAGTGCTCGGGCCCCTGCCCCTCGTACCCGTGCGGAAGCAGCATCACCAGCCCGCTATCCCGCTTCCACTTCGATTCGCTGGCGACAATAAACTGGTCGATGATCGACTGGGCCCCGTTCGCGAAATCGCCGAACTGAGCCTCCCAGATCACCAGGGAGTCAGGCGCGTCCAGGGAGTAGCCGAACTCGAAACCAAGAACGGCTGCCTCGGACAACAAGCTGTCGTAGACCTTGAAACGCTCTTGGTCGCTGGAAAGGTGTTCCAGGGGGCAGTAGGAATGCCCGTCACGGGCATCGTAGATCACCGCATGACGGTGACTGAAGGTGCCGCGGCGGCAGTCCTGACCGGAAACACGGATGCGTGTGCCTTCCAGCACCAGCGAGCCGAAAGCGTACATCTCGGCAGCGCCCCAGTCGAAGGGCTTGTCTTCCAGGATGGCTTTGGTGCGGTTGGCCAGGAGGTCACGCACCTTGGGATTTGGCTGGAAACTTTCAGGGAAGCGACTGATTCCCACCGCAACCTTTTCCAGCACGTCCAATGGCAAGCTGGTAGGGGCCGGGTCGAAGCTGAACCGGTTGGTCATCCCTTTCCAGGTTCCCTCGAATCCGGGCATACCCTTGTAGTTGATACCACCACCCCGCTCCTTGTCGAGCGCGGCCTGCAACCTGGCCTCAACCTCTTCACTCAATTTGCCGAGAAGGTCCGGCCCGATCACACCGGCTGCCTCCAGCCGGGACGCATACAGGGCCGGGGGCGTGGGCCGCTGGCGGATATTGCCGTACATCACCGGCTGGGTGAAGGCGGGCTCATCCCCTTCGTTGTGGCCGTATTTGCGGTAGCAGACGATGTCGATCACCACATCGCGTTTGAAGGTTTGGCGGAATTCGATGGCCAACTCGGCCAGGTAGGCGCACGCCTCGGGATCATCCCCATTCACATGGAAGATTGGCGCCTGGATGATCTTCGCCATGTCGGTGCAGTGGAACGTGGAACGCGCGTCCGCCGGAACCGTGGTAAAGCCGATCTGGTTGTTGATGACCAGGTGCACAGTGCCGCCGGTCGTGTAGCCAGGCAGCCCGGAGAGGTTCAGGGTTTCCGCAACGATGCCCTGACCGGCAAAAGCCGCGTCCCCGTGGATCAGCAGGGGCAGCACCTTCTTGCGTTCACGGTCGGTGATGCGCATCTGCTTGGCACGGACGCGCCCCTCCACAACCGGGTTCACAGCCTCAAGGTGGCTGGGATTGGGAGTGAGGGTCAGATGCACCGTGCCATTGCCGTACACGCGGTCGTTGGAATAACCGAGATGGTATTTCACATCGCCATCGCCCCCGATGGTCGAGGGATCGTAATTTTCCTCGAACTCGGCAAAAACATCCTCAAACGGCTTGCCCATCGTGTTCACCAACACATTGAGGCGGCCGCGGTGGGCCATGCCCAACACAACCTCCCCCACACCCATGGCTGGACATGAGGCAATGAAGGAATCCAGCAGGGGAATCAGGGCCTCGCCGCCTTCCAGGGAGAACCTTTTCTGCCCAATGAACTTGCGGTGGAGAAAATCCTCAAAACGCTCTGCAGCAAGCAGCTGAGTAAGAACCGCTATCTTGCGCTCCCGCGTGAAATCACCCTGGTTGCGTCGAACCTCCATGCGTTCCGCCAACCAGCGTCGCATCTCCGGATCCTGAAGGTGTGTGAACTCCACACCAATGGTTCCGCAGTAGGTCTCCTGCAAGGCGGCCACCAACCCGCGCAAGGGCGCCTGCCCCATTCCGAAAAACTCACTGCAGTCAAACTGCCGGTCCAGGTCATCGGTCGAGAGATTGAATTGTTCCAGCGCCAGAAGCGGACTATTTTTGTCCGGCGCGGGCTGCAATGGATTCAGGTCTGCGACCAAATGCCCAAGGTCGCGGTATCGGCGAATCAATCGGGAAATCCCGAGGTAATCCCGGGGAGCCCCAGACCCGTCAGCCTGGGAAGGATGGGCCAACTTTGCGGCTTGAGACACGGCGGCAAGTGCCGGAGTGGCCATTGCCGCCAAGCCTGCCTCAAACCCCTCGAAGAAAAAGGACCAAGAGGGATCCACCGAAGACGGATCCAACCTCCATTGCTGGTAGGTCGACTCGATGATCTCACGATTCATCGCGCTAGCCACGGTGGCACGACTCATACAAAACTCTCAGGATCCAAGGAGAGGAAATTGGTTCCAAGTCCATAACTAGATTCCACTTTTGATTCTACGTGTTTTTTTTTCGCCGGCACAAGCTGGTATAGAGCTCGCCACAGTCCAGACGACCTGGCGATCCATCCGTAAAACCAACCCGGCAATAGCTTTACGTACAAAGGCGCCGGGACGATGCTCAGACAGGGGCGCCAGGGGGCAATCCGGGATGTATCAGGGTGGCTCCCGGCGCGTCCTTGGCTCCGGCCCCCATCGGGCGCACAGGCAGCCTGAGAACAAAACGGCACCCCGTTGGCTCATTGGCCAACAAAACCAGGTCCCCACCATGCTCCTGGGCAATTTTGCGGCTAACCGGAAGCCCCAACCCGGTACCTTTGGATCCTTTGGTGCTTACGAACGGCTTGAAGATCTCCCGACGCATTTCTTCGGGAACCCCGGGCCCATTATCCACCACCTCCACCCGTACCCAATCAACCTGCTCGCCCGGAGGCCTTTCGACATGCAGGGAAACGGAAACCTTTCCTTCCTGTGGGTTTCCTTCAGCATCTTCCAGATGCGCGGTGGCATCTATGGCGTTGCCCACCAAATTCATCAGCAGACGGTGCAATCCCTCGGTATCGGCCTCCATGGGTTGGGAGACTTCAGCCCCCTGCAGGTCCAGTTGAACCCCTTTTTCCTTGGCCCGGCCCTGTTCCAGCGAGAACACATCGCGAAGGACGGCGGCCAAATCCAGGGGCTCCGTGACCGGCTCACGTTCCTTGGAGTAGGAAAGCATGTCCAAAACCAGGTCATAAATGCGCTGCTGGTTGCGATCCATGATTTTCCAGCCCTGGCGCGCCATGTCCAGGTTGCCGGCATCCAGCCCTAGGGAAATAATCTCCGTACCGCTTTTCAGCCCCTGCAAAATGTTCTTGATGTGGTGCGAAAGCGAGGCCATGGCGGTTCCAACCGCAGCCAGGCGCTCGGCTTGCAGCAGCGCGTGATGGTTGCGGTTTTCTTCCACTGCCAGCGCCGCGAGATGCCCGATGGCCATTGCCAGCTTCAAATGGTCTTCCTGGAACGCCGGCTCCGGTGGGGTGGCTTTCAGCCAGTCAGCCGGCCCGGTATCGCGGGTGGTGTCCACGTACAGAAGGCCCAGGACATCATTCCTGCCCTTCATGGGGACACAGAGAATCTCCCGCACCCTGGACTGAACGATGCTGGGCGCGGTCTGGAAGCGCTGGTCGCTGGCGGCGTCCGAAACCAGCACGCCCTCTTTCCGGGTCAGGACCTGGTCGATCAGCGTGCGCGACACCGTCAAGCCCTCCACACCCGGAGGCGGGGCCCCGTGCAATCCGCCCCTCCAACGCACTGCCTTGGCAGTGAAAGCCGAGGAGGAATGGGGATCCGGGGCGTCCGGATCGGCAAGCATCACGCAGCCCCGGTCGGCATCCATGCTGCGAAAAACCAGCTCCAAAATACGGCTCAGCAACTCATCCAGGTCGAGGATATGGTTGATGGCGCTGGCGGTTTCGTACATCACGCCCAGGTTGGACAAGGAGCGCCTCAGCCACTCCCCCTCCCCTTCGCCACCGCCCCGCAACAGGCGGTCCCCCTCATCGGCCGCCATGCGGCTGACAACCGTGCCGGTGATGATGCCCTCGGTTTTTCGGGCCAAGTGGCTGATCCGCTCCGCCAGGAGGCCGGGGGTGACCTTCCCCTGTCCGGCACCCACATAGACCATTTGGGTTTGCCCCAACTGGACGCGGTCGCCCGAGACCAACAGCACATCCTGGATCGCCCTGCCATTCACCAAGGTGCCGTTGACACTTCCCAGGTCCCGGAGGCGGTAGCCCTCAGGGCCGAAAGTCAGTTCCGCATGGCGCCTGGATATCTCGGTGTCGGAAAGACGCACCTTGGCCGAAGGGTCGCGGCCGATCATCAACTTGCCGCCATCCACAGCATCCAGCCGGAACTGTTTACCTTCATCCGTGCCACGGGTGACGATGAACCGGTGCAAAACGGTGGAAGACAAGGTGCGATTCTCCACATACCGTCGGGGACAAGCTTTCAAGCTCTCCCGGATGACTAACCGGCCTCATGTAGGCCCGTCAACCAATGTTTACAGGCGAAAAAGCCCTGAAGCCCCCAGTATTTCCGCCAAATCTTCGAGATTGGAGGCCAACAAATCGGGCCCGGCCGCCTTCAATTGGTCCTCGGTCTCAGACCCGGTGGCCACCACCGCAACCCGCAGGCCGGCGCGGCGGGCCGCCTGGATATCCACGGTCATGTCACCCACGAACAAACTGTCCTCGGCACATGACCCCAGCTTTTCCAGGCCCAATAACAACATGTCCGGCGCGGGCTTGGGGGCCGCCACGTCCTCCGGCCCCAGCAATACATCCACAAATTTGGCAATCCCTAAAAAACCCAGCAATTGCTCGCTGAAGCTCCTGGGTTTGTTGCTGCAAACAGCATGGCGGATGCCCGCGGCCTGAAGCCCCTCCAGGATTTCTTTGGCCCCCGGGAGCAAAACGGTCCCCGCTTTCAGGGTTTCACCGTGGTGGGCGCTGTAAAGGGCCCGGGCTTCTTGAGGATCGCAACCCGGTACCGTTTTCGCCATCAGGTGAACCACACCATGGCCGACACAAATCCGAACCGCATCAAGGGACATCGGTTCCAACCCGAAATGCGCCCGAACATGATTCACGCTGGCAGCTATGGCCGGGTAGGAATCAATCAGGGTGCCATCCAGATCCCAAAGGCAGGCTTTCAGGCTTTTTCTCCAAGGCACATCGACCGCACGCATCGAAATCACCCGCGCTCGTTACAACCCGATTTCACCGGGTACAATCCAAACCATGGGAAGATCTTCAGGATACAGGGGCAAAGGCCCCCGGCGCAGCACGCCCCAGGGGGCACACACACCAATCATGGTGGGTGAAATCCTTGCGACCTTCGGTCTGCAACCGGGTGCCTGCGTTGCCGACCTCACCTTGGGTCACGGCGGCCATACCCAGCATTTCCTGAAAGAAGTGGGCCCTACAGGGACTGTTTTGGCGATGGATCTGGATGGCAATCAGGCAGAAATCACACGAAACCGCCTGGAGGCCTTGGGCTTGGGGGACCGGCTGCGGATTGAACTGGGCAATTTCGCCGGCATAGGCCAGGCCATGGGAAAACACGCCTTGGTTGGCCTGGACGCGGTTCTGGCGGATCTAGGCATCAGCAGTATGCAAATCGATGATCCCGCCCGTGGTTTTTCCTACCGACGGGAAGGCCCGTTGGATATGCGGATGGACCCGAACCGTGGGGAAAGCGCCAAATCCCTGCTGGATTCAATCTCACCGGAAGATCTTTCGGGAGGCCTGGAAGAATTCGGGGATGTACCACTGGCAGGCTCCTTCGCCCGCGCCCTCCTCGCCTCACACCGCGCCACACCCTTTGAAACCACCACCCAATTGGCAGATTTTTGCCTGAAATGGCACCAGGGCAGCACCTCCCCAAAATCTGGCGAGGCCTGGAAACTGCGCCAGGGAAAGAAAAAGTGGGAAACCCATCCAGCCGCCAGGGTTTTTCAGGCCTTACGCATCATGGTGAACAGGGAATTGGCCAACTTGAAGTATTTGCTTCGTGTGATCCCCGACTTGCTCAGCCCAGGGGGAACCATTGCCATTTTGAGCTTCCATTCGGGAGAGGACCGGCTAGTCAAAGCCGCCTTTGAACAAGGGTTGCGGCAGGGCAAATTCAGCACTATCAGCGACGGGCCGATCCGGGCTGGTTTTGAGGAGCGAACCGAAAATCCGCGCTCCCGGTCCGCCAAGCTGCGATGGGCCAAACGTGCCGCCACCGCGCAGGATGGCGATGATTCCGGGGACATGTGATGTTTTTGTTGGTTAGCCTGCTGGCCCTGGGGCAGATGGCGGAAAAGTCGGATGCTCCACCGCCACAGGAAATACCCCAAACCGCCAGGCAGGTCCTTGTGCCCACCTGCCTGGTCTTCCAGGGACCTGACAAATCCCCCTTGGCAAAGATCTGGCTTCTACCATCCTGGGTTGCCAACGCGGAACCGGAGCAGGTCGCCAACGGCCTCACCTTGGCCGAGTTGGAAACCGGTCAAACTCTAGGCTGGCTGGAGGTCATCAAGCCGCTGAAGGATTTCAGGGCCCGTGAAATCCCCGCCGGAATCTACGGGCTTCGTCTGGTCGCGCAACCTTCAAGCGATGACCACAATGACACGGCCCCAGGTCCCCATTTCGCCCTGCTAATCCCGGCCGGAGAACCTGACTGGAAAGCAACCAAAAGCCTGGAGGATGTTTTCAAACTTGGAATCAGGGTGGTGGACAAGCACCCTGCGGTACTGCTGCTGCATCCGGGCGGAAAAACCCTTGAAAAGGGTACCCCCGTGGATCCAAAGATCTTGTCGCTCGAATCGGGTTTGAAAGCCTTGGTTTGGCCTCAAAAAATCCAGACCGCCACCCTGGCTGCCATGCTCGAAATACGCCTGGTGCTGGTGGGGCATTCCATTGCCGTGAAGGCTCCCTAAGCCTCCACCAAGGGTGCACCGACTGCCAACCATTCAGCAACCTGCCAGGTCCGGCCCGCGGCCAAAACCGTTCCGGAAGAAAGTTCCGCAAGGCGGGCTGCCAGTTTGGCCAGGGCCGCTCGAAGAGCCTCCTCCGCGTTCCCCCACACCACCAGCGTCAAGCCCTGCGGACCGGACCGGACACTAATCATTCCAGACGGCCCCGCGAGCCTGATTTCCTGAAACTCATCGGGAACAGCCTCATCAGGAAATGCGGGAAGATTGTCCACCATGCGCAAGGCCAAACCCTGCTCGGTGGCAGCCTGGGCCACCACTTGTGGATTTGCTCCCGGAACAGACACCTGCATCCCCATGTTCAAGGCTCTCCCCAAAACAGAATTCACCTGCTCAGACTAGAATAATGACCGTGGCGAGGAATAGTCGGACCAGTTGGGCGGAATGACAATGGCACGTCCATTTCCAAACCCTTTTGGCAAGCTTTTGCTTGTGTCCCTGGTCCTCGCGGTCTGGCCAAAGTCTGGATCGGCGTTTGCCCAAACGGCTAAAGGGGATGCCGCCCGGGGATTTGAAGCCCTTACCAGCCGTTCCTTTGTCCCCGGACAGTTCCCACGGGCACAAATCGACAACGCCTGGAAACTGTGGGGGCTCCCCGAAAAGCCCGCCAACTATGCGGAACTTTTTCGCGAAAGATACGGTTTGGCCGAGGCCCCCTACGCCAATAACGGCCTGCCCATGGGCCTGAAAACCAGCAAAATGCCGCTGGGTACCGATGGTGCCAGCCTGGATTGCCTTACCTGCCACGGGGGCTCGCTGTTGGGAAAACCCTTCCCAGGGCTGGGCAACACCATGCTCGACTTGCAGGCGATTTTCGAGGAACTTTCCTCACGGGGCACCAAAGCGATGCGAACCCCGTACACCTTCTGCAACACAAGGGGCACCAACGAGGCCGGCGCGACATCCGTCTACCTGGCAGGGTTGCGCAATCCGGACCTGACCCTGAGACTTCCCTGGCGCAATCTGGGTTTGCACGATGACCTCTGCGAGGATGTCCCAGCTTGGTGGCACCTGAAACGCAAGAAAACCATGTATGCCACCGCGGAGGCCGATGCGCGCAGCGTGCGGTCCATCATGCAGTTCATGATGCACCCCCTCAATCTCCCGGGTGCATTCGAGCGTGAACAGGCTGCCTTCCGCGACATTCAGGCGTGGATTTTCTCGGTGGAGGCGCCGAAGTGGCCCTGGGAATTGGACCGGGAAAAGGTTGCCCGGGGTCAGATCCTCCACAAGCAGCATTGCGCCAAATGCCATGGCACCAAGGACCAGTATCCCAACAAGGTGATTCCCCTGGAGGAGATCGGCACGGATACAACCCGGTACATGGGCATCGAGTCGGCCTTTGGCGACTTCTACAACCAAAGCTGGTTTTCCCGGGAATTGGATGGATGGTTCGGGGAAGGCTACAAGGCGCAACGATCCGGAGGGTACCAGGCCCCTCCGCTGGATGGCATCTGGGCCACCGCCCCCTACCTCCACAACGGGTCGGTACCCACCCTGGAAGCATTGCTGAATTCCGGCACAAGGCCCACTGTTTTCACGCGCAGTTTCCGCACCCACCCGGAAGATTATGACCAGGAAAAGCTAGGCTGGAAAACAACCATCCCCATGGGGCCTTCACCCACCACGCCCATCGATGCGCGCCGGATTTACGACACTTCCAAGCCCGGCCGCGGCAACAAGGGGCACACCTATGGCGACATCTTGTCGCCGGCGGAAAGGTCCGACCTGATCGAGTTTCTCAAATCCTTGTGACCGACCGGGTCTCGAAAATCCTGTAATCCAGATCCGGGAACGGATTGTTCAGGGCCTCAATGCGGGCCAATGCCTCCACATCCAGATCCCTGTGGCGTATCGAGGATTCCAGGGTCAAGAAATTGAGCGTGTGGTCGCGCACCCGTTTGGCGGCATACTCCGCATGGGCTCCGGTGGTGAGAATGAACGGCCAGTCACTCGACTGGAGCAACAGGCATTCACGGGCAGCCTGGTTCAGGGCCCGACGGATCAGCGGGGAAGGCTCCGGATGCGCTTCCGCCAACGCTTTCATCCGTTCGGTCACCGCGTGGATGTGAGGGTAGATCCAGTCATTGTGGCCGTTGAGCCAAAACGCGCAGTAGCCACCCTCACCCCAGGTGGAGTAACCGGGCATGGCGAACTGCGGGTTGGGATATTCCTGCAAATACAGCGGCATGGTGATTGGCTCAATCACCCCCCGTCCGCATGCCAGTTGCCGGAAAACCTGGTCAACCCACAGGGGCCCCTCGTGCCACCAGTGGCCGAAAAGCTCGGCATCGTAAGGAGCGGTGATCAGCGCCGGTTTTCCATCCATCGATTCAGCCAGGAAGCCCACCTGGCTCTCACGACTGCTGATGAAATGCGCCGCGTGTTCCCCGACGCGTTCCAGGGCCACCGCGGGTTCGTAGGGTAGTTTTTTGTCCCCTGGCCCCGTGATGCGGTGGTACTTGATCCCCAGCATCATCCGGGCTCCCTGCCCGACCAGGTAGGGGCGGACATAGTCCAAATCCAAGTCAAAACCGATATCGCGGTAAAAGTCGCGATAGGCCGGATCACCCGGGTAGCCCTCCATCCTGCTCCAAACCTGCCGGGAAGATTCCAGGTCCCGCGCGGCCACCACCAGGCCGCTGCCTGGGCACCGCAGGGGAGCGTAAACCCCTTGCCTTGGCATGGGATTGGCCAACAGCACGCCGTGCGTGTCCACAAAGGCAAAGCCAACACCGCAATCGGCCAAAATCTGATCCAATCCGGGTGCAAAGCCGCATTCTGGCAACCACATGCCGCGGGGGCGGGAACCGAAATGCCGCTCGTGCTCGCGGCACCCCTGTTCTATCTGGGCGCGCACCGCTCCGGGCTGGGCCATCAGGGTGGGCAGCAAGGCGTGGGTGGCGGCGCAACCGATGATCTCCAGACCGCCGGCCGCCTGGTGACGGGAAAAAGCCTGGAGCGGATTGCGGCCGCAGGATTGATAGATGTCCCGGGCTTGGCCGAATTGCTCCCGGTGGAGCAGCGCCAGCGGATGAAATTCGGGTTCCCAACGGGTCCGCTCCACCTCGCGATCAGCCAGCTCCGTCAACTTTTGCAGCCGGGCCTCATAGCGATCCTGCAGCAGCGGATCCGCGAGCATGCCGGCGAGGGTGGGTGTCACGGACAAAGTCAGCCGGAATGGAATCCGGTCCCGCTCCAGCCCGTCCAGCACCCGGATGAGCGGAAGGTAGGTTTCGCTGATGGCCTCAAACAGCCACTGCTCCTCGAGAAACTCAGGATATTCCGGATGCCTAACATACGGCAAATGGGCGTGGAACACCAGATTGAGATAACCGAGCGGCATTCCGGCGGATTCCAATGAGAGGACCAAGTCGTAAGCCATGTTCCGCTGTGAAATGGCTTCGCGCAAGTGGGCGCGGGTTAATTCGCGCCACTGCCGGCGACAATCAGCGCCAACGCCCCCGCCAGAGAAATCGGCAAGGCTTTTGCAAGCCCCCCAAGACCTGCTCCACCGGACAACTTCGCGGCGAGGCGGAATCCACCGGAAAGGCCAGCGCATCCGCGAAGTGACCGGTAACCAAAGCTCCCGCCCTTCCCCGCCAACCCAGCACCGCAGCACCATTCAGCGTGATCATTTCCAGGATCGATTGCGGGGAGATAAGGTTATGGCGCAGCGCGAACTCGCGCGCCTCCGCGAGAATGTCCAAGTCCCTGTTGCACGCCTCGCCATCGGTCCCCAAGGCCAGCGGCACGCCGGCCTTCATCCATTGCGAAGCGTGAAACGGATCGCGCCCGAACCAGCGATGGGTGCGGGGGCAGTGGATGATGGTGACATTGGATCCAAGCCTCGACGCCATGGAGACGGGCAACCAGTTCGCATGCACCAACCCCAGCGGGCGGGCCTTGGTGCCCGCCGCCAACCAATCCAGAACCTCCCCGATGGATCCGGGCAGTCCGGTGGCCGGCCACAGGTCCAGTTCCCGGAGCATTTCCACCAGCGGGCCGGTGCCACGAGCCATCAGTTCCATTTCTTCCGGTGTCTCGGCAAGGTGGACCTGGATCGGCTCGCACCGGGAAACTGCCCAGGCAAACAAGTCGTGCCGCGTGCTGTATGGGGCATGCGGGCTCAGTCCGCGGACAGTTTCCAGACCGGATGTTTCCTGAACCCAAGCCAGGGCAGCCTCGCGCGTTTGGTCGGCCCGCCTGGCATTCACCCCCAGCACTTCATGGTAAACCGTGGAACCGATCGGCTGGCCGGCAAGCAGCCGCGCGCTCGAACCATCGGAACTGATGTCACCCAGCAGCGCCACACCATGCCGGAGGCTTTGACTGATGCCAGCCCGGATTGACTCCCAGCGCTGCTCCGGACTTTCCCGCAACCGATGGCGAATCACCAGGCGGATCCAGTCCGCAAAGGTCGCAGGCGGTTCCTCCGGCCTGGGAAAACCCGTGAGATCCAGGTGCGTGTGGGCGTTGACCAAGCCTGGCAGCAGGATGACATCGCCCAGGTCGACCGTGGCGCCCCCACCCTGACGCACGCCGACAATCTTGTCGCCAGCGATCTCGATCACCCCGTTCTCCACGGGTGGCGTCAGCACTGGCAACACCCAGCGTGCCTTCAGGCTCCAGGTCGCAGCATCCACGCGGGCAATTCCTGTCCCTGGCGGCGCAGCGGCTCAATCGCGCTGACGGCCAGGGTAATGACATCGTAGCGTTGCTCCACCTCACCAGAAGCCAGCCACGGCCCCAGATGGGGGTGGATGACCGGATCCGCCCCCCCGGGCATGAGCGTGAGATCCGCCATGCCCGATTCATCGACAAGACTGAGGAACTGCATCGGCTTGCCCTGGGCGGTATGGGTTTGGCGGCTGGCGCAAATCAACCCGGCGACAGAGACCCGTCGCCCCACCTGGTGGGCCAGGCTCGCCATCGACACCAGCGGGTATCCCGCGGGCCCGCGGGCGGGCAGGCACGAGTCAAACAGGCGTGGCAGGGGAATCCGTGTCGAAACCCCCAGCAGGCGGAACTCGTCGCGTGTCCGTGCCAGCGGGACAGGTGGCGGTGGACGCCAGGGGGGTGTCAATTCCCCCGGGAACATCTCCGGGGCATCGAGCCGCATGCGGGCGCGATCTTGCCAGGAGGCATCCAGCATCAAGGCGTGCCGGGAGGGGCCGAACGACTCCAGCGCACCCGAGCCCGCCAGCAGGCCGAGAGCCTCCATGCCGGGAGCCACGCGGTGGCGCAGATCCGCCAGCGAAACAAATGGGCCGTGACACAGTCGGGCCTCGAGCAGGCGGCGGCAAGTGGCCTCATTCAGCCCGGCAATGCGCGAGAGACCGACACGAATGCCTCCCGGCTCAAGCTGAAAGCCCTCCGCAGATCGGTTGACACATGGCGGCAAGATCGGGATTCCGTCGCGCCGGGCGGCTTCCGTGTAAACCCAGGCGGGGTACATGCCCTGGTTGTTGTTGAGAACCGCGGTCCAAAACGGGCCCGGGTGGTTCGCCTTCAGCCAGGCGGAACGCCAGGCGATGAGGCCGTAACTGACCGCATGGCTTTTGCAGAACGAGTATTGGTTGAACCGTTCCAGCAGCAACCACAGCTCCGCCAACTCATGGGATGCCATGGGTGCGCCACGGGCCAGGTGCAAAAACTCGGCGCGCAGGGTGTTGGCGGTGACCGGATCCTGGCAGCGGGCGATGCGTTTCCGGAAACCATCCGCCGCGGGCGCGGGCAACCCCGTCACCCCCTGGATGACGCGCAGGGAATCATCCTCAAACACCATCACCCCGTGCGTGCCTGGCAACAGTTTCCGCAACAGCGCGGGCACACTGCCAACCGGGTCATGTCCCAACCGCAACCGGACAAAGCGCTCCTTCATGCCCTGGCCGCCGGCGGCCGGGCGAACCAACGCCAGTGATTCGATCACCGCGTCCACGGTGGCGGCGCGCATCTGCACCAGGAGATGGCGCATCGCGGGCGACTCTAGCTGCACCACACCCAGCGTGTCGCCCCGGCGAATCAGGGCGATGGTGGCGGAATCGGCGGCGGCGGGCACCGCCAGGCCGGGCACATGGTGCCCCCCACTGGCCAGCAAGCGACCAGCCTCGTCCAGCGCGCCCAGGGCGCGGTTGCCGAGCAGATCCATTTTCACCAACCCCAGGGCCTCGACACCGTCCTTGTCGAGTTGGGTCATCCAGTAGCCCATGGGCGCACGGACAACGGGCACATGGTCGCGCGCCGGGCCGATGGTGACCACGATGCCCCCCGGATGCAGCGACTGGTGACGCGGTCGTCCCACCAGCAACCGCGCAGACCGCACGATGCGCGGCCAGCGCTCCCGTTCGAGCGGGAAAACCCCGGGAACGGGCGCGGGCCCGGAAGACTCCACAATCCGTTCGGCCCGCACCGGCAAAGCGTTTTCCAGCGTGGAGATCTGCGTGTCGGAAAGGCCGTGCAGTTTGCATGCCTCGCGAAAAGCGGAACGCGGCTGCAGCAACTGGTGCGAGGCGATGCGGACACAGCAGTCCTCGCCAAAACGACTGATCGCCCAATCGATCACCTCGTCGCGAACCTTCCAGTCGAAATCGAGATCGATATCGGGGTAGTCCACCCGCCCTTCATGCAGAAAGCGCGCCAGGGGCAGGTCAAACCGCAGGGGATCCACATCGGTGATACCCAGCAGGTAGCAAACCAGGGAGTTGCCAGCCGAACCGCGCAACGCCAGCGTGTGACCGGCGCTGCGCGCGTGGCGGGCGATCGACTGCACCAGCAGGAAATAATCCTCCAGCCCGCGCTTGGCGATGATGGCCAGCTCCTCGTCCAGCCTGCGCCAGGCCGAAGGCTGATCCTCCAACCCCCGCATGCGCATGCCCCGCCCGCAGCGACGCTTCAGCAAATAGGAAGCCTCCAGCCCCGGGCGCAACCTGGCCCGAGGCAGATGGGGCCCGGCGGGCAAAACATCCACCGCAGCCCGCTCCACCACCGCCAGGGCACCCTCCAGGGCTGAAGGCAAGTCCTTGAAACGGCGACACATTTCGGCCCAGCCGGACAGGCAGTGGCGGGGTGACCAGGGAAGCTGGTCTGGCAGCGCGTCCAGGAGTGCCCCCCGGGCAATCGCCTGGCAGTGTCGATAGGCGTCAAAATCCTCTTCCGACAACAACACCGCCCCGCTGGAGGCGGCCAGCGGCACCCCCACGCCTTGGGCCCTTTCAACAAGCCGGCGCTCCTCACCGGGTGGCAGGCATTGGGGGGCAGGTCGCACCACCAAACCCCACACCCTGCCGGCGTGCGCCCGGGCCAATCGCTCGAGCGGTGCCGCCCAGGGAACCAGCAGCAGCAAACCGTCCGCCGCCTCCCCCTGAAGCCACGACCACAAACAGGAATCAGCCGCGTTCCCGGCCGGTGTGCCGGCACTGTCCGCTCGTGCCGCCTGTTCATGCTCCAAGGCCCGGGTGACCAGACGGCACAACTGGCTCCACCCCGACTGCTCCGCAGGTAGCAGCACACACCAGGCGCCATCCAGCCTGAGCGTCACCCCTACCAGCGGCCGAACGCCCGCCCGCCGGGCAAGCTGCTGAAATTCGACGACACCGGCAAGGCTGTTGACATCGGTCAAAGCGACGGCGCGCAGCCCCAGTCGGGCCGCCGCTCCCGCCAATTGGCCCGGGCTGGCCGCCCCCTCCAGCCAGGACCACCAGGAATGCGCCTGCACCGCTACCGCCACGCCACTCCCCCCCTCATTTAACTATACAAATGTACACATCAATTAGACAAGTCAACCGGCGGATTCTGGCTACAATCGACGCTGGAGGTTCGCGACCGCGCGGTTTGCCATGGAAAGGCCAGCTTGGCGGGAAAACCCGGAGGTTAATGGGCATGCACGGCCGCTACGACACCATCATCATCGGGGCGGG
>DKBS01000018.1:0-3426 GCA_002451275.1 Planctomycetaceae bacterium UBA6894 | reverse complement strand
CACAACGGACTGGTGGCAGCCGCCTACCTGGCCCGGGCCGGCCGGAAGGTGCTGGTTCTGGAGCGACGCCGGGTGCTGGGTGGCGCCTGCGTGACGGAGGAAACCACCTTCCCCGGCTACAAGGTTTCCACCCTGGCCTATGTGAACAGCCTGTTCCGCAGGGAAATCATCCGTGATCTGGATCTGCCCGGGCACGGTTTCGAGATGCTGGAACGCAGTCCATCGTCGTTCACACCACTCCCCGATGGCCGGCACCTGTTCCTGGGCCCCGATGCGGCGATGACCCACCGGGAAATCAGCAAGTTCAGCCGCAAGGACGCGGACGCTTATCCCCGCTATGAAAAAATGCTCGAACGGGTGGCGGATGCACTCGAACCCCTGCTGCTGGTGAAACCGCCGAACATCCTCCGGCCGGGCCTCGGGGACCTGTGGCGCATGTGGCGCATCGGCCGGGGTTTCCAAAAACTGGGCGATTTGGGCCTGGCGGAAGCGGTGGAAATGCTCACCGGCCCCGCTCGGCCCATCCTGGAGCGCTGGTTTGAATCGGAACCGCTGAAAAGCACGCTTGCCACCGATGCGGTGATCGGCGCGGCAGCTTCACCCACAACCCCGGGCACGGCCTATGTGCTGTTCCACCATGTGATGGGGGAAACCAACGGTAAAAAAGGCGTGTGGGGCTATGTGAAAGGTGGCATGGGCGCCCTGAGCAATGCGATCGCCTCAGCGGCCAAGGCCGCAGGTGCCACAATCCGTACCGATTCCCCGGTGGCGCGCATTCTGGTGCGAGGCAATCGCGCCGAAGGCGTGGCGCTGGAGGACGGTACCGAGTTCCACGCCAAGGAGGTGGTGAGCAACGCCGACTGCCGCGCGACCTTCGAACGGTTCCTGCCGCCGGATGAATTGCCTGCTGATTTCCTGGAGGGGGTCAAACGGATCAGCTATGACAGCGCCTCGCTGAAGATCAATGTGGCGCTGGCCGAACTGCCCGATTTCAAGGCCT
Source organism: Planctomycetaceae bacterium UBA6894 (assembly GCA_002451275.1). Lineage (GTDB taxonomy): Bacteria > Planctomycetota > Planctomycetia > Gemmatales > Gemmataceae > UBA6894. The sequence goes on along the minus strand of DKBS01000018.1, from coordinate 2,426 downwards.
GCCCGGGCAAGGAACCTGGCCCCCAGCACCGCGGTACCATCCACATCTGCCCCGACATGGACACGCTGGAACGGGCCTACGACGACAGCAAGTACGGCCGCTCCTCGCAAACCCCCATTTTGGAATGCACCATTCCCTCGGTGGTGGACCCCTCGGTCGCACCGCCGGGCAAGCACCTGATGTCGATGTTCATCCAGTACGCGCCGTACAAACTGCGTGGCACCACATGGGACGAGCACAAGGAAGAATTCGCCGACCGCTGCATCGCGCTTTTGGGGCAATACGCCCCCAACCTGCCCGGGGCGGTGCTGCACCGCCAGGTGGTGACGCCCCTCGACATGGAGCGTGAATTCAGCCTGACAGGCGGCAGCATTTTCCAGGGAGCGATGAACCTGAACCAGCTTTTCCCCATGCGCCCCTTGCCCGGTTGGGCCGGGTATCGCACCCCCATCAAAGGCCTTTTCCTGTGCGGTGCGGCGGCGCACCCCGGTGGCGGCGTGATCGGCGCGGCGGGAATGAATGCCGCGCTGACCATCCTGGGAAGGAAATAAGCCAGGACCCGCAGGAAACAAACCAACCTTTTGCATTTCGAACCGATTGAGAAAGGCTTTTTTCGACCATGTCTTCCATCCTGATCAAGAACGGCCGTGTGATCGACCCAGCCACCAACCACGACGCGGTGGCCAACCTGTGGATTGAGAACGGCACCATCACCGCCATTGGCGGTCCGGACAGGCAAGCCACGGAGATCATCGACGCTCGTGGCAAACTGGTGTGCCCCGGCCTGATCGACATGCATGTGCACCTGCGTGAACCCGGCCGCGAAGAAGATGAGACCATCGCCTCCGGATGCGCCGCAGCGATCGCCGGCGGCGTGACCTCTGTGGCGTGCATGCCCAACACGGAGCCGCCGCTGGACAGCCAATCCGCCGCCGAATTTGTGATTCAACAAGCCAGGCGCGCCGGCCTGGCCAATGTGTTCCCGGTGGGCTGCCTCACCAAGGGCAAGATGGGGCAGGATCTGTCCGAGATGGGAGGTCTGGTGCAAGGCGGGGCTGTCGCCTTCACCGATGACGGCACGCCGGTGACCGACTCGGAAGTAATGCGCCGCGCCATGGAATACGCCCGCGGCCTGGGCAAGGCGGTGCTGAGTCACAGCGAGGACATGGCGCTGACCAGAGGCGCGGTGATGCACGAGGGTGCCGAGTCCCTTCGACTGGGCCTGAAAGGCTACCCGGCGGCCGCTGAAGAAATCATGATTTATCGCGAGATCGCGTTGGCCGAGATCACCGGCGCCCGTTTGCATATCCTGCATGTGTCCAGCGCGCGGGGCGTGGAATTGATCCGCTGGGCCCGCGACAAGGGATTGCCGGTCACCGGCGAGGCCAGCCCGCACCATCTTTTGCTCAACGATGAGTGCCTGCGCGGCTTCGACAGCAACTACAAGATGTCGCCCCCCCTGCGCGAAAAGAAGGACAGCGCGGCGCTGATCCAGGGCCTGAAGGATGGCGTGATCACCGTGCTGGCCACCGATCACGCACCGCACTCGGTCGAAAAAAAAATGCGCGAGATCGATCAGGCCCCCAACGGCATCATCGGCCTGGAAACCTTCCTGCCTACCTGCGTGAAGGCACTGATTGAGCCCGGGCACCTGACCTGGCCGCAAATGATCGCCATGATGACCCTCCACCCGGCTCAAATCCTCGGCATCGACCGCGGCACCCTGAAGCCCGGCGCCCCCGCCGATGTGACCATCCTCGACCCCGACCGCGAATGGACCATCGATGTGAACAAGTTCCGCTCAAAAAGCCGCAACTGCCCCTTCGGCGGCTGGAAGGTGAGGGGGCTGGCGGAACAGGTCATCGTGGGCGGCAGGATTGTGCAGCGGAGTAGTCTGCTGGTGTAAGCAAACACACCAGCGGAAGGAAACTTTTCCAAGCCCAAAGCCAAAACGGGAATGCCAGGCTCAGCGTTAGTTTCTGGTTGTCGAAAAGTTTTACCAACCATATCATTTGAATTCGGATTGGTCCCCTCGCTTGTCGTGAGGGGCTAAAAGGGAAGACGGTGTGAATCCGTCGCGGGGCCGCCGCTGTTACCGGAATTTGGGTATTTCACGCGGAAAATAGCCGCACCACTGGGAGAAATCCCGGGAAGGTTGAAATGCCGGGGATAGCTCGAGAGAGCTTTCCCAAACTCCGGAAGCCAGAAGACCTGCCAGTCCGCTCATTTCCAGAGTCACCCCGGCACCGGGTGGTTTGGGATCTGGTTTCCTGCCATTCGTATTGGTGGGGGACTTAAATCCTACCACTTTCGCGCTTGGCTCTGCCGAACCGCCCGGAACCGGCGGAGAGGGGCAGCTTTATGTTTTGCATCTCGGGAAAGAAAAGACCCGGTTTCACCCTGATTGAATTGCTGGTGGTGATCGC
>DKBS01000107.1 GCA_002451275.1 Planctomycetaceae bacterium UBA6894 | reverse complement strand
GTGCGCGAGGCGGCCAACCGCATGAGTTGCACCAATAATTTGAAGCAGATTTCGTTGGCCAGCCATAATTTTTAAAGCACCACTGGGGTTCTTCCTCCCGGTTGTTTGGGTGCCTCCAGAAGTGTTGGTTCCACTTCGTTCTGGGATGCCCAGCACACGGGGGTTTTGGTGCAACTGCTTCCTTATGTCGAGGAAGATAACCTGTACAAACAACTATCCATATCCAAGTCGCCAGATGTGAAAGGGCCTTCTTGGTGGACCCTGAATCCTGATTGGTCTTTGTCCTACACCAAGATTAAAAAGTTCTGGTGTCCTAGCGAAGGTTCCTCGGCCAGCCAAACGGTGAATGGTCCAGCAGCCTGCATCATTCCCAATACTTTTGATTCGCCGGGTACCAATGCTCTTACACTTGGCTATTTTGGCGCCCGTCCTGACTTGGATTTGGGCAAGACGAATTATGTCGGTGTGGCCGGTGCTTTGGGGGAAGGGGTCAGCACTTCTTCCGCGTCGGATGGCCCAGGCGTGAACCTTCAAAAGTATGTCGGCATTTACACCAATCGTTCCAAGAACAAGACTGCGGCGATTGCTGACGGTTCTTCGAACACCTTGGCATTTGGTGAGGGCATTGGTGGATTAGCCCAGGGAGGTCAAAAGGACTTTATTTGGCCATGGATGTCTGTCGGCAGTCTCGGCACCAAGTTCGGCTTGGCTCCTGGCGGTGGTGCCGGTGCCACCAACGGCGGTTGGAACTATTTTTCGAGCCGTCACTCCCAGATTGTGAACTTTGCCTTTGGGGATGGATCGGTCCGATCCGTGCGCATTGGCGCTACCGGCGTCAGGAATCCGACCACCGCCGGAAGCGATTGGTATGTCCTTCAGCAAATGTCCGGAATGCAGGACGGTGAGGTCTATGATTCCGGCAAATTGAGCAACTGATGATCCAAGGGCACTCTCGAAGGAGCTTTTTCATGAAGAAAATCTTTTTGCTGGTTGCTGGATTAGCCTTTGTCGTTGGCTGCGGTCAGGACACCAAGACCGTCCCAGTCAAGGATACAAACATGCCCCTTCCTCCGGCTCCCAAGGCTGCCGGCGCTGGTGGTGGCAAGGCTGCCCAGCCAACTTCCAAGGCTGACTAAGTTTGATTTTTTTGAAACAAGGGTAGCGGGCAAATCTGCTCGCTACCCTTGTTCATTGCCTAAGAGAAGTTAAGGCCTCCAGCACCCGCCCTGTCGCCGCAAGCGGATCCAGTACGCTCCTCGCGTGCTCCTGTCCCCTCAAGGCCATCTCCTTGGCCCCACCCGGACTTTCAAAAAGGTCCCTGAGAATTCTTCCGGCATGTTCCTCATCCGGTTCCGCCCAAGCAACCCCCTTGGGATATTGCGGTAAGTCGCTGGCAATCACCACTTTCTTGAAGTCCACCAGGCGCGACACCTCCGGCGTCATGAAGTCCAGATTGCCCGAGTAGTTGGTGCCCACCGCCGGTTTGCCCAGCAGCATCGCTTCCGCCAGCGTCAGACCGAATCCCTCGCTGCGGTGCAGGCTGGCATAAGTGTCGCAGCAGTTGATCAGCGCCATCGCGTCCGCCCGGCTCATCACGCGGTCGATGATCTGTACCTGCCCCTTCGCCTGTTCGGCAAGCAGCAGTGCCATTCCGTCCGGGTCAAAAGAACCCCGTGTCACCTTGATCACCAGCAAGGCGTCATCTGAGGGTTTGAACGCCCGGCGAAAGGCGCGAATCAGTCCCAGCGGGTTTTTCCGTTCCATCACGCTGCACATGTCGAAGGCGAACAGCACGAGGAAGGGCCCGCTGGGCAAACCGAACCAGGCGCGGTCCCTGTCGGCCACCGGGCCCAGTGAAACACCGGGAGCAACCGCCCGCACCGGCACCGGCATGACCTGGGCGAAGCTGTCCCGAATGAATCGGGTCGGCGCCCAGATTTCGTCATACCGCCGGGCCCGTTGCGCCCAGAGCTCCGGCGTTTTTTCCAGCTCCCAGTACCAGACCGCTGCCCGACGGGCCTGACGGCGCGGATGGCTCATCGACCGGGCGTAGATCTCATGGAACTGGTGTTCGGGCGGCAGCACATGCAGGCTGACCGGGTGCACCTCCGGCCCGCGCATGCCGTCCCGGTCATGGAGGTCATGCTGGATGGCCGCGGGCATGTCACGGGGCGCCACGGGCACCCCGGCTGACTCCAACCCCCTGCGGATCTGCCAGGCCGCCTCGCCCAGGCCGGAGGGGTAACAGAAATGCCCGTACAGGTTCACACCATGGGGCTTGGTCTCGGGTACCAACACCCCCGGCGGGCTGGCGGCCTGAATTTTCCGAACAGGATCGGACATGCGGGCCAAACGGCTGACATGGGCCCAGTAGCGCTTCCGTTCCAGTTCATCCGTTTGCGCCAGGGGAAACCGTGCCTGCAGGGCAGGGGTATCCAGCCACAGTTCATCAGTCCCGTGTGCGAGGTCTTCCTCCAGTTCGGCCAGGAACCACAAGATGGAGGAGAGGTTGGTCCCATGGGCCGGCCGTGCTGTGCGCACCATCCAGCGAACCAGACTGCGTCGCCACGGAGGTAATATCCCTTTGGGTAACAGGGTGCGCAGATGATCCAGGTGCTGCCAGAGCCTGCGTGCGGCCAGCGAGGGCCGCTGGGTCCAGGCCTGCTCCAGGGCGGCTTGTTGCGAACGGTTCAAGGCCGATGCCGGATCCTGCAACAGCCATTGGCCAAAGCCGCCGCTCGGGCCATCAGAGATCGCCCGGGGAAATCGCTCCCTGGTTTCCGGGTTCTCCTGCAGGTATCGGATGACCCAAAGCAGTAGCCCCTCCGCATCGGTTCCCGAACTTGCCAATTGCTCGTCGGCGCTGCCCCAGGGAACTCCGGCAAGGGTTAGCTCCCTCGCGCAGTCTTCCCTGTCAAAGATCTGGAAGGGTGGCGTCTTGCGCGACAGCTTCCAGGCCTGCGCCGAAAACCGCGCCATGTGGACCAGTTTCAGCAGGAACTGCGGCGCGCGGCGGATTTTTCCCGGCAAGGCGCTCAATCCGCGTTTGCGGGTGGCCCCCGCTCCTTCACTGCCGCTGGCGACTTTCATGCCGCCACCCTGCTGGCCGAAACCCCGGCGCCCGCCAGCGCGACATGGGCGGCCCGCACCACAGCCTGTGCGCCGCGTGCCCAAGTGTGCCGGCTTGCCCAAGCGGGGCCGTTTTGCCGCTGCGCCTCCAGCCACCGCGGGTCTTCCACCGCCCGGCGCAGCGAGTCCGCCCAGGCGGGTTCGTCGAGGGCGTCCACCCCGGGTGTATCGGGCCCAGCTACCTCGCGAACCGCCGGATCCAGCGAGGTGATCACCGCGCCACCCACCGCCCGCATCTCTATCACCGGCATCCCATAGCCCTCGTAATGGCTGGGCATGACCAGGGCCAGGGCTCCGCGATAAAGCGCCGGAATGGCCGCCTCATCCACATAGCCAAGGTTGCGGATGCCGTCGGGAGCCTTGCGCAGCGTTTCCTGCAGTTCCTCGTCTCCCCACCCTTTGCCGCCCGCCAGCACGAGGGGATGCGACGCACGCAGGGCAGGATCCAATCGGCTCCATGCCCGCACCAACAGGGTCAGGTTTTTGCGCGGTTCCAGGGTGCCCACATGCAGGAAATAGCCGGATCGCAGTCCCAGTGGTTCAAGGTGCCTGCCATCGCTTCGGGTATTTCCCGGTCGCATGGTCGATCGGGGTGCGTTGCAACCGGTGACAACCCGGCCAGCCGGGATACCCAGCATCCGGATCACTTCCTGACGGACCGCCTCGCTGACTGTCACCACGGCCAAGGAGTCACCCCGGTTGATGAGGGAGTCGAAAAAGGCCCGATGGTGGGCCACTCTTCCTGCTGGATGCCACTGCGGGAATCGCAGCACGGAAAGGTCGTGCACCACTGCCACGGTGGGCAGGCAGGTGTCCACCAATTCGTGGTTGGGTTCCAGATAAACGTCGCTGTGGCGCGGGGTGAACCAGGCCGGCTTGTCATGCTGTCGCAGAAAAAATCGTTCCAGTCGGCTGACCAGTGAATGACGGAAACGAGTGAGGGAAACGGCCGGCCCAGGGGTTCCCAGGGTGTCCAGCCACCATGCAAGATGCCGTTCCCGGTAGCGTGCCAGCGGCCTGACCCAGCGCGAGGGGAATTCCCGTACCGATACATCGGGAATTTGGCTGAGGGCCTTCAGGGTTTCGGCGGTGTAATGTCCGATGCCGGTCGGGGGCTTGGCCAGGCACCGTGTGCTCGCCACAAATCGCATGCGTTGCCCCCGGCCTTGGCCATTTCCAAGTGCCCGGATGGTACCCCGGGCCGGGGAATGGGATCAAGGCGCGGGATCAATCCTTCTTCCGGTCTAGGCCCAGGATGTCGTACACATCCCGATTGCCTGCTCCCCCCAGTTTTTCAATGGCGCCGCCTTTGGCTTGGCCTGTTCCCTTGCCGGTTTTTGTCGGCTCGGTGGATTTGGCTTTTTCTCCCTTGGCCAGTGCCTCCATGCGCTTCTCAAACCACATTTCCCACAGCTCCCGGGCATGGGTTTTCTCAGCCGGGCCCGATTCGGGAAACGGTCCGAAATCGGTGCATTTCGCGCCGAATTTCTCCCGGGCGATGTACGAGCACCCTTCCCGGGCCGCCAGCACCACCAAGGGGTCCTGGTCGCCCAACAAGGCCGTAAGCCCGCAATCATGTTTTTTGGTCAGGCCAAACGCCCAGGCTGCGGCGACTCGATGGCTCACTTCGGTGCTTTTGCTGGCGATTTCCAGCATTTCCTCATGGCCGGGTTGGGCGAATTCCCGGGCCATGGGCAGGCTTTGTTTCGCGATCCGGGCCATGTCGGCCGGGGTGTATTGCCTCGCACTCACGGTGGAGGGAACCTGAAAGACGCCAAGGTTTCCAGGTACGACACGGTCCCCTCAGCCACCCCGTGTGTCGCTGACAAAACCCAGCAGTTGAAAACCGCCCAGCGCGGTCCATCCGGTGAAATTCAACAACCTGTTTCGCATGGTTCCACCCTGCCGGTTCTCAACCTACGGTTTCCAATCCGTTCATGGTTACTCTGCAACTATTCTAATGAAGCGTCTAAACTGCCATGAAAGGGCCAAATGACCAAGCCAGAAAACTCCAAAACCGCCACTCAGAATATGGCTCTGGATAAAAGCCAACCCAAAATCCAGGGAATGTTCGCTGCCATTGCGCATAGATATGACTTTTTAAATCATTTGCTAAGCCTTAATGTGGACCGTTACTGGCGCTGGCGAACCACGCGTCTGGCTCCCCTGCCGCCTGATGGATCCGCCATTCTGGACACCTGCACGGGCACGGGGGATTTGGCCCTCGCCTACCACCGGTTGGCCGGGGGGCGCAATCGGTTAGTGGGCTCCGATTTCTGCCAACCCATGCTGGAAAGGGCCCATGGGAAAAAGCAGGGCCTGCAAAACCTCGACTTTCTGGTTGCCGATACCCTGCGATTGCCCTTCCCGGATCAATCATTCGGCCTGGTCACGGTGGCGTTTGGCCTGCGCAATGTGGCCGACACCGATGGTGGATTGCGTGAGATGGCCCGGGTCTGCAAGCCGGGCGGGCAGGTCGCGGTTTTGGAATTTTCCTCGCCAAAACTGTGGCCGTTCAGTTGGCTGTACCGCTTTTATTTTCGCAACATCCTGCCGCGCATTGGGCAGTGGGTCAGTGGCAGCAAAGATTTTGCCTACGGCTACCTGCCTGCCAGTGTGGCCAGCTTCCCCGAGCGTCAAGCCCTGGTCGACCGTATGAAAGCCGCGGGACTGACCGAGGCGCGCTACCATTCCCTCACGCTGGGGATTGCCACGCTCTACCTGGCCCGCAAACCGGTCGCCTAGGTGGAGTTGTTTTTCGTAAAATACAGGTTTGCTCCAACAGGATACTTCTCCCATGCCCACCGACCATCTGCTCCTACGGGCCGCCCGGGGTGAAACCATTGAAAGGGTCCCGGTATGGGCCATGCGCCAAGCCGGTCGGTGGGATCCCGAATTCCAGCGCGTCCGTGCCGGTCAGGACTTCTTCTCCTTTTCGGAGGATGTCGAACGGGCCGCCCAGGTCTCCGTGCTGCCCGCCCGTTTCGGGGTCGATGCGGTCATCCTGTTCTACGACATCACCACGCTCCCCCTGGCGATGGGCCTGCCCTTTGCCCTTCAGCCCGAAAAAGGCCCCATGCCCGACAGGCCCATTCGCACCCTGCCGGATCTGGAGCGCCTGAACCCAGAGCCCGATCCTGCCTCCTACGCCCACATCACCGGCCTGCTGGCGCGGGTGCGCCAGATGCTGGCAGGCAAATTGCCCGTGCTGGTTTTCGCCGGGGCCCCGTTCACGGTTGCCAGTTACTGCATCGGCACAGGAAAGGATTTGAACGCCACCCGCGCCTTTGCTCTGGAAAATCCCCAGGTGTTCGATGGCCTCATGGACCGTCTGGGCCACGCCACGGTGGGCTTTGTCAACACCATGCTGTCCCAGGGTGGCGATGCCTGGCAGCTTTTCGATAGCTGGGCGGGCAAGTTGGAGGAGCCTGAGTATGACACCTGGGCCCACCGCTGGCACGCTGACATCCTCGCCAAAACCGCCAAAGCGAATCCCACCAAACCCTCCATTCTCTTTGTGAAGGAATGTCCCTACCTCGAGAAACTGTGCGAAGCCGGCGCGCCGGTGGTTTCACTGGGCGCGTGCCATGACTTGGCGCAGGCCCGCTCCCGTTGGCCGGGCTTGGTTTTTCAGGGCAACGTGCGTATGGAGGTCCTGCAAAAAGGCACGCCCGAGCAGGTGCGCCAGGCTGTCAGGGAATGCCTCCGGGCCGGAGGCGGTCAGCGCCACATCCTCAATCTCAACCACGGTGTGGATCGTTCCACACCTCCCGCCAATTTCCAGGCCTATGTGGATGCCGCTAGGGAAGGAGTCTGAACGAGGTAGACCAGGGGTAGTCTGGTTTTTCAGGATGAAACGATGACCGAAACACCCCTGATCACAACGCTCGCCGCCGGTTTCACCGCGGCCTGGCTTCTCGGGCTGCTGACACAGTGGCTCCGCCTTTCCCCGATCGTCGGCTACCTTCTGGCGGGTTTTCTGATCGGGCCCAACACGCCGGGCTTCCAGGGCGACTTGGAACTTGCCAACCAACTGGCGGAAATTGGCGTCATCCTGCTGATGTTTGGTGTGGGCCTGCACTTCAAGCTCGATGAACTCCTGGCGGTCAGGTCCACTGTCTTGCCGGGCGCCCTGATGGAGAGTGCCACCACCACCCTGTTGACCATGTCGGTTTTGTGGTTGCTGGGAATGGAAGGCAAGGTTGCCCTGGTCATGGGCATGTCCATGGCGGTTGCCAGCACCGTTTTGCTGATGCGCGTGCTGTCCGAGTCCGACGCCTTGCACTCGCCGGCCGGCCATATAGCCGTGGGCTGGTTGCTGGTGGAGGATGTCATCACGGTCATTGTGCTGGTCCTCTTGCCGGTTTTTGGTTCCTTGGGTGCTGAAGGTGACAACCAATTCTCCTGGTTGGCTTGCCTGACGGCTGTCACCATGGCCTTCGTCAAGTTGGGAGCCCTGGTCGGAGTGGTGTATCTCGCGGGTTCACGGGTCATCCCCTGGGTTCTCACTCGGGTGGCCCGGCTCAGGTCGCGGGAACTCTTCACCCTCACCTTGCTGGTTTTCTCGGTGGCTATCGCTGCCGGGTCCTACTCGGTTTTTGGGGCTTCCATGGCCCTGGGTGCGTTTCTGGCCGGTATGGTGGTGGGCCAGTCCCCTGTCAGCCACCAGGCTGCGGCCGATGCGCTGCCGTTGCGCGACGCCTTTGCCGTCCTGTTTTTTGTTTCCGTCGGAATGCTGTTCAACCCGGCAATCATTTGGGCGGATCCCCTTCTGCTGGCAGCTATCTTGGGTGTCATCCTGATCCTCAAGCCTTTAATTGCGCTCGGGTTGGTGTTGTTATTGGGGCATTCCGTCCCCACGGCTATCACCGTCGCCTTCGGCTTGGCGCAGATCGGCGAATTTTCCTTCATTCTTTCCGAGGCGGCCCGCAAGCATGGGCTCATGTCAGAAGAAGGCCACAGCCTCATTGTGGCTGGCGCTATCTTTGCGATCACCCTTAACCCCATCCTGTTCCGCAACCGCGAATCCTTTGAGCGCTGGCTGAAATCCAAGCCGCGCCTGTGGGCGTGGTTGAACCAGCGGGCCGAGCGCAGGATTGCAGAGGTGAATGGCGAGGCCGCTGAACGCCTTTCCGACAAAAGGGATGGTGCCCCGGGTTTGGCCATCGTGGTGGGATACGGCCCCGTTGGCCGCACCGTGGAGCGCCTGCTACACGAGGCGGGCCTGGCCACCATCGTGATCGACATGAACATGGACACGGTCCTCGGCATCAGTGCCAAGGGCGGTGGGGCGGTGTTTGGCGATGCCGCCAATCCGACCATCCTTCAACTGGCCGGTGTGGAGAAGGCGTCCCATCTGGTCCTGACCTTGCCGCAAAACACCAACCGCACCGCCATTGTGTCGATTGCCCGCGGTCTCAACGAGAAACTCCGCATCTTTGTCCGGGCCCGCTACCTCCGTGAACAGGGTGAGCTTGAGCAGGTGGGCGCCACCAGTGCCATTTTTGAGGAGGCCGAGGCGGCGGTGGCTTTGGCCCGGCTGGTGTTGATGGATACCGGCGCGGGCGGCGAGGTGATCGACCGGGCGGTCCGCGACATTCGCATGCGGCTGATGCTCGAGAACATGTCCACCCTTCGCTCGCAACGGGTCCGGGACATCATGATCCCTTGGTCCAGCGTGCGGATGCTGTCCACATCCTTTTCCATCGAGCGCGTGCGCCGCATGGCCGGGGAACAACACTTTTCCCGCTGGCCGGTATTGGATGCCGAGACCGCGGAACCGATCGGCTACCTGCTGGTGAAGGACCTCGTGGGCCACCATTCCATCGGGGACTGGACCCGTCTGCTGCGGCCCCTTGGATTCATCTCCCCGTCCAGCGATATCGAATCGGCGCTGAACCATTTCCAGCGCGAGGGGGCCACCATCTGCCTGGTCCGCGACGGGCCCAAAATCCTGGGTATGCTTACCCTCGAAGACATCCTCGAGCAGGTGGTTGGGCGCATTGAGGACGAATACCCCCACGCCCCCAAGGTGTCGCTGCCCGCGGTCGCGTTCACCTGCGACCCCCTGTTGCAACTCGCCGGCAGTAACCCGGAGGAGGCCATTCGGGCCTTGGTCGAGGCCATCCCGGCCGAGCGCCTCCCCCCCGAGTCGAATGTCGCCGCCTTGGCAACCATGCGCGAAAAGGAGGCTACCACCGACATCGGACTGGGTGTGGCCATTCCGCACGCGCGCTGCCCGGGGCTTCCAGGTCCCCTGGTGATCTTCGGCCGTTCCAGCGAGGGCGTGCTGTTTCAAAGGGGATCTGGAGAGCCGGTCCGTCTCTTTTTTCTGCTGATCACCCCGCTCGAGCAATCCGAGGCGCAGGTCCTGTTGCTCAGCCAGTTGGCGCAATTTGCCGGCAACGCTGAAACCCGCCGGCAGTTGTTGGAGGCGCGGACGGTTGGGGAAGTCATGGGGATTTTCCACGATTTTGCTTCTGGAAGGCCGTGACGGGGACCGCGCTTTCGGGCTGGTTTGGAACCGTTGCTCCTGGCATTGCCTTTCAATGCAAGGTTGGGCCGTGCGGGTAGTTTGGTATGCCCGCCGGAGGAGGAACCATGTTTCGCAAATACGAAAAAAAAGGTGCGCCGCTGTTGGGGAAGTGGGAATTTGCCCTGCGGGTGATGGGCTCCTACCTCACCGTGCTGGGCGTTACCGTGTTTTCCCTGGTATTGGGCACAGTGGGCTACAGCCTGTTGGCCCCGTGCTCCTGGATTGACGGCATGCACAATGCCGCCATGATCCTGGCGGGCATGGGGCCGGTTATCGAGATCCAAACCGATGCCGGCAAATTTTTCTCAACCTTTTTCGCCCTGTATTGTGGTATAGTCTATCTCACCTTGATGGGGATCCTGCTGGCACCGTTCTACCACCGCACCCTCCACCGGTTCCACCTCGAGGAGGATGAGCCAAAGGTGCCGCCGGCGGCCTCTAACCACCCACGCGCTTGACCTGAAACCCCAGCTTGGTCAATTCCGCGATCACCCGCTCCCGGTTGTCTCCCTGGATTTCGATCCGGCCATCCTTCACCGTCCCGCCGGTCCCGCATTTGCTCTTCAGGGTGGCTCCCAACTCCTTCAGGGCTGATTCAGATAAAGGCGTGTCAAACACGGTGGTCACTCCCTTGCCGTGCCGGCCTGCGGTTTCACGCCCCACTTTCAGCACAATGGCCTTTTTGACCGGCTCCTTGGCAGGGGTATTCGGGACGGCTGGCTTCTTCTTTTCACCGGCCGGCCTCTCGCCGCCTCCCAGCAGGCGGGCCACCAGGTCCATCACCTGCTGGTCAATTTGCCCTTGGTCACCCGGCCCTATCCCCCAATATTCCACCACCCTGGCAAGGTCGCCAAAGCGTTCCGCGCAGGCGGGCTGGTCACTGGCCTGGTTCAGCGCCAGCAACTTTCCCACACCTTGCAGGTTTTCCGCGGCCACAAGGCTGATGGATTTGGGCTCCGCTTCCCAGGGCAGCCCCATCATCCCCGCGATGGAGTTGAAACGGTCCGCCGCCTGCTGGCAAAAGGCCGACCCGGTGTCGATGATCAAAAGCTTCTTTTTGGGGGGTGTGGCCATGGCTCGCAAAAGTTCCCAATGGTTCTGCGGATAAAGTTTAGCGCAGGGGGCGGACTTCGATGGATCGAAACTCCACCGGATCCCTGTGCCCGCACAGCCCGATATGGCCCTCCGTGCGCATTAGTCCCGGATGCGGTTCCTTTCGCATCTTCTTTTCCACCATGCTGACATCCCCCTCCATCACGCGGGCTCCGTTCACATCCACAGCCAACGTGTGGCCGCCCACGGTGATCTCCATGGTGTTCCATTCCCCAACAGGTTTCAGGTGTCCTTTCCTGGCGGCGATAAGTCCGTAGGCGGATCCATTGGCCTGCCGCGGGTCCAGCTTGGCGTATTTGGGATGCGTGTCGTCCAGCAATTGGATTTCACACATCCCGTCCAGCGACCCGGTCCCCGTTCCTGGATAGTGGATCGCGATGCCGTTGTTCCCTCCGGGGGAAAGCTTGTACACCACGCGGATCACGCAGTCCTTCACCGCCCTTTCGGTGAAAAGCACGCCGCTTTTGCCTTTCTTGCAGGCCAATATCCCGTCCCTGACCTCGTAGGATTCCGTCTCTCCCTTCCAGCCGGCCAGGTCTTTGCCATTGAAAAGTGGCTCAAAAAAAGGTTCTTGCCCCACAATCCCCCGGGGCAACCAGACGAGGGCCATCAGGCAAAAAAGCGGTTTCCAAACCGACATGCCGAATTCTCCCGCAACAGTTGGCAAGTTCAGAAATGGGCCTGCTTTAGACTATAACGGCATTTTTCAGGCAAGGGGATGGGCCCGAATAGGGATGTTTCACCGGGGTGTCCTGCTTGGCTGAGGCCGTTGAAGTTGCTTCGGAAGATCAGCCGTCAAACAGTGTGGACATTACCCCGGGGCCCCTTGGACATGGTCAAGGTCGCGTGGATAGTCCCCGTATATGAAGCGATGGTAAAGCAGAAGTCCCGGTCACCGTGCCTTTGGGCGATGACCGGGATCCGATTGTTGCCTCGGTGTTGAACCGCTATTTGCTCCGGATGTCGTAGCAGAAGAGCAAACCCTGGTCCCGGATATACAGTTTTCCGTTGGCGATCACGGGGTGTGCCCAGGCGGGTGTATTGCTCCGGTCCGGTTGCTCGAATCGGCCCTGCTCGATGTACTTTTCCTTGTTGGGCTCGACCAGAACCACGGTTCCGCTTTCCTGCCGGTAATAAATCCGCCCGTCTGCCAATGCGATGGACCCCTTGGCCACTTTTTTGTCACCCCGCTTGTCCCAAAGGACCTTGCCGGTCTGGAAATCCAGACAAATCAGGGCGCCGCCCTCATTGCCGCCATTCGCACCGTACAGGCATCCATCCGTGACCACCATGCCACCGTGGTGGTTCTGCATCTTGTTGGTGAAGTACATTTCCTGGGCGTTTATTTTCCCATCCCCACCCTTGGTCAGCTTTGCCAATCCGCCTCCCGCCCCATAGGCCGAGGCGGCAAAAACCATCCCGTCCTGGAAGATTGGGGAGGAGCAGGAGATCCCCATGCGATTGGCCGGCGCGTTGTACCGCCACAAAACCCTGCCATCTTTGGCCGACACCCCGACCAGGGCTTTGGCCGTCAGTTGCAAATACTGCCTCTCCCCGTCGAAATCCACGGGAATGGCTGAAGAATAGCCGGCAGCGGATCCCGGGCCGAATCGTCCAAAACCTCCCCGGCCGGGAGGGGGCATCGGTGCCGGGGTGGGGGCGGCTGCTTCCTCCAGTTTGCTTTCCCAGACCGTCTCACCCGTAAGTTTGTTCAGGGCGACAATCGTCGCCTTGGTCCCACCCGGGGTGCAGATCACCTTGTCTCCGTCCACAAGGGGTGATTCACGGTAACTCCACATCGGCATCTGTCCGGCGAAATCCTTGATGAGGTTTTTCTGCCAGACAACCTTTCCCGTTGCGTGGTCCAGGCATGTCAGGTTTCCACCCATGCCCAGCACATAGAGCCGGTCGCCGTCCACCGTGGGTGTGCATCCCGGCCCCTCCTTGGATTGCGGCACCCGTTGGACATGCGTTTCCCCCACCGGCGTGGTCCACAGAACTTTTCCATCCTTTTCCGAGAGGGCCCAAACCAGGTCTTTCCCCTCCCGGCTGCTCATTCCGTAAATTTTGCCCTGGGCGATCGAAGGGGCGCTGTCACCTCCCCCCAGACTATCCACGCGCCAGGCCAGAGCCGGACCACCTTCGGGCCATTTTTGCAGCAGGCCCTTTTCAGAGGAGGTTCCGTTCCGGTTGACGCCGTTCCAGTGGGGCCAATCCTCCGCATGGGCAAGGCCACATACGGGGGCCAGAAGGAACCCGGCCACCAAGGAGCCAACAGTGTCCAAACCAATCAGGCGGGCCAGTCGTGTCATGGGAGAGTTTCCTTTGCCGGGTTTCCCGGCTGTTTCGTGCGGAAAAATTTTCCGGGGTGGGAACTTGTGCGTGTCGAGGTGATTTGCACGGCTGCCAGAACTGAGCCAAGTATAAGCGATTAGACCGGGTGGCTTGGATGAAAAATTGATGAGTGTCAGGAGCGGAAACAGGTGTCTGGATACCCTGGTCACCCCTGATGGATGTTCACGCTGGGCTCAAAGGCGGGCAGGTGGATCTTCCACCAGATTGCCGCCAAACGCAGTCCGAATACTGTGAGAAGAACCAGAAATCGTAAAAGATTGCTGTCCACTAGGCCGTTCAGTGCGACGAACACCCCGGCTCCCGCCAGGGATGCCGTGGCGTACAGGTAGATCTGCCGCCGGAACACCATCGGAATCTCCCCCAGCAGCGTGTCGCGGATCATTCCTCCCGCGGTGCCGGTGATCACTCCCATGGCCATTCCCACCAGCGGCGGCACGCCGGCTCCCATGGCCTTTTCCGTTCCCACCAGGGTGAAAAGGGCCAGGCTGGCCGCATCCGCCAATTGCAGGGCCCAGTCCGCCAGGGGCGTCAGCCCGGTCCAGTACCGGGCGACAAAAAAGGTGACCATGGCGCACAATGTTGCGGTCACCACATAGATCGAATCCGCCACCCAGAAAACAGGCCGCAAATCCAGAATGGTGTCCCGCACCGTGCCACCCCCCAGGGAGGTGACCAGTGCCAGCACCACCACCCCGAACAGGTCCACGCTTTTGCCACGCGCGGCCAGCACGCCGGATATGGCGGAAACGCAGGTGGCCAGGTGCTCCAGGAAATACTGCATGTCGCATCCCGTGGCGGAGGTGAAATCCGTCAGCCCAAAAGTCCAGCCCCTGCAAACAACTGCCAAGCCTGGTATCCGCCTGAAAGGTTCACCACATCGCGCTGGGCCGCCATCAGGATCCGCGTCGCCAGATAACCGCGCATTCCCACCTGACAGTTCACCGCAATCCGCCCCGGGGGAACCTCCGCCAGCCGGCCGCGCAATTCATCCACCGGAATATTGACCGCGCCCGGCAGATGGCCCCGGGCGAATTCATCCGCCCCGCGCACATCCACCACCGCCTGGATTCTGCCTGATTTTTGCTGCTCCACCAGCTCGCTCACGGTTACCTGCGGCTGGTCACCCCTCAAGATCCCCGAACAGAGGAAGCCCGCCATGTTCACCGGATCCTTCGCGGAACCGTAGGGGGGCGCGTAGCACAGTTCTGCCTCCTCCAGGTCATACACGGTCATCTTCCCCTGAATGGCCATGGCCAGCACATCGATCCGTTTGTCCACACCATCGCCCCCCACCGCCTGGGCTCCCAGCACCCGGCCGTCAGTGGGGTCAAACAGCACCTTCAGGCTCATCTGCTGTGCGCTTGGATAATACCCGGCATGGTTGGCCGGATGCAGGTAGGCGGCCCGGTGGGCAATGTTGCACCGCTTCAGCGTTTTTTCCGAGGCCCCCGTGCAGGCAGCCGTCAGGTCAAACACCCGCACGATGGCCGTGCCCTGGGTGCCCCGATAAGTCAGGGACCGGCCGAAGATGTGATCCGCAGCGATGCGCCCCTGCCTGTTGGCGGGCCCGCCCAGGGGCACCACGCCATTTTGGCCGGTGATGGTGTCCTGAATCTCCACTGCATCGCCCGCCGCGTAAATTTCCGGGTCCGAGGATTGCATATGCCGGTTCACGCGGATGGCCCCGCGCACCCCCAGCTCTAGGCCCGCATCCGCTGCCAGATGGGTCTCGGGCTCCACGCCAATGCCGGCCAGTACCAGCCCGCAGGAGCGGCTGCTGCCGTCCGCCAGACGCGCGCGCAGTGTGCCGCCGTTCTCCTCCTCAATGGCCGTGACCCGGCTGCCCAGAATCAGTTCTATTCCCTTGGCGCGCAGTGCCTGCACGATGGGTGTGGTCATCTCCGCATCAAAGGGCATCAGCACCTGGGGGTTGCGCTCGACCAGCGTCACGCCAATGCTCCGGCGCGCCAGGTTTTCAGCAACCTCCAGCGAGATGAAACCGCCGCCCATCAGCACCGCATGCTGCACATCCTGCAAGCGCGCGAAGATCCGGTCGGTGTCCTCCAGGGTGCGCAGCGTGAAGACACCCGGCAGGTCGCCACCGGGAATTTCCGGTACCCGCGGTTTGGCACCCGGCGACAGGATCAGTTTGTCATACCGTTCGGTGTACTCGCGACCGGTTGCCCGGTCGCGCACCACCACCTGCTTGGCTGCGCGGTCGATCCGGAGCACGGCCGAATGGGGCCGCGCATCCAGCTTGTACCGCACCCTCAGGCGTTCCAGCGGGGTCACCAGCAGCTTGCTGCGTTGCTGGATCTCACCACCCAGGTAATAGGGCAACCCGCAGTTGGCGAAAGACAGGTCTGGTCCCCGTTCCAGGATCACTATCTCGGCATGCTCGTCCAAACGACGAGCCCGGGCGGCGGCGGATGCTCCGCCTGCCACCCCGCCGACAATCACCAGTTTCATGGTCGTTTTCCTCAGGGCTGTTTGGCCGGCACCGCCGCCCTGCCGAAGGTCTTTTCCAGGGTGGGGTAGGGCGTCTTGATTGCCTGCACCTTCAGCCCGTCCTTTTCCAGAATGGTGGCGGCCTTCATGCAGCGCACGCCGGATTTGCAGTGCAGGAAAACCGTCTTGTCCTTCGGCAGGTCTTTGGTGGCGGCCGCGCGACCTTTTGCGTCCACGCCTTCCAGGGAGCTAAGCGGCAACGGCTTGGCCAGCTTCAAATGGCCCTCATCCCATTCCGCTTCTTCGCGCACATCCACCAGCACCGCCTTGCCGGCTTTCACCTCGGCCAGAATTTCCGCCGGGGTCAGCTTGGTGTATTCCGCGGCCCACACGGTCCCTGTCACCAGAAAAATCAAACCCGCCAGTAACCGTTTCATGGCAATCCCTCCCGCGATCATCAGACTCTTCCCGGATACAGCGGATAAAACCGGCGAGACACGGCTTTCCTGCCGCGTAGTACCGGTGCCGGCCCTCCCGGGTGCCCACCAGAAGGCCGCACCGTTCCAACAAGCGCAAATGACCCGAGGTGACAGCAACGGTCAATCCGCAAGCCGTGGCCAATTCACCCACCGCCCTCGGCTTGTCCAGGATCAACTCCACCATGCGCAAGCGCCCTGGGTGTGCCAGCACCTTCAGGCACTCGGCCGCCTGCTGCAATCGCTGTTCCGGAATCATCCTGGCCTTCACCATGCGCCAGACAATACTTCTGGAACTCTCGAAGTGTCAATGCAAAAGATCACCCACCGGCGTGACCCATTCCCAGGCCATGCCTCAACCCGTGCACCCGGCTGAAGAACAGGGGGCGAACTTTTGCGCCCATGGCACCATTGCGGTGAAAAAACAAAAAAGCAGGGGAACCAGCGGCAAGGAGATCCGGTCCGTTTTGCGTGTCGCTCCCCGTTTGGTGTGCTTACTCCGCCTTCCCGGTCCCCATCACCAGCTTTTGGTACTTGTCCAATGCCACCCCGCTGAAAACCTCTTCCTTGCCGTCCGGCCAGCGCACTTTCACGCTGTCGATCTTGTCTCGTGCCCCCAATCCAACCACCAGACGGCGGTCTGGCGTGCTGGCATAGCTTCCGCCGCCTTTGGCGAACCGGAACTGCGATCGCCCTCCCGCCACCACCTCCAGCCGTGCCCCCACCACATCGCCCTTGTCCGGCTTGGCCAAAGTGAAACCGGCCCAGTGGAACCCGTTTTTGCCGCAGGCGATGTTTTTCAGCACGGCTGCCGGTTCGTTCATGTTGGCCACCACCAAATCCATGGCCCCATCGTTGTTCAGGTCGCCAATGCACAGGCCCCGAGACAGGTGGTCCGAGGTGAAATAGGCCCCCCCTCGGTCCGTCATGGCCTTGAACTTGCCCGCCGTGTTCCGCAACAGGACGGGTTTTTGCCGCCGCCCCGTGGTGGTGGGGAATCGGATGGCATGCCCGTTGGCCACCACCAGGTCCTCGTAGCCGTGGTGGTCGATATCCACAAACCCGGTGCCCCAGCCCACATACTTTTGGCCAATCGCCGCGATGCCCGAACCGGGCGTCTGGAATAAAAACGAGGCGTCCTTGTTCCTGCTCAGGTTGCGGTACAGGGCGTGCAGTTCGTTTTCGTAGTTGGTCACCCAGATGGAGGGCAAGCCGCTGCCGTCCAGGTCGCCCATGTCCACGCCCATACTCCCGTTGGCAGAACCGTTGCCGTCCCGGGCCACCCCGGCGATCACCCCCAGCTCCTCCAGCTTGATTTTTCCCGGCGTGGATCGGTTGATGAACAGGTAATTGTCCACCGTGTCGTTGCCCACATAGATGTCCGGCCTGCCGTCCCCGTTCACATCCGCGGCCACCACGCCCAGCCCCTTGCCCCGGTCACCGCCATCAGGCAGGCCGGCTTCTTTGCCCACCTCCTTGAATTTTCCGCCGCCCAGATTGTGGTACACCAGATGCCTCAAGCCGAAGAAATTCTTCGGCGGGCAAACATCCGGCGTTTTTCCGTCATAGTTGCAGTCCGGATGCTTGGCGAAAGACCAGTCCACGTACTGGCACACATACAGATCAGGCAGGCTGTCGCCATCCAGGTCCGCCCAGGCGGCGCTGGTGGCCCAGGTCACACCTTGCTCCATGCCGGCGGCCGCGGTCACATCGGTGAACTTGCGCCCGCCTTTTCCATCACTCTCGTTGTGCAGCAGCGCCATGCGCCGCCATCCGGTGACAAGCAGGTCGGTCCACCCATCCTTGTCGTAGTCGCCGGCGGCCGCGGCGTGACTGTAAAACCAGGGGGTTCCCCCCGCCAGTGTTGCCAATCCGCATTTTTCCGTCACATCCTCGAATTTGAAATCGCCCAGGTTGCGGTACAGTTTGCCGGTCCGGCCCAGGATGTCACGGTTATTTTGGCCTCCAAAATGACCACCACCAGGGAAGTACAGGTCCAATAGGCCATCCCCGTCAAAGTCCAGTTCCGCCAGACCACCCCCCAAAGATTCCAGAATGCTCAGGTGCGGCGGCTTCACCTCCTCACCGTTGTCGTAGGAACTCGTCACACCCGAGGCGGCAGAAACGTCTTCGAACAGCGGCCCCTGGGGAAGGTTGTCCGCCACCGGCCCGCTCTTGCCTTTGCCGTCTGTTGCCTTCACGGGGGGAGTCTTGGCCTCGGGGCCTTTACTGCCGCAACCGGCAAGGCTGAAGACGCACGCGCCCAATCCGGTCACAAGCAGCCAGAGCGCCGACCGGAAGTTAATTCTGCACATGTTCCACTCCGCTGGGGTCAATTTTTCCGGGTGTCCGGCATCACTTGTTTTTGATGGATGGCAGCCCGGGCCGCGTCACCCTTTCGGGTGAAATGATCCGCCAAGGCTTTGTGTGCCAACTGGCACCGGGCATCGCGTTCCAGCGCCTTGTCCAGCCAATACAGGGCCTGGGGCTCCTGACCCAGTTCCAGCAGCATTTTGCCGATGCGTGCCACCGAATCGGCGTCGATGGAGGGGGTGCGTGCCTCGGTCTGAAGCAGGTCGTTCGCCTCCTTCAGCATCTGGTTCTGGCGTTCATATTCCTTCAATTCGGCTTCCGCTTCGGTCCGTTTGCCGGCCAGGCGCAGCGCGTTCACCAGAAGAAATCGCGCCTCCGTATCCCCAGGGTCCCGCTTCAGCAATCGGTTCAACAGTTCAATGGCGGGTTCCGCCTGCCCGCTCTCCACATCCAGTTTGGCCAGGTGCAGCAATAGCGGCCCATCATCCGGCATGCTGATTTTGGCTTTCTCCAAAAGGGGGCGCGCCTCCTCCGGCTTGCCCTCCAGGTAGCGGCATTGGCCCAATCGGGCCAGCACTTGTGGGTTTTCCGAATTTTTCGCTTGCAGGTATTCCAGATGGGGCAGTGCCTCGTCAGGCTTCTTGTCCTCCAGCAGCATTTCCGCCACACGGATGCGTGCATTGAACAGATCCGGATCCTTTTCCAGCGCCTTGCTGTAATCGTCCATGGCACTTTTGGCCTGGTTCAGCCGTTCCAGCACCCAGCCGCGCCAAAAAAGAGGCGTGGCCTTTTCCGGCTCCAGTTCAATCCACCGGTTGAGGGTGCTGTAGGCGGGGCCATAGCGCAGGTCGCGGATGTATGCCGCCGCCAGCGTTTCAAGGATGGCGGCTGATTCCGAGTCGCCGTTTGCCAGGTAGGTGCCCAGCGCCACGGCCGGCTCGTCGGTGTCACCCGTTGTCACCCGCAAAAGCAGATATTCCAGTTGCAGCCGTTCGGTGGCCCCGCCCTCCAGCTTCTGGGCAGCTTGCAACCGTTTTTCAGCATCACCCGGTTCGCGCGCCATCCGCGAGGCCCTAGCCAGCATGCGCTGAACTTCCGAACTGCGGGGCCAAATCTTCTCGCACCACAGAAGCCGGGCCTTGGCTTCGCGTGGCTTGCTGTTACGCAGATCTGCAAGGGCAAGCCGCCATTGCACCAGGAACCAGCCATAAGCCAGGCCTAGGCCGGCCAGGATCATCAAACCCCCGCCAAGCAGCCAAAACCGCCGTATGGGTGGCCCGTTTGGTCCTGCCTTCGGAGGGGTGAATTCGCCGCTGTCTCTCATCTGCGGATCCCCGGCGTTGGGATGGGCCAGTTTTGTTACGACGGCAGGTTGATGGGGGTTTTTGCAGGCGCCAAAAAGCTGCGGCCTGGACCCGCCGATTCGGACGGGATTCCAGGCCGCCAGGCGTTCCAGAATCGCGTGCCGATCAGTCGGTCAAGTCGAAGTTCTGCTCATTCTTGCCACGCTTCAGGGTCACCTTCAAACCGGAGGTTTCCTTCTTGCCGTATTTCTTCGGAATCTCCGTGTAGGTGGCTTTCACCACATTGGCGGATTGGGGAATCGGGCTCGAAGTCATTTTCTTGCCACGGTAGTTCGCAGGGGGGTTATTTTTGGCGCTGTCGGTCTCAATCATCACGGCAAATTCACCCTCGGGCAGGTCAGTCCCGGTGAAGGTGCCATCGGGATTCAAGTTGATCGAGGCTTTGGAACCTTCAATCGCCCCATCCTTTTCCAGCTTCACGGTGCCGCCGCCTACCGGCTGACCCTTGTAGTTGACCTTGCCGGAAAAGTTGGCGGGCGCGTTCGGGTTGCCGCCGGCGCATCCCAACACCACCACAAGACCCAGAATTCCGAACACACTGGCGAGCCGCAGTGAATTTTTCATGACAGACACTCCTCTTTCAGGGAGAGAGAAAAAGATAAAAGAAGGTGAACTTGAATACAAGGACTCTAAAATTGTAGGTCCTGAAGCCATTCCAGCCATGGGTAAAAAAAAATCCCCGGGACGAGCATCCCGGGGATTCTAGCTTTGGCTAATAGCTGGCTATCACCAGTCGTTGCCCATTGGCAGGTCGTCGTTGCGCATGAAGGCGCGTCCGAGGGTGACGACGGAGATGGAGCCGTTGATGGCCTTCACCGAGCCGTCCATCATCACGGCCTGCATCACGCCGCCGGAGAGGGTCTGCAACCGGGTGGGGTCGCATACCTTGGGTCCGGGCTGGATCTGCGGGGAGGTGAAGAAGGCGGTCGGGTAGTTGGCGGGAGGTGTGGGATCATAGCCACCAGGGATGGAGGCATGATAGCTAGGGGTGAACCACACATTGGCGGTGTACTTTTGGGCGATGGGGCCGGCGTTCTGGCCGTCCTCACCCCAGATGCGCTCCACATAGCCGGTGCCCGTGGGCTTGGAAGAGTCGCCGCAGATGGCGGGGCGCTCGACGTAGGCAATGGTGTTGGAGGTGCCATCGGGGAACGAGGCGGGAATGCGCGCCTTGCCGCCGATCTGCCAGTCCTCACCCCAACCGCCGCCGAAGGCATGCCAGTTGGCGGAATAGCTGGTGGCGCCACGGCCGCCCCAGGTCAACCCGTCCGCCGGCAGGCTGGAGTCGTTGGGAGCCATGAATGTCTTAACCGGTGTGTTCAAGTGCCACGAGTGAGAGGGCTGGTTCCCGTTGTCGTTGACCTTGGCGGACTTGTACAGGTTGTCCTGCTCAATGTAAGGCAGCAGGAAGTACTGCTGGGTGCCAAAGGCGGCGGGAATGCGCCTGTTGTTCCAGTCGTCCCCGTTGCCGGTGCTGGGGAAGCAGCCGTGCACGGTGGGCAACTTGTTGTTGGTGTCGTGGCAGTTGTGCAGGGCGATGCCAATCTGCTTCAGGTTGTTCGAGCTGGACATGCGGTTGGCCGCTTCGCGCACCTTCTGCACGGCGGGAACCAGCAAGCCGACCAATACCGCAATGATGGCAATCACTACGAGCAACTCGATCAGCGTGAAACCACG
>DKBS01000138.1 GCA_002451275.1 Planctomycetaceae bacterium UBA6894 | reverse complement strand
TACTTCAGCTCCAGAACGCATCTGCTTGAAGCCCCGCTCCTGGGGATATCAATCTAAAGAACACCGTCCGTGCGCAAGCGGACACCCCTCCCGCTTACCAGCCCGCAGGGTGATCGTTTTACCATGGATTTTGGAGGTGGATTGCTCCGCTTTCCCCTTGCTTCCGGCGTGAAGGACCACAACCATACAAGTTGGCAGTTTGCATTGATGTGAGGTTTGTATGAGCGAGCCAGTGGTCCCTGAAAACACACCTGCAACCAGCGGGGACAAAACGCCGGAAAACACCGCCAAACCTTCGGGCCGCCCCATTCCCGGAGGTGGTGGAGTGGTTCGCGGTCGCCATGGCAAACCGATTCCCCGGGGCCTGGTCCAGCGGCGTCCGGGTGGTTCCCCGGCCGCGGGTGGCCATTCTTTCGCGTACGGAACACCGAACGACAAACCTGAAGCTTCTAGACCAGCGCTTCCTGGCGGTGCTCGTCGATTGGATGAATCGCCGGCTTCGGCTGCGCCTGAGACACCCCCCGAGCAGGACCAGCCACTTGGCCCCACTGCGATGACGGCTGAGGAAATGGATTCCGCTCCTGGAACCATTCTCCCACCCCGGGAAGGTCGTCCCGGACGGGACGGTGGTCGCCGCGGCGGGCGGGATAACCGCAGGGGCGACGCGCCCCCAGCACCACGTGCTCCCCAGATTTTCACCAAGGGGTTTGGCTTCGGCAAAAACGCCCTGCGTGATTTTGCCGACACCGGACTGGATGCCGAACTCGAAGCTGCCTTTGGTGGCAACTCCGCTGAGAGTGTCCTGGGCAACGTGAATACACCCGACCCCATGCCGGCCGCTGCACCTGGTGGTTATCGCACCGGGAAAGTGGTCCGCAAGCAGGGCCACGAGGTGTTTGTTTCCTTGCCGGGCAGCCGCGCCGAAGGATTGCTGCTCGTCAATTCAATCGGCGAGGCTCCTGAACTGGGAGCTGAAGTCGAAGTGCGGGTGGAAGGCTACGACTCCGCCAATGGTTTGGTGAAGCTGGCCCTGAAGGGGGCCGCCGCCACCGACACCGACTGGGACAGCTTGGCCACCGGGATGGTGGTTGAGGCTCGTGTCACCGGCCACAACCAGGGGGGCCTGGAAGTGGCTGTGGGCAATGCCCGCGGCTTCATTCCTGTCAGCCAGGTGGATATTGGACGGGTCGAACAGCTTGAAGCCTGGGTCAACCAGCGCCTTCGCTGTGTGGTGACTCGTCTGGAGCGCGCTGAGAAGAACATGGTTCTCAGCCGCCGGCAATTGCTGGAGGAAGAGCGCAAGGAAAACGCTGAAAAGACCTGGTCCACCTTGGAAGTTGGCCAGATCCGCGAGGGAACCGTCCGCAATGTGATGGACTTCGGCGCGTTTGTGGATCTTGGTGGTGTGGATGGCCTCATCCCCGTGCGCGAAATGGCATGGGCCAAGGTGGGCCATCCGTCCGAGGTGGTGAAGGTCGGCGACAAGGTGAAGGTGAAAGTGTTGCGCATCGATGAGGAGGAGCGAAAGCTCTCCCTCGGCTTGCGTCAGCTCACCGACAATCCCTGGGACGCCGCCGTTGCCAAGCTCGCTCCCGGCACCGCCATCAAGGGCCGGGTGACCAAATTGGCCGATTTCGGTGCGTTTGTTGAGATTGAGCCGGGCGTGGAAGGATTGGTTCACCTCAGCGAACTGGCACCGCACCGCGTTCGGCGTGCAGGCGACGCGGTGAAATCGGGCCAGGAAGTGGATGCGGTGGTTCTGGCGGTGGACCTGGATGCCCGCCGCATCAGCCTGTCCATCCGTGCGGCCTTGCTGGCGGCGCAGGGCAAGACCGACCAAGTGGAGGCTTTGGTAGCCGAGGCCGCCCCTGCCCAGCCGGTCACCCCCAAACCCAAACCCGCCAACCTCCGTGGCGGCACAGGCGGGGCGGGCCCGCTGATCCCCAATATTTTTGGATGAACCCAAAAAAAGTTTGAGAACCAGCCCCCCGCTCATTCATCATGAGCAGGGGGTTTTGCTTTTTCAGGGCGTGCTGACCATTAGCCGGGCTGTCCTCATGTCGAACCTGCCTGCCCAGTGGACCATTCTCCATGTCGACATGGACGCGTTTTACGCATCCATCGAGCAGCGGGATGACCCCGCTTTGGTGGGAAAGCCGGTGGTGGTGGGCGGAGGCCAGGGCCGGGGAGTGGTGGCCGCTGCCAGTTACGAGGCGCGCAAATACGGTGTTCATTCGGCCATGTCAGGGGTGATGGCCCGCAGGCTTTGTCCGCAGGCGATTTTCATGCCAGTCCGCATGGAGGCCTACCTGGTCGAGGCGAGGCGCATCCGGGCGATTTTCAATGAATACACGCCTTTGGTGGAACCGCTCAGCTTGGATGAAGCTTACCTCGACCTGCGGGGAACCGAGCATCTGTTCGGCGACGCCCAGGAAGTGGGAAAGAGAATCCAGCAGCGAATCCTGGAGGAGACCCGGCTTTCCGCCTCGGTGGGGATCGGGCCCAACAAATGGATCGCCAAATTGTGCAGCGATCTCCGCAAACCCAAAGGGTTTGTGGTGGCCCCAGCCGACCTGCCTGCATTTTTGGCGCCTTTGCCGGTGGGCAGGCTGTGGGGTGTGGGGGAGCGGGGGGTTGCCAGGCTCCAGTCCTTTGGCCTGAAGACCCTGGGTGATTTGCAGCGCATGCCGGAAGGGGCCTTGGTCCGGGCTTTGGGTCCTCATGCCAGCGAACTCAGGTCCATGGCCCTTGGGCTGGATAACAGGACGGTCACCCCATTCCGACAAGCCAAATCGATGGGAAGTGAAACGACCTTCCGTCAGGACATCGAGGAGTCCTGGGTTTTGGCGGCGTGGGCGATGGAGCAAACCGATGAGGTGGGGCAGGGCCTCAGGGCAAAAGGGCTGCTGGCGGGCGGCGTGGAGGTGAAATTGCGGTCTGGTGATTTTCGAACCCGCAGCAAACAGGCGAAACTGGCGAGACCCTCGCAGGTGACTTCCGAATTGTGGGAAACGGCCAGCCGGTTGCTGGAAGGGCTTTGCGGCCTGGACCTGTTGCCCGCAAGGTTGGTGGGCGTGACCGCTATCGACCTGAAACTGCCGGGGGAAGTGCAGCCCGACCTGTTTGACGCGGTGAAAAACCCCGCCCCGGCCCGTTTGGATCAGGCCCTCGACGCGATCCGCGCCCGTTTTGGCGACGAGGCCGTCAGCCGTGGCAGTGTCTGGCATCGCCGGCAAAACGACAAGGGCCAGAAAGACGAAACGGAGGACAAACCCGGGGCCATGGACCCCTGAAACTCGGGTATGCTGCCGCTTGGATGGCCGGTTGGGATGAGGGAGATAGCCATGATCCTGTTGCTATCGGCGGTTATGTTTTGCGGAAACGGTCAAGGGGGATGGAATTTGGGGGTTTCCCGGGTGGTCATCACCCCGCCGGAGCCCGTTTGGATGGCGGGTTACGCCTCGCGAACCAAGCCCGCCGAGGGCAAGGCCTCGGATTTGTTCGTCCGCGGAATGGCGCTGCGCGACGAGTCGGGAAATATCGGACTGGTGCTCACCCTGGACTTGGTGGGAATCGATGCGGACACCTCCGCCCGTTGGTCGTCCGCCATTGCCAAGGAGCACAAGCTGGCCCGCAAGGCCATGGTTTTGGCCTGTTCCCATACCCACTGCGGCCCGGTGGTTGGCTCGACACTGCGCGACATGTATCCGGTGACCGATGCCGACCGTCTGGTAAGCGCGCGCTATGAGACCTTTCTCGAAGGCCAGGTGCTCCAGGCGGCCCGGCAGGCCCTGGCGGACCTCCGTCCCGCCAGACTCAGTTGGCACACAGGCACCTGCGGTTTCGCGGTGAACCGCCGGAACAATCCGGAGGCGCAGGTTGAAAAATTGCGGGCAGAAGGCACCCTGAAAGGTCCCGTGGACCATGGGGTCCCTGTCTTGGCGGCGCGCGACCCGGACGGGAAACCCAGGGCCGTTTTGTTCGGCTACGCCTGCCATGCCACCACGATGGGATTCCAGCAGTGGTACGGGGACTGGCCGGGTGAGGCATGCGCCATGTTGGAAAAAAACATCCGGCTGGAGCGTGGCGATGAACAGGGCGTGGCGTTGTTCCTGGCCGGATGCGGGGCCGACCAGAACCCCCTACCGCGCAGGCGGATCGAATTGGCCGTTGAATATGGCAAGCAGTTGGCCCGCTCTGTTCAGGAGGCTCAGAACCGGCCCGGCATCCCGGTGAAGGGGGCCTTGAAAATGGCTTGGGATCAGGTGGATCTGCCCTTGGAGGCTCCCCCTGGGCGTGACACCCTGCTGGACCAGGAGATGTCCAAGGATAAGGCTGTGGCAGCACGGGCCAGGCGATTGTTGGCCCACCTCAACGCCGGCCAGCCCCTTCCCACCGCATACCCGGCCCCCGTGCAGGCCTGGGCGGTGGGTGACAGCCACGGGCTGGTCTTTTTGCCCGGGGAAGTGGTGGTGGATTATGCCCTGCGTTTACCAAAGGAATTGCCGGGCCGCACCTGGTGGACTGCAAGTTATGCCAACGATGTGATGGCCTACATTCCTTCCAGGCGGGTGCGCAAGGAAGGGGGATACGAGGGGGAGAAGGCGATGGTCTATTACGGCCTGCCCGCCCCTTGGCGCGAGGAGGTGGAGGAGGTGCTGGTGGGTGGGGTGAAGCGCGTTGCCGCCACGGCCCTGGCTTCCGATGGGATGGGGTTTGCCGTGCCACAAGTTGATTGGGGACAAGGTTTTCAGTGGGCAGTGATACATCCGGCGAACGGCTTTTTTTCAGACGTCTGCAAGGATCCCGTGCTTGGGTGCAAGAAAATACGGGAAGAAACCGATGATGACTGCAAAAGGGAACACTTGTACACTATCCCCATGCCAGCGGGGATTTGAAGGAGGAGTGAATCATGGCTGATGACCGCGAGTTGAAAAACACCCTGTCGCAAATCGAGAAGCAGTTCGGCAAGGGCTCGATCATGCAACTTGGCGGCGATGGGGATGCCTCCGATGTGCAGGGCATCTCCACCGGCGCACTCAGCCTCGACCTTGCCCTGGGCGGCAAGGGCCTGCCCCGCGGGCGTATCATTGAGATCTTCGGGCCGGAATCCTCCGGCAAGACCACCATCGCCCTGCAGGCGGTTGCCTGCGCTCAAAAGGCGGGCGGTGTCGCCGCCTTCATCGATGCCGAACACGCGCTCGATCCCTCATGGGCGCGACGGCTGGGCGTGAATCTCGAGCAACTCCTGGTCAGCCAGCCTTCCTGCGCGGAAGAGGCGCTCAAGATCGCCGAAATGCTGATCAAGTCCAACGCGGTCGACCTGATCATCATCGACTCGGTCGCCGCCTTGGTTCCCCGTTCCGAGGTCGAGGGTGAGATTGGCGACTCGCACGTCGGCATCCAGGCGCGCCTGATGAGTCAGGCGATGCGCATCCTGAACCCCACCATCAGCAAGACCAAGACCTGCATGGTGTTCATCAACCAGATTCGTCAAAAAATCGGCGTGATGTTTGGTAACCCCGAGACAACTTCCGGTGGTCTGGCCCTGAAGTTCTTCAGCTCGGTGCGCATGGACATCCGCAAGGTGGCCACCATCAAGGAAGGCGAGGAAGCCACCGGTTCCCGCGTGAAGGTGAAGGTGGTCAAAAACAAGGTGGCACCCCCCTTCCGTTCCACCGAATTCGACCTGATGTATGACCATGGCATCAGCCGTGAGGGGGACCTGTTGGACCTCGCCATCGATGACAAGATTATTGAAAAATCGGGTGCCTGGGTAAACTACGGCGACATGCGGCTTGGCCAGGGGCGCGAAAACGCCAAGCAATTCTTGCGCGACAATCCCCAGCTTCTGGAAGAAATCAGCCGCAAAGTCATGGCCAAACGCCTCAAGGCGAACGCCATGGCAACGGCACCCGAGGCTCCCGCGAAGCCTGAACCGGCCCCTGCCAAGCGTGCGGAGGCAGCCGGACCCCCGAAAAAAGGCCCGGCGAAAGCCGAAGCCTGACATGGGTTTACGTCGGGCGGAGGGAAATTGCAGCTGGAATGCACTTGCCTCTGCTTCGCCTCTTGGTATCCTCTGCCAAATCCCACGGATGGGACACGTTCAGGATGAACGTGCTTTCGCAAGGAGGCGATGCCATGGTTCCTATTCTTTCTTTGGCTGAACATCTATTGGCCCGCGGACGAAGGCTTCGTTCCGCGGGCTTTTTTCATGAAGCCCAGAAGCCTTTGGAGCGAATGCTTTCCCTGCCGGAGCAGAACAACTCGCTCAGTGCTGAAACGTTGGGCATGCTCGCTGAAATGAGCCTGCGTCGCGGCAAGTACAAACGGGCGGTCCGCCAACTAGAGTCCGCCTTGGGAATCTTCCCCACCTGTCCGCAATTCCTTTACCTCATGGGCCGGGCATTGGAGCGAAGCAAGGCGCGCATCGCCGCAACCCAGGCCGAAATGGAACAGGCCGCCGCCAACTACCTGGCTTGCCTGGAAAACGATCCCAACCATATCGAGGCCCGTACAGCCTTGGGCCGCTTGCGCCTGCGCCAAGGTCTGGTGGAAGAGGGGGTGTCCATCCTCCGCCATGGTTTCCAGGCCAATCCCGATCGATACGTGTCTTTTTTAGCCCTCTACAGGGGCTTGCGTCTGGCCCGGGCCTTTGCCGAGGCGAAAAAATTGCTGAATGAGGTCCGCTTCCGTTTTGCGGGGGACCTGCGGTTTGGCATGCTGCTGGGGCGACTGGATTTCGACCGCTCGGTTCGCCAGCAACGCAGGCAAGCCAACGAGAAAGCCCGGGTTTTGCCATTCCTGCGCATCGCTGATCCGGTTCCCCAGCCGGACCAGTCTCCCTCCCGGCCCACGCGCATGTTCATTCGCTTGGATCCACCGGCCAACCCTTCCATCCCGTTTGCCCTGCGCAAATCCACCAAACGCAAAAGCAGCTAGGGCTTCTTCCGGGGCACCCGGCCTAAACTGACAAGGACAAGGCCCGCGCGCAGGGTTGCCGCGGGCCTTGTCCTTTTTAAGTGGGGATGGACAAATGCCCTCGCCTTACCGCGAACTGCTCGGCGCCGAATGGGATCGTTTGGCTCCTTCTTTGCGCGACTTTCATAATGTGGAGAAAGCCTGGGAGGGGCGGGCGGTTTTTCGTGTGACCAGGGGACGCGGACTGCTGCGCAACCTAGTGGCCTGGTTCGGGGGCTTGCCGCCGGCAGGGGAGGCCGTGCCGGTCACCTTGCGGTGCACCTGCGAGCAGTCAGGCGGCCGAACGGTTGAGGTGTGGGACCGAGATTTCAACGGCTTCCAGATGCGGTCCATCCAATGGGCCGAGCGCGGAAAGTTGGTGGAGAAATTCGGCTGGATTAGCCTCGGCTACCGGCTGCGGGTTGAGCCTTCGGTCCTCCGGTTGGAGGTGACCAACGCGTGGTTTGCAGGAATCCCTATCCCGATTTTGCTCGCCCCGACCGGGGAAGGTTTGGAAAAGGCGGAAATGGATGGCAGCCTTTCGATCCGAGCGACAGCATTTGCCCCCCTGTTGGGGCAAATTGTCTGCTACGAGGGCAGGCTGGAAGGGCAGAAGGCCTGATGGGTGGACGGTCATACGAAAAAACCCCGCGCGAAACCGTGCGGGGTTTTTTCGTGAACTGGAGTCCAGGACCTGGAACCTATAGCTTTGGGCCGTTCGGCTCGGTCGGTTTGGCGGGCGGGGCTGGAACCACCGGGGCCGGGTTGGCGGGCGGCAGCTTGATCCTGGGAGCTTCTGGCTTCGGCGTATCGGTGTTCACAGGAGGTTTCGGAGCCACGGGAGGTGTGACCACTCCGGGCTGGGCGGGCTTGGGTTCCACCGTGGGAGCCAGGTCCACGATCACTCCTGGCTTCAACGGGTTTTCTGGGGTGACCGGAGCTCCCATCATGACACCCGAGGGCATGCCGGGGTTGCAGCAGTCCTGCGGTTCACCGGTGAGGTTGTAGAGTGCGGCCATGTCGAGGAAGGAACGGCGATGTCCCTGGATTGGCTCCAGAGCCCGGGACAGTTCTTCCAGTCCACCGGGTTGCTCGCGGGCAAAATATTTGCCCTGGCGGGCTGCTTTGGCAGCTTCTGCGTCGCGGCCCAAATCATAGAGGGCAACAGCCTTCAGTTGCAGGGTGGCAGGGTGTGTGGGGTCGATCGACAAGGCGTGATTGAACAACGCCAAGGCCCTTGCCGAATCAAACCGCTTCAGGGCACGCAGACCTTCCACATACGCTTCGCCTGCCGGAACCTCGCAGTTGATGGGTGGAACCGCCTCGTTCCGTCCGTAACGTGGTGCTTCGGTCGGGCTCAGCCGGTCGATCATCAACGCTTCCAACTGGCGGGTTTGCGCTTGGGTGAGGATTTTTGGCGAGTTGTCGCCGTTTCCGAAACTTACGCCATTGCAATCGCAGCTATTTCGTGAAGGCGGGAGGGACCAGTCGGGAAGTTGTGGTGCGATAGTCACCGTAACTGTCCGGGAAGCAGAGGTTCCAAGCCCTGTATTTGGCATTGGAGGGGCGGGTGGCATTGGAGCTGGAACCCGGGGGGCCGGAAGTGTGGGGGCCACTACTGGTGGCTTGGTTGGATCCGCCTTCGGGGCCTCAACCTGTGCCGGCTTAGTCGGGGTTGGAAGCGTGATGCGTCGGGGAGTGGTAGCGGCAGGCGGTTGCGGGGCTGATTTGGTGGCATCCTGACCCTGCGCGGTGCTGAGGAGGCCTGAGGCCAGTCCTGTCACGCACAAAAGCCTACAAACGGAAAGAAAGCGCATCATGAGCGAATCTCCAAGGTGGCGGCGCAAAAAAAACGGTGCCAACTGCGGGACTGTCATTTCCGGCAGGCACGGGCTATCCCGCACAATTGTTACTTTTGGAAATTGAATAAGATGGGAGGTTTGGTGTCAAATAGAAAAATCGGTTTTTGGGGCAATTTAGGGTGCTTGGTAATTTTGCTTTCGATTCGAATTGAACGGATCGGCTTGCTTTAACCAGCTGCAGATAGACTTCTGCAACTTATTG
>DKBS01000167.1:10202-10619 GCA_002451275.1 Planctomycetaceae bacterium UBA6894 | reverse complement strand
GCTTGTATTGATTTGGAATCCAAAAGAGAAGAGGCATTTATGCATTGAAATGCCTTTTCAGTTTTAAAGCCGATCTGGCTTGCCGATTTATTTAGGGTAACTGGCAGGGTCAGGCCATCAGGTCTTCCAACACCCCGGCCGCCTTGGCCTCAGGCACGGTGCTGACCAGTTCCGCCTTGCCGGGTTTTCGCGGCAACACGAAGCGCATGGCGCCGCCCAGGTTTTTCTTGTCCCGCCGCATCACCGCCAAGAGAGGCTCCACCGGGCCCTTGGGCACCCGGACAGGCAGGCCGAGACGATCCAGCAGGGCGGTTTGGCGCTTTCGGAAATCTTCCTGGAGATAGCCGATCCGGTGTGCCAGTTCGGCAGCGCAGACCATGCCGGCCGAAACTGCCTCGCCGTGCAGCCATGCCCCGT
>DKBS01000167.1:0-9908 GCA_002451275.1 Planctomycetaceae bacterium UBA6894 | reverse complement strand
GGTGTGGCCGTAATTCAGGATGGCCCTGAGGCCGGTGGTCTCGCGTTCATCGTCACGCACAACGATGGCCTTTAACTCGCAGGACCGGGCGACCAACCCGGCTGTGGCCGGGCAGGCAGCCAGGTTCGATTTCAGGTAGTCGGCGTGCTGTTCCAGCGTGTCGAGCAGGGCTGGATCCAGGATGACGCCGTATTTCACCACCTCGGCCAGACCGCTGGCGGCCTCGCGGGGGGGCAGGGTGGAGAGGTGGTCGAGGTCGATCCACACGCCTGCGGGTTGGTGGAAGGCGCCCACGAGGTTTTTGCCTTCGGGAAGGTTGATGCCGGTCTTGCCGCCCACGGAACTGTCCACCATCGACAGCAGGGTGGTCGGAATCATCACCAGGGGCAGCCCACGGTTGAAGCTGGCCGCTGCGAATCCAGCCAGATCGCCCACCACACCGCCACCCAGGGCAATGAGGGCGGTGGAACGGTCGGCGGGCAGGTTGGCCAAGGCCGTCCAAAGTGATTGCAGTTGCTGGGCGCTTTTGGATGCCTCGCCCGATGGGACCGCGTACAACCCGACGCGCCAGCCGGCTTGGATGAGCTGATCCGCCAGATTTTGCGCCTGTGTGGCCAACCGGGCGTCGTGTGCCAACAGGACCAGCCGACCTTTCACCAGCGGTGCCAAAAAGGAAGCGAAACCGGCAGAGCCCCGCCCGATGCGAATCGGGTAGGAGCGCTCGGCCAGTTCGACAGTGACCGTCAGATCCGATGCGGACACGGTTACTCCCCGGGGGAGCCAGCCGCGGCGATGTAGTCGCGGTTCAGCCGGGAAATCCAGTCGGCGGAGATTTCCTTGGGGCAGACAGCCTCGCACTCGTACTGGTTGGTGCAGTTGCCGAAGCCTTCCTTGTCCATGGTGTTCACCATGGCCAGGGCGCGGCTGGAGCGTTCGGGCTGTCCCTGCGGCAGCAGGCCCAGATGTGAGACCTTGGCGGCGACGAACAGCATGGCCGAGGCATTCTTGCAGGCGGCCACGCAGGCACCGCAGCCGATGCATGCCGAGGTGTCCATAGCCAGTTCGGCGGTGTCCTTGCCGATGGGCAGGGTGTTGCCATCAACGGCGCCGCCGGTGTTCACCGACACATAGCCCCCCGACTGGATGATGCGGTCAAAGGCGGATCGGTCGGTGACCAGGTCGCAAATCACCGGGAAAGCCTTGGCGCGCCAGGGTTCGATGTAGATCGCCTCGCCATCCTTGAAGTGGCGCATGTAGGTTTGGCAGGTGGTGCCGCGCGTGGGGCCATGGGGCCGCCCGTTGATCACCAGACTGCAAGAGCCGCAGATGCCCTCGCGGCAGTCATGGTCAAACGAGATGGGGGCCTTGCCCTGGGCCATCAGGTCGTCATTCACGATGTCCAGCATTTCCAGGAAGGACATGTCGGGCAAAATATTTTTGGCGGGGATAGCCTCCATCTTTCCGGGGGAGTTGCGGTCCTTTTGCCGCCAAACGTGCAGGGTGAAGTTCATGGCTTACTTGTAACTCCTCACGGCCAGATGGACATTTTCATAGACCAAAGGCTCCGCGTTCAGGGTCGGGGCCTTGCCCTCCCCCTGATAGCCCCAAGCGGAGACGTAGGCATATTGGTCGTCGTTGCGCTTGGCCTCGCCGTCCTCGTACTGGTGCTCCACGCGGAAGTGGGCGCCGCAGCTTTCGTCGCGCTGCAGGGCGTCATGGCACATCAATTCGCCAAACTCGAGGAAATCGGCCACGCGGGTGGCGTGGTCTAGGGCCATGTTGAACGATTCGCCTGAACCCGGGACACTGACATTCTCCCAGAATTCCTGGCGCAGCTCAGGCAGACGCCTCAAGGCTTCCTCCAGTCCCTGCCTGGAACGGGCCATGCCGCACTTGTCCCAGATGATCTTGCCCAGCTCGCGGTGGAACTGGTTGGGGCTCTTGCGTCCCCTCACGCGCAGCAGCCTGTCGATGCGCTCACGCGAATTGGCCTCGGCCTCCTTGAAAGCGTCGTGGTCCGTCTTCACCGGTTGCAGCTTGTTGCTGGCCAGGTAATTGGTGATGGTGTAGGGCGCCACGAAATAGCCGTCGGCCAGGCCCTGCATCAGCGCGCTGGCACCCAACCGGTTGGCCCCGTGGTCGGAGAAGTTTGCCTCGCCCAGGGCGAACAGGCCGGGGATATTGGTCATTAGATGGTAGTCCACCCACAGTCCACCCATGCAGTAGTGCACCGCCGGGTAGATGCGCATCGGGCTCCTGTAAGGGTCTTCCGCCGTGATATGGGCGTACATGTCGAACAGGTTGCCGTAGCGCTTGGCGATGGTGTCACGGCCCAAGCGGTTGATGGCGTCGCGGAAATCGAGGTACACAGCCAAGCCGCTCTCGCCCACCCCGCGGCCATCATCGCAGGCTTCCTTGGCGGCACGGCTGGAGATGTCGCGCGGGGCCAGGTTGCCGAAGCTGGGATATTTGCGCTCGAGAAAGTAGTCGCGCTCGTTGTCCGGGATTTCCTCCGGCCGCCGATGGTCCCCTTTTTTCAGGGGAACCCAGATGCGGCCGTCGTTGCGCAGCGACTCGCTCATCAGCGTCAGCTTGCTCTGGTGATCACCGCTGACGGGGATGCAGGTGGGGTGGATCTGGGTGAAACAGGGGTTGGCGAACAGCGCGCCACGCCTGTGGGCGCGGAAGGTCGCGCTCACATTGCACCCCATCGCGTTGGTGGAAAGGTAGAAGACGGGCCCGTATCCGCCGGTGGCCAGCACCACCACATCGGCCGCGTGGCGCTCCAGCTTGCCGGTCACCAGGTCGCGCGTGATGATGCCCCGGGCCTTGCCGTCGATCACCACCAGATCCTGGAACACGCAGCGGGAATGCATGCGAACCCGGCCGGCATTCACCTGGCGGCTGAGGGCCTGATAGGCACCCAGTGTGAGTTGCTGGCCGGTCTGGCCGCGGCAGTAAAAGGTTCGCGACACCTGCGCGCCGCCGAAGCTGCGGTTGTCGAGCTGTCCGCCGTACTCACGAGCAAAGGGAACGCCTTGCGCCACGCACTGGTCGATGATGTTCCGGCTGACCTCGGCCAAACGGTAGACATTCGCCTCGCGGGCGCGGAAGTCGCCGCCCTTGATGGTGTCGTAGAACAGGCGCCAAACGCTATCGCCGTCGTTCTGGTAGTTCTTGGCGGCGTTGATACCACCCTGAGCGGCGATGGAGTGGGCACGCCTCGCTGAATCCTGGTAGCAGAAACTGTCCACCTCGTAGCCCAGTTCAGCCAGGCTGGCCGCTGCGGACCCGCCGGCCAACCCGGTGCCCACCACCAGAATGCGGAATTTTCGCTTGTTGGTGGGGTTCACCAGCTTCATGTCAGCCTTGAAGCGGGTCCATTTCTCAGCCAGAGGGCCGGCGGGGATGCGGGCATCCAGGCCCGATTTGTGGGGCGCGCCATGGGTGGCGCCATTGGTCGGATGGGTTCCCGCAGGCTTGGCGGGTGTTTCCACTGTCATCACTGCACTCCCTGAAACGCTTGGATTGTTCGATTTTTCGGGTGGTCGCCTGGGGTCAGACGGTAACAATGCCCAGCAGGCAGGCAAGGACGATGAGCGTATTGCCGGCCAGCACCGCCAGGGCGATCACCGGGCCGACCAGGCGCGAGGTCTGGCGCAACTTGCCGCGGTTCAGTCCCAGGCTCTGCATCCAGCTACCGGCACCATGCCACAGGTGGACGCACAAGGCGAGTTGGGCCAGCAGGTACAGTCCGGCAACCACCGGTTGTTGGAAGCCCTTCACCACCATCTGATAAACATCTTCCAGCTTCTGCTCACCGCGTGGTTCAAATGCACCCTTGAATGTGGCGGGATCGGTGGCGCCCAGCGTGAAGTGAGCGATGTGGTAGATCAGGAAAAGAAGCATCACGATGCCGGTCAGCATCATGTTCCGGCTGGCCCAGGAGGCCTGCACGGTGTCCTCCACCACATACCGCACCGGACGGGCCATGCGGTTTTCAGCGCGCAGGATGAAGGCCAGGCTCATGTGCGTGACGAATACAGCCAGGAGACCCAGCCGGGCCACCCAAATCAGGGCGCCATGCCCGGCCTCGTGCAGGAAACGGGCGTATTCATTGATGGCATCCCGGCCGGCGAAAATGAGCAAGTTGCCGGTCATGTGGCCCAGAACAAAGAGCACCAGCAACACGCCAGTGACTCCCATAATGGCCTTTTTTCCAATCGATGTCTTCACCGGGGCAAGCATGGCGTTCATCCGCTTTTCACACCTGTCTGATCAGCCGGACGCATGGGGTGGACCGCTTTGGCCGCCCCATACAGCCCGTGTTCCTCGATATACATTTCCACGGCGCGCGGTACCAGATAGCGCGCGGTTCCGCCGGAGGACAGGGTACCCCGCAGCCACCGGCTGGAAACATCTAGGGTGGGGCCTTCCAGTTGAAGCAACCGGGCGGATTTGCCCAGGCGTTGCTTCAGCTCCTCTTGGTTTGGAACCGTTGACCCGGGGCGAGGCATCACCACCAAACCGGCCATTTCCACCAGCTTTTCAGGCTCACGCCAGTGCGGCAGGTCGATTAGCATGTCCCCGCCCAACAGGAAATACCATTGGTGCTCGGGATGGCGGGAGGTCAGGGCCTTGAGGGTGTTGACCGTGTAGTTGGGAGTGGGCAGCTCGCTCTCGATGCTGTTCACCTTCAGCCGCTCGTTCCCGGCGGTGGCAAGTTGCAGCATGTCGAGACGGGCCTGGAAGGATGCTTTGGCCTTTTCCGGCTTGTGGGGAGCGGCTGCCGCGGGCAGAAACCAAACTTCATCGAGCCCGGCCTGCGCCAAGGCCTGTTCAGCCATCACCAGATGCCCCAAATGCACGGGGTCGAATGATCCGCCAAACAAACCAATGCGCATTTCGGCTCCAGCGGAACAGGTGGGCCAGAATCAGTGAGGAGGGGCATAAATCCCTCACAATCTCAGTTTAGCAATCTTTTGCCCAAATTCCCGTTTTCGGCCTAGGAGGGCGGCAGGGATTTCGTTCGGAAAAGTCGGGCCTTCCGGCTCATCCCCTCTGAACCCACCACGCCAGGCTTGCCAGCAGCACCAAACCCAGGGCGATACTGATGCCCACCAGCAGCCATTCGGCACGGGTCATTGGTTCTGCCGGCGGGTGATTCAATTCCGCCAGAAGATCTTCGGTGGAATCGGTCTGGGCTGGGGATGGGGAAGGATGCATCGGCTCAGCCCCCCACGGCGGGTGCGACCGCCGGGACGCCATGGAAAAACAACCAGGAGATAGCTAGCGCTATCCAGAGAATGAAGCCAAACAGGGCCACAAGGTAAACCAGCACCAGTTTGCCCAGGCCGGGTGACCATAGTTTGCGGAAATCGGTGGCCAGGCCGATGGCCAAAAATGCCAATGCGAACAGGGGTTTGCGGAAGGCTTCCGTTTGCCCTTCCACTTTCTTGATGCCATCGGCCATTTCGGGATTCGACAGCCCAAGGGCCAGCAGGCCGCCAAACGCCAGAAAGAACCCCACCAGGAACAGGGGCATCCGGCTGAAAAGCTCGGTCCAGCGGACCTTTTCCACCGTGCCGTCCGGCCGGATTGTCCGTTCTTGGGGGAAGGCGAACTGCCAAACCAGTGCCAGGACAAAACACCAGACCCCGATGAACAGGTCGATGAAGACCTTGATCAGCGTGGTGGCCGCAAGCATCAGGCTGCCAGCGCCCGGTTGATACAGGGCCTCGGTCACGGCACCGGCCGCCGTTGCCGCGCCGTCGGTCTTCACTGCCAGACCCATCCAAGCGGCCGCCACCATCGGGTCATCGGGCAACAGCCACTTGGCGAACCAGGGCAGCGCCAGCAGTTCAATGGTGGAGAACACCACCACCAGGCTGGACACAATCACTGGCACACCCGGCCGGGCGCGGATGGCGGACCCGGTGGCCATGGCGGCGGACACGCCGCAGATGCTGATACCCGAGGCCAGCGGCGCGGCCCATTCGCGCGGGAATTTGAACACCAGCCTGGCCAACAGGTAGACCATGGCCCAGTAGAGCAGGTAGGCCTCGGCAATGGCGGCGAGTCCACGGGCGATCAGTTCGCCCGCCCGCCCGGCCTGACCCAGGGTCTTGCTGGCAAGGCTGACACCCACCAGCACGATGGCGGTTTTGATGAACAATTCGGTGCTGGCGCTTTTGCGCAGCCAGCGGCCGAACCCCGGCAGCAGATTGCCCAGAAGCAGGCCCGCCAGCAGCGCCAGTAGGTAGCCGGCCTCCCCGGTGAGACCCATCGACCAGGAGAGCCCGAAGGTTTTCAGCTTTTTGGCATCGGTGGTCGCCAGGATGCCGTGGTGACCCAGGAGGAAACAGCCGTAGCCCAGCAGCAGCACCGTGACATGACGGGGCAGGTTTTTGACCGCCGAATGCCCCCTGATCACATCGATAAGCGCCAATGCCCCTAGCAAAAATCCCAAGGTTCCCAGCAGGCTTGCCCCTGTCGAGACGCCGGATTTCGCATCCACGGTCTTGATGGCCTGGGTGGGGCTTACCCATTCCTGGATGGAGGATGCCCAGCCCCAGAGTTGGACGCCTGGAGAAACGGTCGTGGGGACCGCCACCAACACGATAAAAACACCCAGGGCCAGGGCGAAGAAATCATCGGAGAGGAGGTTGCTTTTATTCATGCAGAGGAATGTACCAAAACGCAGCGAGCCGGGATGGGCCCGGCTCGCTGCGGATCATTCTCAAACGGGTATCAAAACGGTAAACCCGACTGGCTAGCGTCATTCATGCCCTGGCTGTTCATGCTGGGGCCGGGGTTGGGGGCAAGTTGGGCCGGTGGGTTGGTCGGAACCTCCACCTTGGTGCCCCGTTGGGCTTGGAAGAACTCCTCGCTGGCTTTCATCAGGGCCACCAGGCGGGTATCGAGGCTGATCGGACCGCCCTGGAAGGCGCGGGTATCTGCCATTTCCAGCAGCACAAACGGCAGCTGAATAGCTAAAATCCGGGCCGAATGGCCGATCAACTGCGTGCGCGGGGTGTCCCACGGCATGTCACCCGTGGTATCAGGGGCAACCGCCTTGATCAGGACCGTGGCGCCCACCTCCAGGTCGTCCTCCTGCAGATTGCCGCGGCTGCGTTTGCTGGCCTTGCCTGTCCAGTATTCCAGCGCCTGCTCGTCTTCCAGGGCCTTGATGCCCGGAAAACCTTCCACCAGAACCTCCTCCAGGGTCACCGCGGCCCGGATTCGTGCCAGAAGGGTTTTGATCACTGAACAGGAGCCGGGTTGGGATTTACCCGCCCGCAAGCGTCTGAGGGCCACCTTCAGGGGA
Organism: Planctomycetaceae bacterium UBA6894; assembly: GCA_002451275.1. GTDB lineage: Bacteria > Planctomycetota > Planctomycetia > Gemmatales > Gemmataceae > UBA6894. Next base: position 2,581 of record DKBS01000167.1, on the reverse strand, counting down.
TGGTAGTTGCTCATGGTGTCGCCTCCTGTGTCAGTTTGGACCACCTTCACACGGGATGGTCCGGCTATTCTACCGGATTTGGTTTCGGCCTGTATGGCGTTGGCCAGCCGGGTCTCCCTTTCCATGACAAGCCGAAATCGAACCGGGTGTCACAAAGATATACGGGTAGGGTACGGCGGCTTTTCCTGAAACCGACGCAGCACCGCCCACTGCCGGCCTGCGCTATTCTGGGAGGAAGCAGGAACGGCACCGCGTGAGTTTCCCATGAACCCCCGACAGCAAGAATTGCATGCCCGGCTTCAGCAGGTGCGCCGGCGAATGGCCGATGCCTGTGCCCGGGCGGTGCGGCCCGTGGACAGCGTGACCCTGGTGGCGGTGACCAAAACCGTTGAACCCGATGTGGCAGCGGATCTTCTGGAATTTGGGATTCGTGATTTTGGCGAAAACCGTCCGCAGGAACTGTGGCGCAAGGCTTCCGTGGTGCCCGGGGGGCATTGGCACCTGATCGGCCACCTGCAGCGCAACAAGGTGGACAAAACCCTGCCCCTGACCACCTTGATCCATTCGGTGGACAGCCTGCGCCTGCTCGAGGCCATCGAAGCCGAGGCAGCCAGGCAAGGGCGACGGGTGGATGTGCTGCTGGAGGTGAATTGCAGTGGGGAAGGGGCCAAGCAGGGTTTCGAACCGGACGAGGCGGAAGGCCTGGTCGAGGCCATTCGGAACCTGAAACAGGTGCGGGTGCGTGGTCTCATGACCATGGCGGCGTTGACTGACCAACCGGAAAACGCCCGCCCCGCCTTTCGCAGGCTGCGGTTTCTTGCCGAATCCCTGCGGGAGAAACTGGCCGGGACTGAGCACCCCCTGGACCAGTTGAGCATGGGCATGAGCGGGGATTTCGAGGTGGCCATCGAGGAAGGGGCCACACTGATCAGGCTGGGCACTAGCCTGGTGGGGGATTTGCCCGCGCCATGACGTGCCCCGTCCTGATCACCGAGCACAAGGAAGCTTGGGTGGTGCCCGTGCGCGCCCAACCCGGAGCCAAGCGGACCGCCGTGGTGGGTTTGCATGGCGCCGCGATCAAACTGGCGGTCAACGCGCCCCCTGTGGATGGCAAAGCCAACGAGGCGTTGCGCCAGGCCCTGGCCGAGGCGCAGGGGATTCGCCCCGGGGCGGTGGAGTTGTTGGGCGCGGCGACCAGCCGGGACAAGAGGTTCCTTGTCCGCGGGGTGGACAAATCAGACCTGGAAAAGCGGCTGGCCGACCTGATTGGCGCCCGCTGACCCGCCATGCAGCAACGCACCCAGACCTTTCGGGCCCTTCGACACCGTGACTACCGGCTGTATTTCTGGGGCCAGGCAATCTCCCTGGTGGGCACCTGGCTTCAGCAGGCCGCGCTGGTCTGGTTGGCCTACGACTTGACCGGACTCAGTACCTGGACCGGGCTGGTCAGCATAGCCACCATCCTGCCCACCGTGTTCATCGCGCCCTTTTCCGGATGGCTGGCGGACAGATTTCCCAAAAAACGGATCGTGCAATTGGCACAAACCGGGATGCTGCTGCAGGCCGCGAGCCTGGCCGCTTTGGTCTGGATGGGGCAAGCCACACCCGAGCGCCTGGTGCTTTGGAGCCTGATTGCCGGCATCCTGCAGTCAATCGATCTGCCCACACGGCTTAGCTTCCTCAAGGAACTGACAGGGCCGGAGGATCTGGCCAACGCGGTGGCGCTCAATTCCATGCAGTTCAACCTGGCCCGCGCCTTGGGCCCCGCCCTGGCCGCCGGTTTGCTGGCGCTGGTGGGGCCGGCCTGGTGTTTCGCGCTGAACGCTTTGAGCTATGTGGCCGTGTTGGGCAGCCTGTGGGCCATGCGGGCCCTCGGACACACCACCCATGCACCCGGGGCTGGAAAGGGCATTTGGGAAGGTGTTCGCTTCGCCGCCTGTAATCCCCCGGTGGGCCGGTTGCTGGTGCTGGTGTCCCTCGTGGCGCTGGCGGGTTGGCCGGTGTTGTCGATGTTGCCCCAAGTGGCGGTGGAGCGCCTGGCCTGGCACGAGACCGGGTACGGCGGCCTTCTCAGCGCTGTGGGTGCCGGTGCGGTTCTTGCGTCCATCCTGGTCGCCAAGCGGCGGCCGGGCACATCCCCCTGGCTCTTCTTGCGGGCCGGGATTGTGGTCGCCTCGGCCGGGGAATTGGTGTTGGCTTTCGCAACCAACGGCCTGGCCGGATTGACGGGCGCGTTCCTGCTGGGGATGGGATTGATACTCTTCATCCCCACCGCTCAGGCGGTGGTGCAGGTTACCGCGGCCGATAGCGTGCGCGGCAGGGTGATGGCGCTTTGGACCATGGGCATGAGCCTGGCAACGCCCGTCGGCAACGCCGTCACCGGACCGCTGGCGGATCGCCACGGGGTTTCCGTGGTGCTGGCCTCCATGGCCGCCCTCATGCTGTGCCTGTTGGCGGGCACCTTCAAAAAATAGGTCCTTCCGGGAATTTCATGGGTATAGGCTCAAACCGCCGCAATGGAAGTAGATGGCGGTTTTGAAATTTTCGACATTCCTTAAGCCTCCGGCTCTTCTCTTGATGG
>DKBS01000129.1 GCA_002451275.1 Planctomycetaceae bacterium UBA6894 | reverse complement strand
AGACTGATTTTTTCAATCGGCTTCCTGGATGGCAAATTGGGGACCTTTTAACAGCTTTTCCAACTCAGCCAGTCGCAAGGGTTGCTCCTGTCCTTCTTGGTTTGCGGATTCCCCCGCTCCAAGGCCGATGTTTCATGGGTGGTTACTGGCTGATGAGTTCCGTTCTATCAGGAAACAGGGCATGAGGCGGAACCGGAAACCCCTGCGCTCTGCCTTGGCTATGGTAGGCCTCATGGCATGGGCATCCGCCGGGTGGTGCCAATCAGAATTACCCGCGCCCAAGCCTGTTGCCCGGCCCGTTCAACCCGCTCCCTCGGGAATTGACCCGGCGCCCGGTCTTGAAATTCTCGAGGGGCCCAAGGCAGCCAACACCGCAGCCCCCACGGAATTCAGGCAGGAAGCAACCCCTGCTGACACAATCCCCATCCCGATCAACCTGCCATCGGCACTGATGCTTTCCGATGCAAGGCCGTTGATCATCGATGCGGCCAAGGCTGCGGAGGCGGTGGCGGCAGCCGAATATGAAAAAGCTCATGTTCTTTGGTTGCCAAACATCTACGCGGGTATCGACTATTACCGCCACGATGGCCTCTACCCCGCTCCCGCTTCCGGAATCCCATACAGCAACAGCCGGCAGGCGATCACCCTGGGCCCCGGTGTCCAGGCAATTTTCGCCACCACCGATGCGATCTACACCCCGCTGGCCACCAAACAGGTTCTCCGGGCCAAGCGCCTCGAGGTCCAGGCCGCCAAAAACGATGCCCTGATGGAGGTGGCCGTCGCCTATTTCAATGTGCAGCAGGCCCGGGGCCGCATGGCCGGCGCGGTGGACACGGTGTTCAAGGGGCGTGAACTGGTCCGCCGGGTGGAAAGTTTGGGCCAGGGCCTGTCCGCCCCCATTGAGACCGACCGCGCCCGAACACTGCTTGCCGATCTGGAAGAGGTCGCTGTAAAAGCCCGGGAAGACTGGCTGGTCTCCAGCGCCGAGTTGGCCCGCTTGCTCCGGTTGAATCCGACCGCCAACATGGTTCCAACCGAACCACCGCACATGGCCACCCTGCTGATTTCACCCGGCCAGGAGGTAGACCACCTCATACCCGTGGGTCTGACCAACCGGCCGGAGTTGGGCGCTTCCCAGGCCCTGGTGCAGGCGACCCTGGTTCGCCTGAAGCAGGAAAAAATGCGTCCGCTCATTCCCAGTCTGGTGTTTCAGGGCAACAGCGGAGCCAACGGCAACGGTAACCCCCTGATTGCGGGCGCCGCCGGTTCGGGTCCCAATAGCTCCATGGACTGGGGCAGCCGCTTCGATGTCAACGCCGCCGTCCTTTGGGAACTGAAAAACTTCGGACTGGGCAACAGGGCTCTCATCAAGGAGCGAGATGCGCAGAGATACCAGGCCCTGATCGACCTGTTCCAAATCCAGGACCGGGTGGCCGCCGAGGTGGCCAAGTGTCACGCTCAACTGCGTTCCGCCACCGTGCGGGTGGGATTGGCCGACACGGGCCTGCGCAACGCCCTCACCAGCTTTGAGGGCAACCTCAAGGGGATGGGCCAGACAACGCGATTTGGCGATGTGCTGAATCTGGTCAACCGACCCCAGGAAGTGGTGGCCGCATTGGGCCAACTGGACGGGGCCTACAAAAACTACTTCCAGGCAGTTCAGGATTACAACCGCGCCCAGTTCTCGCTTTTCCGGGCCGTGGGTTACCCGGCGGAAGTCCTTGCCTGCCAGCGTGTGGGCGGGAACATCCTCGATATCGACACCTCGCGCCCCTTCGATCTGCCTCCGGTCACGGGCCTGTCCTGCGCCAACCAATCCTGCACAATCCCGCTGGAGATCCAGGTAGCCCCCATTATCCCCTAGGGTTTGTCACCACCGGCGGTCGCATTGGCTCCCGGCTTGGAAATCTGCACCTGCGTTCGCTCCTGCAACTCGTCAGGATCTCCCACGATCACTTGCAGAGACGGGTCACCCGGAACAAACCGGCCCCCTATTTCAATCGCCACCAATTCCACCCAGGTTCCATCGGTCGGTCCCAGTCGAACACGGGCCTGGTAAGCCTTGCCATCACGGTGAAGGAAAACCACCCTATCCTCACCTCGTTTGGTGACGCAGCGGGAAGGAATCGCCAAAACCCCATTGCGTTGGATTTTCACATACCCGTAGGCGTACATGCCGGGGAGCAATTTGGTGTCCAGGTTGGGCAGGTCGATTTCGGCCCGGAGCGTACGGGTTTGCAGATTCAGCGCCCAGGCTGTGCGGGCGACCTTGGAGGGCAGAACCAGATCGTTGAACGCCTCCAGCCTCACTTCAGCGGGCGTGCCTGCCGCCACGTAATTGGCGTCCTGCTCCGGCACATCCACAAACACCCGCACCACATCCGTTCGGGCAACCGCGAAAACCGGGGCGGCCTTCTGCGAGCTTTGCAGGGGTGAAAATGAGTTCGCGGACTGGTCACCCGAGATGCCCTGGCTGAAGTCGCCGCGATTGGCGTTGCGCAGCACCACAATGCCATCGAAGGGTGATTTCAAATCGATGTAGCCCACCAGGGCCGCCACCCGCTTTTCGTCCGCGTCAGCCACCCTCACCCGGGCCTCGGCAGCCAGCACGTCCACCCGGGCCTTGGCCAGGTCGGCCTCGCATGCCAAACGCTGGGCATCAGCGACCAGCACGGCCGAAACCGCTGCGTCTCGCGCCGCCTCGTTCGACCGCAGTTGGCGGGTTGACTCATCCAGGATCTGTCGGTCCACCACCCGCTGCTCCACCAGGCTGGTGAGCCGTTTCACTTCCGATTGCCAGCGCACCACCTCAGCCTCGAATTTCCCCACATCCGCACGCGCCTGGGCCACCTTCGCAACGGCGGCTCGCAAGGTCCCGTCGGCGGCATCCACCAGCTTGCGGGCCTGGTCCACCAGCACCCGGTCCAGCTCCACGGTCGCCTTTTTCAGCCGGTGATCCTCCACCAGTTCGGGGATGTACAAGGTCGCCAGGATCTGGTCCTTTCTGACCTTGTCCCCGATGTCCACGTTCCACTTCTCAATAAAACCGGTCAATTTCGGAAAGATCGAGGTTTGCTCGTAGGCGTTCACAAACGCCGGTTGCCCAACCAAGCGAAGGATATCGCGTTTCTCGGGATTGGTCAGGGTGACCGATGGCATGGTGGGGGCGGGGGGTGCGGGTTCTGACTTTCTCCCGCACCCGGATAGGATCACCAACGTACAAAAGCCCGCGAGGGCTCTTTCCAAAAAGGTCTGGCTCATTGCCTGCCCTCCGGGCTTGCCGGGTGAAATCCACCCCGCGGTTCTGCTGCATGGTCTACGGGGTGTTCGCCCCCGTCAAAGGTCAGTCCGTCCGGGTCATCCGGGTCTATCGAAACCGGCCGGGGTTTGCGGTTGCCGAGCATCAGGCTGAAAACGGCCGGCAACACAAGAAGTGTGGAAAAGGTGGAAAAAACAAGGCCGCCTATCACCGCCCGGCCTAGCGGCGCCTGCATCTGCGAGCCTTCTTCCAAAGCCAGCGCCATGGGCAGCATGCCAATGGTCATGGCGCATGCTGTCATGATGATGGGCCTCAAACGCCCGGCCGCCCCTTTCACCGCGGCATCGCGAACCGACATACCCTCCAGCCAGCGGTCGTTCATGAAGGTAACCATCATCACCGAATTGGAAACCGAAACCCCGATGCACATGATCGACCCCATGAACGACTCGATGTTCAGGGTTGTGTGGGTCAGCACCAGGGCCAGTACCACCCCCGAGATAACCCCCGGCACCGCCGCGATGGAAGTCAGCGCCAGTCTGGGCGCCTGGAAATAGGCCGTCAGCAGCACCAGAATCACCCCCACGGCGATGCCCAACCCGATACCCAGTGACCTGAACATGTCGTTCATCGTCCCGGTCTGGCCCCGCGTCATCAGACGCACCCCCTTGGGAGGCTGGCCGGCGTCCGCCACGGCCTTTTCCACCAGCCGCGAGGCGGTACCCAAATCCGCCCCTTCCAGGTTGGCGGAAATGCTGATGTAACGCTGGGAAGAGGTCCGGTCGATCTGACCGGGTATCAGACCAGCCTTCACGTCTGCGACATCCCGCACCATCAGGTTCAGCACCGGGTTGACCATCCGCAAGGGCAGGTTCTCCACATCCAGGGTGGAGGTCATCCGCTGGGTGGGCACCAGCACTTCCACCTGGTAGTCGAAACCGGTCTTCTGGTCCTGCCAGTAGTTCAAGGCCACGTAACGGCTTGAGTTGGTCGCAACCAATACCGAATCGCCAATATTCTGCACATCCACACCCGATAGCCCCGCCTTCTCCCGGTTGATGGTCACATCCACCGAGGGGTAGTCCAGCGTCTGGTGGAACTGAACATCCCGCAGGCACTCGATCTTCGCCATATTGTCCCGAATCCGGGTCGCATGCTCCCGCACATCTGGCAAGTTTGGCCCGTACACCGCGATCTCCAGCGGCGTCGGGGAACCGAAGCTCATCACATTGCTGACCATGTCCCCCGGCTCGAAACCGAAGCTGATCTCCCTGGATCGGGCTTCCGCCTCCGCCTTCGGCACGCCCCGCGACGCCATCACCCCGGCCAGCCACGGGGCGACCTCCTCCGGCAGCATTTTCCGCATTTTCTCCCGGAAGGCATCCAGTTCGATGCCGCTCCCCTCACGGAAAGCCACCCGCAACATCCCGTCATCCGGGCCCCGCATCAGCAGAATCATGTTGTTCAGGCCGAAGTACGGGGCAATCTGCCCCGCGAACCCGATGCTGATATCGATCTGGTCCTTGCCTGCCTCCCGTTCGATGATCTCCAGCGCCTTCTGGCCCATCTGCCGGGTGATTTCGAAATTGGTTCCGGGCGGTGGCCTGAACCTCAGCACGAACTGTCCCGAGTCGATCTGGGGAAACAGCTCCGTCCCGAGCCTCGCCCCGGCCACCACCAGGATGAGAGTCACCACTCCCAGGTAGGCCGGCACCACCAGATGCCTCAGCGCCACCACTCCGCCGACAAATCGCTCGTAGGCCGCCTCCACCCGGTCAAACAATCCTTTTTTGCCAACATGTTCCGGGTTCAGCTTCAAAAGCCACACCGCCATGACCGGCACAAAGGTGCTGGAGAGCAGATACGAGCTGATCATCGCGAAGCCCACCCCCAAGGCCAACGGCATGAACAGCGCCCGCAGGGGATCTTCCATGATGAAGGCGGGGATGAACACCGACAAAATACACGCCAGTGCCAGAAGTCGCGCTACCGCGGTGATGCTGTTGCCGCGCCGCACCGCGCGGGCAAGGGTTGCGCCCCCGTGAAACTGCGCGTGGATGTTCTCCACCTCCACGGTCGCCTCGTCCACCAGGATGCCGATCGCCAGTGCCAGACCGCCCAGCGACATGATGTTGATGCTGTTGCCGGTGATGTACAGCCCGAACAGCGACCCCATCAGCGCCAGCGGAATGTTCGACACCACCACGATCACGCTGCGCCAGTCGCCCAGGAACAACATGATCATCAAACCCGTCAGCGCCGCGCCGATGATCCCCTCGGTCCCCACGCTCTTGATGGCGGTAACCACGGTGGGCGACTCGTCGAACTCGAAGCCGATTTTCACATCCTTGGGTAAAACATCCCGAAAGGCCGACATCGCCGCGTGGATGTTGGCCACCACATCCAGCGTGCTGGCGGTGTCTTTCTTCAGGATGGGGAGATAAACCGACTTACGGCCATTGACCAGGGCGTACCCGTAGTTCACGTCGGTCGCGTCGGTAATGGTTGCCACGTCGCGTATATACACGTTGGCGCCCAACTTCAGGGGAATTTCCCCCATCTCCTGAATATTTTTCACCAGCGCGTTCGTGGGCACCAGGGGCATCTGGTCCCGGATGTACAGGTTCCCGGCGGGTATCACCACATTGCCGCGCATCAGCGCCTGCACCACATCCTGCGGGTTCAGGTTGTAGCTGCGCAGCTTGTCCGGGTCCACATTCACCAGGATCGACCGGGCGTTCGGCCCGAATGGCGGGGTGCCGATGGTGCCTGGAACATTCTTCTGCACCAGCGGACGGATGTAGTTGTTGGCCAGGTCGCCCACCTTGCCTAGGGGCGTCGTCTCGCTCTCCAGAACCAGGTAACCAACGGGCACGCTGCCCTCGTCCATGCGGATCACCAGGGGCGGCAGCGTTCCGATCGGCATTTGCGACATGGCCCGCGCCGCGCAGGCGCTCACCTGCGCCATCGCAAGCCCCATGTCCGTCCCCGGGAAGAACGACAGTTTCACCAGCGCCACCTGCTGGATGGAGTGCGACTCTACTTGGGAAACGCCATCCACATATTGGAACATCAGCTCAAACTGGTTGACGATCAGCCCCTCCATCTGCGAGGGACTCATGCCGCCATATTGCAGGTACACATAGATGCGGGGCAGGTTCAGCGGGGGAAAGATGTCAACCCGCATCTTGGAAAGCGCCAGGCTCCCCCCGCCGATCAACGCCACCACCAGCATCATCATGGTGATGGGGTGCCGCATTGCGAAAATGATCGGATTCATGAGAGACACCAGCACCCGGAAAAATGTCAGTCCATCCTCATTTAATCAGGCACAGCAGCCTTCCGTTCCGCGCGTTTCAGTGCCGGCTGTGGCGATCCGGGCAAGGGGATCGGTTCTTTCCGGTTATGCCGGATGGTGGGGCGGTAAAGCGCTACGATACCCCTGTACCCTGCCGGCGGTCGGCGGGGAAGGGATCTCCAAACCGGCAAGTGGTAAACGACAATGCCCCGACCGTTTCTTGTGGTGGACGCCTTCACCGACCAACCTTTCCGGGGCAACCCCGCGGCCGTGGTTCCGCTCGACTCCTGGCCTTCCGATGCGTGGCTGCAAAATGTGGCAATGGAGATGAACCACGCCGAAACCGCCTTCCTGGTCCCCGCCGGCTCCGGTCACCATCTCCGCTGGTTCACCCCCACCGTCGAGGTGGATCTCTGCGGTCACGCGACCCTGGCAGCGGCCAAGGCGCTGGCCCACCAGAACCGCTGGCCCGCCGACGACCCTGTTCGTTTCCAGACCCGTAGCGGCGAACTGCTGGTCAAACAAACCGCCGACACCTTCGAACTCGATTTCCCGGTGGTCCCACAGACACCCTGCCAATCACCTTCCGGGCTCCGTAAAGGTTTGGGAGCCACACCGGTTCATGTGGGCAAAAACAGCATGGACTACCTGGTGGAGCTCTCATCCGAACAGGAAGTGCGCTCCCTTCGCCCCGATTGGAAGGCGCTCGGGTCAATCCCCTGTCGCGGAATTATTGTCACCGCCCCCTCCACCAACCCGCAGTTCGACTGCGTCTCAAGGTTTTTCGCACCCGCCGTCGGGGTGGATGAGGATCCGGTAACCGGTTCCGCGCATTGCTGCCTGGCGGAATACTGGGCCAAAAAAACCGGCAAATCAGACCTGGTCGGCTTCCAGGCTTCCCGCCGGGGCGGCATCGTCACCATGCGCCTCAGGGAAAACCGGGTGATCCTCGGCGGCCAGGCGGTGGTGGTCAGCGAAGGCACTTTGTTGGTGGACCCGGTATGAGCAGCTTTTCAAACGACCCCGGCTACATGGATGCAATGCAGCGCGATGATGAGAACATCCCGGTGACCGGGCTCGTGAACCTTTATGAAGAGGGCATCGCCCGGCTGGCCCGGGCGGTGGAAGGCATCACGGAAGAACAGTCCCGACTCCGTCCCGTCCACGGAAAATGGAGCACACTGGAACTGGTCGCGCATCTGGCGGGTGCCGAAATCTTTTTCACCGACCGGATGGAACGGGTGATCGCGCTCGAAAAACCGTTGCTGGTGGGCGTGGACGAACGGGAATACCCCGAACGCATCGGGTATCAGGACCTCGTGCTTTCCGAGGAATTGGCGCTTTTCTCAGCCCTGCGCAGGCACATGGTGCGGGTCCTGCGCCGGCAACCGGCCCAGGCTTGGCAGCGCGTCGCCATCCACACGGATACAGGCTTGGTCTCGCTGCGCCAGTTGCTTTTCCAGCCCGTCCGCCACCTCGAGCACCACCTGGCGTTCCTTGTCGAAAAACGCAGGGCCTTGGGCCTTTCCGCCTGACCCCACCCTGCATCTCATCCGCCGGTACCCGAAAAAAGGTCCGGCCGCATTGCCTGGCGGATGATCGCCTTGGCGTCATCCAGAAAGCTGCCCCCCAGCATCCAGCTCAGGTAAGCGGGATCATCCCGGACCACATCCTGCAGGTACTTGCCCTGGTGCTTGCCGAAATTGAACCGGGCTTTCCCACGCACACTTTCAAAATGACCCGCCACATCCATGTGGTTGGGAAA
>DKBS01000206.1:13353-18831 GCA_002451275.1 Planctomycetaceae bacterium UBA6894 | reverse complement strand
AGGTCCTCGATGGCCTGCACCACCAGCTTGATCTGCTCGTGGCTGAAGGCGATGGCCTCCAGCATGTCGGCCTCGGGCATCTCGCGGGCGAAACCCTCGATCATGGTGATGGCGTTCTTGGTGCCGGCCACCACCAGGTCGAGGTCGCTCTCTTCAAGCTGCTGGTAGGTCGGCATCGACACCAGCTTGCCACCCACGCGGCCGATGCGCACCGCGCCGGTCGGCTCGAGGAAGGGCATGTGCGAGATATGCAGGGCTGCGCTGGCGCCGATCATGCCCAGCACATCAGGCTCGTTCTCCTTGTCCGCAGACAGGGTGCTGATGAGCACCTGCACCTCGTTGAGGTAGTTGGTCGGGAACAACGGGCGGATGGGGCGGTCGGTCAGGCGGGAGGTGAGCGTCTCCTTCAGGCTGGGACGGGTCTCGCGCTTGATGTAGCCGCCGGGGAACTTGCCCGCGGCGTAGGTCTTTTCGCGGTAGTCAACGGTGAGGGGGAAGAAGTCGCGCCCGGGAATGGCCCCGCCCTCGCAGGCCGTGGCCAGAAGCAGGGTCTCACCCATGCCCACGACCACGGCGCCATGGGCCTGCTTGGCCAGTTTTCCGGTTTCAAGAATCAAGCTGCGGTCGCCCAGGGGCAGTTCCAAACGGGTGATCTTCATGGGTGCTATTCCTTGTGTGGCACTGGGCTGGAAAAGTCCGGCTGCTTCAGTCAATACCGCGCGGCGGTCCAACGCCGCGTGCGGAACAATTCCCAGCTTTTTGGATCAAAAATAAATCAACGCATCTGGGTTTGCGAACCTTCAAAGTGAAGGTGCCAAACCCCGAACCTCCACCGAAGACGAGCCCGTTCAGGGGGCCGCCAAAGGCTTGCCGCGGGATTGTTCAAAGGGAACTGCCGCGGGAAATGGACGCACCACTCGGGCGCCTGCGGACCGCGGTATCGACATCGGAAAGTGCGGTCCGGTGCCGACTGGTAAGGAATCGCTCCTTCCAAACGGCAAGGCCCGGGGTTGCTTCTCCCCGGGCCCTCTGAAAACTACTTCCTCAGGCCAAGCTCGGCGATGATCTTGGCGTAGCGGTTCGGATCCTTGTTCTTGATGTACTTCAGAAGGCACGCACGCTGGCTCACCATCTTCAAAAGACCGCGCCGGCTGGCGTGATCTTTCTTGTGGGTTTCCATGTGGGAGTGCAGTTCCTTCATCCGCTCGGTCAACAGGGCGATTTGCACCTCGGGTGAACCGGTGTCATCGGACTTCTTCTGAAACTTTGCGATGATCTCGCTACGACGCTCCTTGGTGACAGCCATCTTATCCTCTTGAAGACCAGTCGCCCGGCGTCGAGTCGCGGACATTCCGCAACCAGAAAGCACCCGGGTCCACTTCTTTTTTACCGATTAAGACCAATTTCAGATTACCAGAAACACCGGTGGATGCAATACGGTGCACCCCGCCGGCCCTCTCCGGGCACAGCTCAACCGCTCACTTATCGGCAGGTGGCTCCCATTTCACCAGTCAGGGTCTTTGCGGTGGATAAGGCGGTTGGGATAAAAGGGTGTTTTGGGCTACTGCTTCAGGCTGGCGCGCAACAGCCTGTCCCGAAACGCCAGCCAGCGCCCTTCAGCCGGGGGCAATTGAGCCACGACATATTCAATAATGTCGCTGTCTATCTTGTGCAGGTTTTTATATAGCGCATTTAGCGCGCCTGCCGGGCTGGCGGGCAACAAAATGGTTCCGGGGCCCGGCTCTAGGGCCAACCAAGCATATCGCTGGCCCTGACCAGCCCACCGTCTGCACCAATCCTCCGCCTCCGCCGCGGTGGCGACACAGACCACCTGGGCCCGGGGGGCATAGTGACGCCCCATCCTGCCGGGAGATTTTTCCGGCCCGTCGGCTCCCAAAGCAGCTGAAAGCAGAAGCTGGTCGGTCTCAATCCCCAGCACCTGGGCGATTTCCTCGGGGGTCAGCGGGCCGGGCCGCAGCAGGACCGGTTGCGGCCCGCTCAGGTCGATCACCGTGCTTTCCACCCCGCGCTCGCAGGGGCCGGCGGAAACAAGCCCCGCGATTTTTCCGTCCAGTCCCCCTAGCACATGTTCCGGCAGGGTGGGGGAAATCCGGCCCGAGGGGTTGGCGCTCGGCGCAGCCACCGGCACCCCCGCCGCCCGCAGCAATGCCCGGGCCACCGGATGCCCCGGCACCCGCAGCGCGACCGTGTCGCCCCCCGCGGTGACACCCCCCGGAATTTTCCCCCCATGGGGCAGCACCAGCGTCAGCGGGCCCGGCCAAAAGGCTTGTGCCAGGCGTTCGGCGCTGTCGGGCCAGGCAGCGCTCAGCTTTTTGGCACATTGCAGGTCGCCCACGTGGACAATCAATGGGTTCGCCCGCGGGCGGCCTTTCGCCTGGTACAAGCGGTCGATCGCCTCATCGGAAAGCGCGTTGGCTCCCAACCCGTAAACAGTCTCGGTCGGAAAGGCCACGAGCTGGCCCCCCGCCAGCAGCCGTGCTGGTGTCTCGAGATCCCGCGGATCCGGATTTTCAGCGTCAACGGTCCAGACGGTGGTCATGGGCTCAGATCTGGTAGAACTGGGGGTCTTCGACAGAGGGCGATTCCGGCCCGCGGATGCGGAGCGAGGGCTTTTCCATCGTCACGACTGTGCCGGGCGGTACCGACTGGGTCAGCCACACGCTCGAGCCGATCACCGCGTTGCGCCCGATCACCGTCTCCCCGCCCAGGATGGTGGCGTTCGCGTAAACCACCACCTCGTCCTCCAGAGTGGGGTGGCGCTTGCGCCCTCGGATGATGTTCCCCTCCGCGTCGCGCGGGAAACTCAGCGCGCCCAGCGTCACACCCTGGTACAGCTTCACCCGTCGGCCGATGTGGCAGGTCTCGCCAACCACCACGCCGGTGCCATGGTCGATGAACAGGCCCGGCCCGATGTTTGCCCCGGGGTGGATGTCGATGCCGGTGCGCGAGTGCGCAAGCTCGGTCATCATGCGCGGCAAAAGCGGCACCTCCAGCTTGAAAAGCTCGTGCGCCAGCCTGTAGATCGCCACCGCCTCGATACCCGGGTAACAGAAGATCACCTCCTGGCAATTGCGCGCCGCCGGGTCGCCCGCGAAAGCCGCTTGCACATCCTCATCGAGCGTCTCGCGCAGCGACGGCAGACGGGAAAGGAAAGTGAGCGACTTTTCCAGCCCCTCGCTTTGGCAATCCCCCTCGCCATCCGGACCGGCGCAGCCGCCCCCCAGGCCCTTGTCACGCTCATGCAGCAGCGCGCGGGCGATTTGCCGGGCTAAATCATCGTGCAGGGTGTCGAGCAGATCGCCTACGAAGAAGCAGATATTTTCCTGGTTCAACTGCTGCCGCCGGTGGAAGCCGGGAAACAAGAGCTCCAGAAGCCCCCAGGTGACCTCTGTGATCGTCTCGCGCGAGGGAAGGGGCCTGTAGCCCAGGTGGCACGAATGCGGGTGCAGGGCATACGACCCCACCAGCGCCTCGGTGATCGAGGGCAACTCGCTTTTCAGTTTCTTCTGGATGGACATCGTGGGTCGCGCTTTCGCAGGCAAAGGTCCGGGCCGTTGGTCCAGCCCGGTTCCCCCGCTGTAACTCCATGCGTGGGCTCTATTTCCAAATTACCCCATCCTCCCCGGATGGGCAGTCGGCTTTTGCCCGGCAGGACCGAAAGCCTGCCCAAGCCCGCAAGAAATCCCAAAGCGGGGAACTCTGCACAAAAAGTGTGCACGGCATGCCAGAGCTAGATGCAGGCCTGAGCCCAAACGATGGCTTCCCCATGGCTTTCCGGTTGGGTGATGGATTATTTTTTATCCATAAAGTAATGAAAAATAATAACTTATGGATTTTTAGAAAAAATCCGCATGCGCCGGGTCAGGTTGGCACGGGAGGTGCAGTAAGAATTTTCGGATAGGCGCTCCTGGCTAAGGGAGAGGTAGCCAGGGACGCCGACCACAGGCCTGATCGTGTCAGGCTATTCCGACCATCCGGGTCTTGGTGTGCCGAGGGAGAGGCGGTACACCAAGCCCGGTGTCGGTATTTTTAGCCCGTCTTTGCGCCGCAAAAGCACACGCGTTCCGTCCGCAAAAAACGTCCTGCATGATTTGCGAATCACCGACTTGATGGTTCCAGCACCGCTTTCAAACGGGCAATGTCCTCCGGCCCGCTGCCGCAGCACCCGCCCACCCAGTGTGCCCCGGCGCGGGCGCAAGCCACCGCTTCCCTTAGCCAGATTTCGCTGTCAAACGCTGCCGGGCGTGCCAGTACCGACAGCCTGGGAACCGCAAGGCGCATTTCGCTGACAGCCTGTGCGGCTGCACCTGGGGCATCCTCGTATCCGCAGTTGATACCCACAGCTTTGGCGCCCAGGTGCTGGGCTCGCCTGGCGAAATCGCCCGGGCTCCATGTGCCGGGTCGGTTGTCGGGGACCAGGCTCGCCGCCACAGGGATGGGGGACCATTCCGCTAACCACGCCAGCCAGGCCATTTGCCACGGGTCGATCAGCGTCTCCAGAACCACGGCGTCGAACCGGGGCAACTGGTCCAAAAAGGCCACCCGCCCGGTGGGGGGTGCCCCTGGGCCCGGGGCCAGGCTCAGGAGGCGGTAGGGCCCATGCTGCTGGGGTTGGGAAGAGGGGGCCAGAGCCCGGTCCAGGCAGTCCGCGGCGGCGCGCATCACCCGTTCGGCCTCGGCTTCCTTCAGATGCAGGGCCAGCCAGGCGTTCGCCTGCACCGCGTCGGCACCAGCCCGCGCGTAAGCCTGGTGCAGGCCGGCCACCCGGTCCGGTTCCGTCAGGCTGGCCTGGTGTGGGGCGCTCGCAAACCCCTCGTCCAGCTCGCCAAGGCAGGTGCCGATGGCGCCATCCAGCACGCGGACCTGCTCGGCGGCCTCGAAAGGGGAGTACATCCGCCGAAACCCTTAAACCGGGTTTTCGGTGGGGCGGATGCGCTTTTCAGCGGCGGATTGCAGCGACAGCCGGTTGATCACCTGCAAAAACGCCAGCGCGCTGGCCTCGATCACATCGGTGCTGTAGGCGCGGCCGGTCAAACTCTTGCCCTGGTGTTCCACCTCCACCTGGGCCTCGCCCTGGGCGTCCTCGCCCACGGTGACCGAGCGGATGCGGTAGTCCTTCAGCACGACATTGATGCCGGTGATCCGCTCAATCGCCTTGAAAACGGCATCCACCGGGCCGTCGCCCAGCGCGCTGTCACGGTGCACCCCGCCATCCCGGTGCCACAGGCAGACCACGGCCGAGGGAATCGTCGCGCTGCCGGCGTTGCAGGTCACGGCTTCCAGGGTCCAGGCGTTCTGCACCTCGCCCTGATGCACTTGCTGCTCGCACAGCGCCTCGATGTCCGCGTCGTAGATCACCTTCTTGCGGTCGGCGAGCACCTTGAAGGCCTCGTACACCTTCTCCAGACGCTCGTCGGTCAGGTGGTAGCCCAGGCTGACGACCCGGTCCTTCAGGGC
>DKBS01000206.1:798-13059 GCA_002451275.1 Planctomycetaceae bacterium UBA6894 | reverse complement strand
CGCATGATCTCGTAGGTGGAACGCTCCTTCAACATGCCGTCCTGGTGGATGCCTGCCTCGTGCGCAAAGGCGTTCTGCCCCACGATCGCCTTGTTGCGCTGCACTGCGATGCCGGTGACATGGCTCACCAGGCGGCTGGCGGCGTAGAGCCGACGGGTCTGGATCCCGGTGTTGAGCTGGTAGTAGTCATGGCGCGTGCGCAGCGCCATCACCACCTCCTCCAGGGCGCAGTTGCCGGCACGCTCGCCCAGACCGTTGATGGTGCACTCGATCTGCCGGGCACCCTCCCGCACGGCGGCTAGGCTGTTGGCCACGGCCAGACCCAGGTCGTTGTGGCAGTGCACGCTCAGCACCACCTTCTCGATGCCCCGCACATGCTTGCGGAGGTGGGCGATGCAGGAGGCGTACTGCTCGGGAACCGCGTACCCCACCGTGTCGGGGATGTTGATGGTGCGGGCCCCGGCGTCCACCACCGCCTGCACCACGTCGGTGAGGAAGTCGAGTTCGGTGCGCGCCGCGTCCTCGGGCGAGAATTCCACGTCTTTCACGTGGGTCAGGGCCCGCTTCACGCCGTCCACCGCCCGCTTGATGATCTCGTCCTTGGCCATCTTCAGCTTGAATTCGCGGTGGATCGCGCTGGTGGCCAAAAACACGTGGATGCGGCTGTTCGCGTTGGCCTTCAGCGCCTCGCCGGCGCGGTCGATGTCGGCGTGGTTGCAGCGGGCCAGCCCGCAGATGGTGGGGCCGATCACTTCCTTGGCGATCGCCTGCACCGCCTCGAAATCGCCCGGGCTGGCGATGGGGAAACCCGCCTCGATGATGTCGACACCCAGTTCCTTCAGGGCATGGGCCACCTGCAGCTTCTCGGCCAGGTTCATGCTGGCGCCGGGGGATTGCTCGCCATCGCGTAAGGTGGTGTCAAAAATGAGGATCCGGTCGCTGCCCGATCCTGTGTGCGCTGAAGCTTGGCCGCTCATGGTGTTCAGATCCGCGGGATGGTCCTGCTCCGGGCTGCGATACGGCGAAAGGCCGAACCAGCCGATGCTGGAGAGACAGGCATCTGATTGGTAGGTCGTGATAACCGTCACTAACCAAATCTTATTGTAAGGAACCGGGCGGTTTTGTGCACCCGGGAGCGGCTGGAACTGCCCTGTGGATGCTTGCATCCGTTGGGGATTGAGGGCATGACCGGTATGGTGGAAAGACGGTCCGATGAAGCTTTCGACCCTGCGCGTTGTTTTGTCGGCATCTAGATAGCATCTGCTTGACGAATGATGGCGGGCGGGCCTTCTGCAGGTTCCTGCGAAAGGATGTCATGGCGGGCGGAAAGAACCAAACCTCCAAGGGACGGAATGAGGTGGACCAGGAACCGGTCCAGCCAGAGGGGGCCCGTCTGGCGTTTGTCAGCCTGGGCTGCCCCAAGAACACCGTCGATTCCGAGCGCATGCTGGGCAAGCTGGTCATGGCCGGCCACCAGATCGTTTCCGATGCAGCCGATGCCGATGTGGTGGTGGTGAACACTTGCGGTTTCATCGAGCCGGCGCGCCAGGAAAGCCTGGGCGTGCTGCGTGATCTGGTGAAGCTGAAGGAAAGCGGCCAACTCCGCGCGGTGGTGGCCGCCGGTTGCCTGGCGGAGCGCGACAAGGGCTCCCTGTTCGACCAGGTGCCTGGACTCGACCAGGTGGTCGGTGTGCACGGTCGCGAGGAGATCACCGCCGCGGTGGGCCTGTCGCTTGACCGCGTCATGGCCGCGGGCCGCAAACGCAAGCGCCTGGAGCTGGCCGACGAGCAGCGCACCCTGTTCCGCCCGGCACCCGTGAAAGCGCAGGATGACACCGCCCGGCTGCGGGCCACCCCCAGACACTATGCCTATCTGAAGATCTCCGAAGGGTGCGACCGTCTCTGCACCTTCTGCGCCATCCCCCAGATGCGCGGCAAGCATGTGAGCAAGCCGGTGGAGGAGGTCATCCGCGAGGCGCGGGAACTGGCCGCTGACGGCGTGAAGGAACTGATGGTGGTGGCCCAGGATACCACCTGGTACGGCCTCGACATTTACGGCGAGCCAAGCCTGGCACGCCTGCTGCGCGAACTGCGCGAGGTGGATGGCATCGAGTGGATCCGCCTGCACTATCTCTACCCCGCCTATGTGACCGACGACCTGGTGCGGGTGCTGGGTGAGGGCGGCCGCATCCTGCCCTACATCGACATGCCCCTGCAGCACATCAACGACCGCGTGTTGAAGCGCATGAACCGCAAGACAACCCGTGCCGCCACCGACGAGATCCTCGGCCGCCTGCGTGCCGGCATACCTGGCCTGGTCATGCGGTCCACCTTCCTGGTCGGGTTCCCGGGCGAGACCGAGGCCGAGTTCGAGGAGCTGTGCAACTGGGTCGCCGACGCCGGCATCGAGCGCCTGGGCGTGTTCCCCTACAGCTACGAGGAGACCACCCCCTCCAGCCGGCTGGAGGGGCACCTGCCCGAGGAGGTGAAGGCCGCCCGGCGTGATCGCCTGATGGAGGTCCAGCAGGCGGTCGCCTTCCGCCACGCCGAATCGCAGGTGGGCAAAAAAATTCGGGTCATTGTCGATGGCCCTGACCCCGAGATGCCCGGGTGGCTGCTGGCCCGCAGTGCCGCCGACGCCGCCGAGATCGACCCGGTGGTGCGGATCAAGGCGCCCGCCAGGTCCAAGGCGGCCAAGTCCCTCGAGCCCGGCGAGTTCGCCTGGGTGGAGGTGACCGGCTCCGATGGGTACGACCTGGTCGCCAAGCCGGCCAAACTGAACGGGTGAAACGGGCTGGATTCCGGAATCGAAACGGAAAAGACGTGACGCATCCGCAAAAATGAAGCAGAATGGCACCTGACTCATTTAAGCGCGGCAAGGGCTGGCAAACGGGCGGATCCATGACTGATTCGATGGCTGCTTCCAACGGCTTCAACCGGCTTGCCTCCCAGGGGCAGGCCGAGGTCTCGCCCTGGAATTTGCCCAACCTGCTGACCATACTACGGTTGGTGTTGGCGGTCTTCCTGTGCGCGGCCATCGCGTGCCAGTGGTGGCTGACCGGTTTGGCGATCATGCTGGTGGCTTCGTTCACCGACTGGCTCGACGGGTACCTGGCCCGCCTGCAGGGACTGGTCAGCCCCCTGGGCCGCATGCTCGACCCGCTGGTGGACAAGGTACTCATCAGCGGCGTGTTTATTTTTCTGCTGCCGGTGGCTGCCGCCCGTGGGGAGAACTGGCTGCCCCCTTGGATGGTGGCGGTGGTGGTGGGGCGCGAGCTGATCATCACCAGCGTACGCGAGATGATGGAGCGCAAGGGCGTTGCCTTCGGAGCCGATTGGCCGGGCAAGCTGAAGATGGTGCTGCAGTGCGCGGCCATCTGCGTGGCGCTGGTGGCCGAGGAGGCCCGCCCCCGCGAGTCGCGGTGGGGTCTGCCCACCTCCCTCTGGAACCAGTCACGCGACCTTCTCATGTGGGCCATGGCACTGGCCACCTTGGGAAGCGGGCTGCATTATCTGGTGAAGATCGCGCTGGCGCGCCGTGCCGCAACGGGCGCTTGAAAAAACGAATAAACAGGTCTTTCAGATTCAAAGGATCCACGCGCGATGGCTGAGGAAAGCACCGGCTCGGGCAAACCTGTCGGGTTCGCGTTGGTCGGCACCGGCATGATCGCCGGTTTTCACGCTCGGGCGCTGGCGGATGTGCCCGGTGCCCGACTCGTGGCCGCGGTCAGCCGCGACCAGGCTAAGGCCCGCGCCTTCCTCGACAAGCAACCCGCCGGTCCGGAGGTCTTCGCCACCGCCAGCCTCGACGAGGCCCTTGCCCGTCCGGAGGTGGACGCGGTCATCATCACCACCCCGAGCGGCGCCCATCTCGATCCGGCGCTCCGCGCCGCCCAGGCTGGAAAGCACGTGGTGGTGGAGAAGCCCCTAGAGATCACAGCCGCCCGCTGCGACAAGATCATCGAGGCCTGCCAAAGGCACGGGGTGAAGCTGGCCACCATCTTCGGGGCCCGCTTCGGCGATGCCAACCGCGAACTGAAAATAGCGGTCGATGCCGGCCGCTTCGGCCGCATCACCCTGGCCGAGGCCGCCTGCAAGTGGTGGCGCAGCCAGGAGTACTACGACAACGGCGGCTGGAAGGGCACCCAGGCGCTCGACGGCGGTGGTGCGCTGATGAACCAGGCCATCCATGTGGTGGACCTGCTGCTGTGGATGATGGGCCCGGTGGACAGCGTCTGCGCCTTTACCGGCATCCTCGCCCATGAGCGCATCGAGGTGGAGGACACCGCCGTGGCGGCCCTCCGCTTCCGTTCCGGAGCACTGGGCGTGATCCACGCCGCCACCAGCGTCTGGCCCGGCCTTCCCCGCACCCTGGCTGTGCACGGCGACAAGGGCACCGTCGTCGTGGAGCAGGACGACCTGGTCCGCTGGGAGTTCCTGCAGGAAAACGAGCGGGATGTCGAGATCCGCGAGCGCTTCGCCAAAAAGACCGGAGCCTCCGGCGGCTCCAGCGATCCGGCGGCCATTTCCCACCAACCCCACGCCCGCCAACTGGCGGATTTCGTTCGGGCCCTGGGCAGCAACGGCAAACCCCTGGTCGATGGCCGCGAAGGTCGCCGGTCGGTGGAACTGATCGAGGCCATCTACCAATCCGCCCGGGAAGGCCGGTTGATCCGACCCGGCGTGGACCAATCCAGGATCTGAAGATTTCGTGAGTTTTGGTCAATTCGGCTGTAAATTAAGAAAAAGTAAGCTTTCGTTTGATTTTGGCGATTTTTTTGTCCTAGACTACATCCGTGAACTGGGTTTTGGCCAAGGGTGGTTCCCGATAAGGACCAAAGGTGGCTTTACCGTTTTTGGCCCGGTCCCTGGACAAAGGTCCTCCATAGTCCCGCTGAGAGGAACAAGGATGTTGCGCATTTCGAAGGTTTTGTACGCGACCGATTTTTCACCCCATTGCACCCAAGCTTATTTTCATGCGGTCCAACTGGCCTCCTGCCACCAGGCCAGCCTGACTATCGCGCATGTTTTCCAGCCTGATCCCTCCATCCGTCGCAAGCCGGACCTGATGGCGTCCGAACGGAAGCACTGGAAGTCCCAGCTCGAGCAGATCCGCCCGGTGGATGACGGCATCGAGATCCGCCATGTCCTGCTGGAAGGCGAGGCGGCGGAGGAGATCATGCGCCTGGCCGACGAGATGGGCGCCGATGTGATCGTCATGGGCACCCATGGCCGTTCCTACATCGAGGGCGAATCCATGGGCCATGTGGCCCGCACGGTCCTCTCCCAAGCCCCGTGCTCGGTGTTGCTGTCGCGCTTGCAGCAGGGTTCCGACAAGCCCAAGGGGGCCAACAAGCTCAAGACCCTGGCGCACTAGGCGGGCTCAACCGGGTGCGATGCGGGTTCGGCCCTGTTCCAGCCGTACCCGCCCCGCCGCCAGCAGGGCCACCGCCTCCGGATAGGCCTCGCATTCCGCGCCGAAAACTCGGGAAGCCAGGGTCTTGGCGGTATCGTGTTCCAATACCGGCACCGCCTTCTGCACCAGGATCGGCCCGCGGTCATACACCTGGTCCGCGAAGTGCACGGTGCAGCCGCTGATTTTCACCCCCGTGTCCAGCGCGGCCTGGTGCACCTTTTCCCCGTGAAAACCCTTGCCGCCAAAGGCGGGCAGCAAGGAAGGGTGGATGTTCAGCACCCTGCCCACCCACGCGTCGGGCAGGGGCAAAAGCCGCAGAAATCCGCACATCAGCACCACCTCGGCACCGTGACTGCCACACCAGTCCAGCAAATCCGCTCCCCAGCCGGGCCGGGCCGCCAGATCCCTGGGAGGTTCCGCCACGCGGGTGGGAATATCAGGAAAACCCGCCTCCCTTGGTCGGTCCAGACCAAGCACCCCGGGCCGGTCCGATGCCACGCAGGCCACCTCGCCCGCCAGGCTCCCTGCTTTCTGCCGTTCCAGCAGGTTGAGGAGGGTGGTACCCCCGCCTGACAACAGCACGCCCAGCTTCAGTTTCTTGGCCATGTTCCGTCCCAGCTTGCCCAATCCGGCGCCATGTATCCGCTGGTTAGAGTATGGCAAGGAAGCACCAGCGCCCCGGTTGTTTGCTGAACAAGTACAATCGACTGCTGAGCGGGCCGGGGGAAACCACTCACCCGGAAACGCGCACAGCCTCGCACCCGCCTTCCGGCGATGCCTTGGGATACGGACCGTATGCCTCCATCTGAACTGTTGGTCAAAGGGGTTTTTCTGGGGCTGGTGCTCCACGCCGCCCGCCTGCTTGGCCTGGCGGACCATGCCTGCTGGCGGGAATTGGGCCTCCTGTTGGCATGCGCCGCAGGTGGCTGGGTGCTCGGTACCCTGGCCACACTGGGGCGGCCCCGTTCGGGAAGCATCGGCAGCCGTCTGATGCTCGGCCTGCTCGAGGATGGCTGGCTGGCCCAAGCCGGCCTGGTGGTCGGCATGGGGGCCGGGATTGTGGCCTTTCTCCACCCCATTGGCGGGGAAGATGCCGCAGGCTGGCTGCTTGGCCTGTCGTTGGCGGGTGCCATGCTGGGATTTGTGTTCGCCATATTGCAGCAGATTCCAAGCCGTGCCGCCCGTTTGGGGATCGGAGCGGCGCTCGGTCTCATCATGGTGGGGGCCATGGGCTTGGCCCTGGGCCTGTGGGGTACCGAAGGGCTTGCCCGCGTGCGCCCGCCCGGCTGCGTGGTGGCTGGTCTGTGGTTGCTGGCGGCGTTGGTGCTCCATATCGGACTGGTTCTCACCAGCCTCGAGCCTGAATCAGAGGCCGAGCTGGGCTGCGTGACCACGGCCCTGCCCGGTCTGGGAGTCTATCTGGCCTCGGGAGCCACGGGGTGGGGCCTGGGTTTGGGCCTGCTGATTCCCAGCCTGGCCTACCTGTTGCTGGGCGAGGGGATCGCGGGGCGCATCCGCCTAGGCAAGCTGCTCACGCGGGCCAGGCTGAACATGAGCATCGGCAATTGGCGCAAGGCCCTGGGCTGCTCGTCACGGGCCCTGGTTATCGACCCAGGCAACCCGCGCGCACTCGCCGACTTTTGGCGCCTCACCTCCAAGCTCGACACCGAGGAACTGCTCGCCGACACCAACGCCCGCTCGCTCGTGCGCGCCGAGCGCTGTCTCGATTGGGTGGGCCGGCGGCTGGGCAGCAATCCCGGGCCTGTTGGCCTGGAGGAATGCGACCGCATGCTGGCGCTGGTGGAGAAACTCGACCCGCCGCTTATTCCCCAGGCAGAATACTGGCGGGTGGTGGTGGACCTGCACGCTGGCCAAACCGAGGTGGCATCCCGCCGGGCCCGCGCCCTGTTAGAGGCCCCGGCAGACTCCAGCGATGGGGCCGGCCCATCCGGCCCGGCCCGGCAGGCGCGCCGGCAACTCTGGCTGCTGGCGATGGCCTGGCATGACCGGCTGCGTGGCGAAGTGGCCGAACCGCTTTTGAAAGCCCGCCCCGAGGCGGTGCTCGAGGCCTGGGAGGCTGTGGAGCAGGCGCTCGAGGCCGATACCGAAAACCCCCGCCTGCGCGCCGCGTGGCGCTCGTTGGTGGAAAGGTTGGACGAATCCCGCCACGGCCCGCTGGTGGACGAAGGCGGCCCTGCCGTGGACTGGCGCCGGGTCGAAGGTCTGGCCGTGGGCATGCTGGAAGATCCCAACCGCCGGGCCCGGGGCTGCGAGTTGGTGCGTCTGGCCGCCCGGGCCAATCCGTCCACCTCGCCCGGCTCGCTTGTCGCTGTTGCCCGCGCGCTGCAGGCTGCCGGCGAGGAGCAGCCGGGCATAGATCACTTTCGCATGGCCGTGTCGCTTGCCCAGAAACAGGGCATCGCCAACCTGTCGGCTGAGGACCGCGAAATGTACTTCCGCGCGGTGAAATACCTGGCCGAGGTGGCCGAGCATCAGGAGAACTGGGCCGAGGCGGCCCGCCTGTGGACGCTGTACACCGAGAATGACCGCAGCGGCCTGGAAACCCTGCGCAAGCTGGCGGAACTGCACGAAAAGTTGGGCGACCCGGCCCATGCGTTGCGGGCGGTTGAGAAAGGCCTGCTCTATGCGGGCAAGGATACCGACCTGCTTGAACGCCGGGAGCGGTATCTCTGGTCCATCACCCCCGAGCAGGTCCAGGCATCTCCCGACACCTTCAAGGGTATCATCGACCCGGCGTTCTGCGCCGAGCGCGCCCGCAAGGCGCTCGACTCCAACCAGGCCGACCCGGAATGGCTCCGCTTTGCCGAGCATCTTCTCCGTCTGGCGCTGCTGGTGCGTCCCGACCATCTCCCCAGCCGCCAGATGCTGGGCCGGGCCCTGGCACGGCTGGGCGACCGGGATGGGGCGGTGGCCGAATGGGAAAAAGTGCGGACCAACAAGCCCTCCAACTGGGTGGAAGGTGAATCCGATGAGGCATGGCAGCGCGCCAACCAGGCCCTTGGGGATGCCTACCTGGAAATGGGCCGCTATCAGGACGCCATCGACTGCTTGGAGGATTTTCGCAAATCCTCCCGCTCCGGCGCGAACACCCTGTTCAAGCTGGGCCAGGCGCACGAGGGGTTGGGCCAATTTCGCCAAGCGCGCAAACACTATCGCGAGGTGGAGGGGTTTGAGGGAAATCCGCTGGTTTGGCAGGCTCGGGAAGCGCTGGACCGGATCCGTCAGGCTGAAGCCGGCCCGCCTGGCTGAAACCCAGGGACCGGGTGCCCCGGAGCCCCAAAGGGCCATGCTCTCCCTGACCTCGTTGCTGCTTTTGCGCCATGCTATGATGGTTAGGCATTTCCGCCGACCGGAACGGGGTGGGAAGTGCTCAGTCGAATCCCCTTTTTTCAAGAGCCTGGCCAGGGAGGTGGAGCATGGAAAATCCTGCTCTGGACGAGCCGGATGGCTGGTCGATCTCCCTGGGGCGCCTCCTGGGTGTGCGGGTTCGTCTGCATGCGCTGTTTTTGGTGGTCGCCCTGGGCCTGATCCTGCGGGCCGGTTTTTCCAACGAGGGGGAACCGGGGATCTGGATCGCAGCGCTGGCGGTCCAGATTCTGCTGCTGCTTTCTGTTTTTCTGCATGAGATCGCCCATGTGGTTGCCGCCCGACTGGTGGGCGGTTTCCCGGAACGCATGCTCCTCTGGCCTCTGGGCGGGCTCACCCGCCAGGAACCCGGCGAGGAATGCACCCCGGGTGCGCGCCTGCTGGTCACCGCTGCGGGGCCCCTGGCCAACCTGTTGGTGTGCCTGGTGTGCGCCTTGTCGCTGTTGGCGGCCGGGCACCGCCCGCCGCTTGACCCCTTCCACGATCCCTTGATACCCCCCATCGGCCTGTCGCCCTTCGCGGTGTTCCTGGATCGTCTTTTTTGGATCAACTGGGTCCTCTTTCTGTTCAATGCGCTGATCCCGGCCCTGCCGCTCGATGCCGGCGAGGCCCTGCTGGGGCTGGTCGCCGCGCGGATGGGCGAGCGTTCCGGCGTGCTGGCCGCGGTGAAGGCGAGCCTGTGCTGCCTGCTGGGCTGCGCGGTGGCTGCGGTGGCCCTGAACGATGTGCTGGGTCTGGTGCTGGCCATCGTGATCTGGACCGCGGCGCGGCAGCGGATGCTGCGCATGGAGTCGGGCGAGGGCGATTTCCTGGGCGGCGTTGACGGCTTCGGGGCGTCCACCAGCCTGGAGATGGCCCCGCAACCCCCGGCCCGGTCGTGGTGGACCCGCTACCGTGAACGGGTCGCAGCCAAACGCCTGGAGCGCGAGGCCGAAAGCCGCCGCCTGGACGAGGAGCGCATGGACGGCCTGTTGGAAAAACTCCACCGCCTGGGCCGCGACGGGCTCACCGCCGAGGAACGGCGTTTCATGGAACTCTTCGCCAGCCGATGTCGTGACCGGCAGTCCGGAACCCGGGGCTGAAAGGTCTCCGGCGCGTCGAAATCAATTGTGAATGTCCGGCTTTGAAAGGTTCTCAACGCAATGTCCACTGGAGCGAAGATCGAGCCCCGCACACTCAAGGGCTTCCGCGACTATCCGCCGGCCTTGATGATCCCCCGCGAGCATCTGCTGCAGACCGCGCGCACGGTCTACCGCCGGTACGGGTTCCTGCCCATCGACACGCCCGCTCTCGAGTACGCCGAGATCCTGCTGGGCAAGGGCGGTGCCGAGTCCGACAAGCTGGTCTACCGCTTCACCGACCATGGTGGCCGTGATGTGGCGCTGCGGTTCGATCTCACCGTTCCCTTCGCGCGCTTCGCCGCCCAGCACGCCGGCCAGTTGGGCACACCGTTCAAGCGCTATGCCATGGGCCCTGTCTGGCGTGGCGAAAACACCGGCCACGGCCGCTACCGCGAGTTCTGGCAGTGCGATTTCGACACCATCGGCACGGTTTCCGTGGCCAGCGACGCCGAGACGCTGCTGGTCATCCATGACCTGCTCGACGCGCTGGGCGTGGGCGGCTTCTCCATCCGTGTCAACCATCGGCAGGTGCTCAACGGCCTCCTGGAGAAACAGGGCCTGGCCGCCAAGTCGGTCGAGGTGCTGCGCGCCCTGGACAAGCTGCCCAAGGTGGGGCGCGACGCCGTGGTGGCCGAGATGGCCGCCACCGCCGGCGCCACCACCACCCAGGCCGAGTCGATCCTCACGCTGGCCGGCCTGGAGGGTGAGCCCGCCGAGATCCTGAACCGGCTGGAAAAAGAGCTGGAGGGCAGCGCCCGCGGACTGGAGGGCGTCACCCGCCTGCGCGAGGTGCTCACGGTCGCCGGCCAGGCGGGGGTGGCCCCCGGCCGGGTCTCGCTCGATCTCTCCATCGCCCGGGGCCTTGATTATTACACCGGCCTCATCTTTGAATCGTTCCTCGATAAGTTGCCCGGGATCGGCAGCGTCTGCTCCGGCGGCCGCTACGACGATCTGGCCGGCCTGTACACCAAGCAGACGCTACCCGGCGTGGGCGCCTCGCTGGGGGTGGACCGACTGCTGGCAGCCTTGGAAGAATTGGGACTGCTGGCGGGCAAAGCCGTCACGGCCGACCTGCTGGTGCTGCAGTTCGAGGCGGGGCATCTGGGCTCGTGCTACGGCCTGGCGCGCAAACTGCACGCCGCGGGCGTGGGGGCCGAGGTGTTCCCCGAGGCCCGCAAGCTGGGCCAGCAGTTGCAGCAGGCGGAGAAGCGTGGCTTCCGCCTGGCTGCCTTCGCAGGGCCCGACGAGCGGGAAAAGGGACTGTGGAAACTGAAGGACCTGTCCAACCGCGAGGAGCAACTGGTGCCCGAGGCCGAACTGGCCACAGCGGCGCTGGCACGGTTGGGACGGGCCTGAGCGCGGGGTAGGCCCATGCTGGAACACAACCATTACGAGCGCGCCGCCGCCGCCTGGCTCAGGTCGGCCGGGCTCGCCTTCGTACCCGTGCATGAGCGCCAGCGGGCCAGCCTGGGGTCGCCGGATGGCAGTCCTGAAGAATTTACCACGGTTAAAAGTCCGGATTTTCTCCTCTTGGGTCGGGGTGGGATCTCCTGTGTCGTCGATGTGAAGGGCCGACGCCACCCGTCGGGCTCGGCGTCGTCGCCGCCAGGCCGCCCGTCCGCCGGGAGTATCCCAGGTCCCTGGCACCTGGAGCGATCCCCGCGCCTGAAAACCGGCGGCACTTGGGAGTGCTGGGTCACGCTCGACGATCTCGACGGTCTGGCGCGCTGGTCCAGACGGTTGGGGCCGGGATGGGATGGCCTTTTCCTGTTCGCCTACTGGCTAGATGACGCCATCCATGTCCCCGCCGGCCCCGATCTTTTTTGGCACGAGGGCCGCAGATACCTGTTCCGCTGCGCCAGGCTCCAGGAATTCCGCCAGGCCATGCGCATCCGCAGCCGTTCGTGGGGCACGGTCGATCTGCCGGCCCGGGCTGCCCGCATGGTGGTCAAGCCTCTGGGGCAGGTGCCCGGTTTTGAGCAGGTTCAACAGGATTTCCCCCAGGTCGCAAGCAACGGAGTGGGCTGGTGAGTGGTGTTTCTCCCGGGCTGGTTCCCGGTCTCAATCGCATGCGTCCCGCTGTCCGGATCGAGGCTTTGGCCTTGCCCATCCGTCAGGCCATCGACCGGGCCGGCCCGATGGGCGCCCGGGCCATCCAGTTCGAGGCTCGCGGTGATCTCACCCCGGGCAACCTGTCGGGTACGGGGCGGCGCGAACTGGCCTCGCTGGCCCGGTCGCGCCAGTTGGAGATCGCGGCGGTGGCCTGCGGACTGCGCCGGGGTCTGGCCCATCCGGACGATTTGGAAAAGCGTATGGAGCATGTGCGCCAGGTCATCG
>DKBS01000206.1:416-570 GCA_002451275.1 Planctomycetaceae bacterium UBA6894 | reverse complement strand
TGGAGCATGTGCGCCAGGTCATCGCTTTGGCGGCGGACCTGGGCACCCAACGGGTGGTGCTGGAAGCCGGCCCGGTGGGCGATCCGAAATCCGAGGATAGTTCCGGATTGTCCGGCCTGTTGGTTGATCTGGCCCAGGTGGCGGTGAAGCGCGG
>DKBS01000206.1:0-165 GCA_002451275.1 Planctomycetaceae bacterium UBA6894 | reverse complement strand
CCAGGTGGCGGTGAAGCGCGGCGTGATGCTGGCGCTGCCCAGCGGCCTGGAATCGGGCGCCGACCTGGCCGCGCTGCTGGGGCGCATTGACCCCGAGGGGGCCGGTGCCGCGTTCGACCCCGCCGCCCAGGTTACGGGCGGTTTCGCCCCGATGGGTGACCTGGC
>DKBS01000020.1:1318-21944 GCA_002451275.1 Planctomycetaceae bacterium UBA6894 | reverse complement strand
GTCCAATTTGGTGGGACCAGACCAGTCCCTGGCTAAAACTTCACAACTCCGTACCGCCTGCTGCGCGGTTGGATTTGCAAAGCTTTAGGAATCTGACTTGGTGAAGCGGGCCCGCCTGGGGCTGGGTAGCCTCAACTGCTTTTCAATCATCGCTTAAGAGAGATGCCAGTTTTCTGTTCATTTTTTCAATGGATTGAAACCACTCCGCCTTGGTCTCCTCCTTCAGCCCGCTACCCTTCACCAGAATGGCCGTTCGGGTGAGGCCAGCAAGAGCCATCCGAATCAGTTCGGGGGGGCATTCCGCCTTGGTTTTCAATGTTGCGAAAGCCAAGGCGATGATGGACTCGTTGCAGACGGACAGGGCAATGGAGTCCTTTTGATAGTTTTTCCTTGTTTCGTCTGGATCAACAATAGCCCAGTCCATCTGCTTTATGTTCCAGCCTTTCAGCAGCCTCTCGAGAAAGGTCAGGGGGGAGCCTGCCTTGTTGCGCTTGGACCATCGCAGGTAATCCTCCAGAAGATCCGAACCCGTGTCGTTGCCATGGGGGGCAGTGTCATCAGCGCAATCCCAGAAAAATGGATCATTGAGTATTTCCCGAGCCTTGGGGTGGTAAAGCGACCAGTCAATGTCCAGTTGGTCCCATGGATTCCCGGATTCAGGTGCCGCCAGTCGGATGGCTTTTGCCCGGTCGCGAATCTCGGTCCAAGCTTCCATGGTGTCCACCGGTTTGTTCACCGAAGTGGTGGCATCAGCAAGGAATCTTTCCAGGTCGAATTGGTCCGTCGCTTTGATCTTTTTCTTCAGCATCCCAACGGCCTCAGAGACATCCGCCGCTGCGAGCTTGAGCAAATCCGGTGAAGGCCAGGGCCCTAAGTTGTCCTCCGCGAATAGCCGATGGCTGCGCCAGATGATTTCCACCCGGTTTTTGCCACGGCGGAATGTCACCTTCGGCAGCTTGCCCAGATAGGTGTGGAATCGGTCAAAGTTCTCCTCCAAAGTGGGAAGGAATTGCCGGGTGCGGCTTGGGAGGCAGACGGTAATATCGAGGGATTGGACGGCAGGTCCATACTCACCAGTATTGCAGATCAATAGGTCGCCAATGGGGGAATATAAACGGCTACCGCCAAAGGTGTTGTAAGACTGTATGTTGACGGTGATATCCACGATTTTGCTGCTCCTGCAGGGCTTCGACTAGGATTCCTCTGGCGCATTCACATGCTCGGCGTGAAGTGGATGCATGCGGATTGTCCTGATGGTTTTGGTTTGCTCAGATTATGTTTTCTCCATCTATTTCACTGGATTTGATTTTTTGTTTTGATGGTTCAAGCGCCAAACCCGGTCAACCACCGGACCAACCGCTGTTGCCAGGCGGATTTTTTGAATTGCTGGGCCCGCACCTGCTGGGCGGCCCGGGTCCAGATCTCCATGCGGGTGGGGTAGGGCAGCACCAGCGGGGACAAACTCGTCAGGCCGCGGCCGGTTTGTAATAGTTCCACTGCGGGGAAAATCAGCTCCCCAGCGTGCCGGCCCACCACGGTGGCACCCAGCAGGCGGTCGGTGCCAGCGGCCACCACCAGGCGCAGGTAGCCGGTTTCACCCTCCAGCCTGGCACGGTCGGTGGCCTGCTCGGTGAACACCTCGCTGGGTATGCCCGCTTCCTCGGCTTCTTCGGGAGTCAGGCCCACCTGGGCGATGGCCGGGTCGGTGTGCAGGCAGCGGGGGATGACCAGTCGGTCGGCCCGGGCTTTGCCCAGACTCAGCGGGAGCCAGAACAGCGCGTTCTGGATCACCACCTTGGCGTGCGCGCCCGAGCGGTGCGTCAGGTAGGGCGGGCCGGTCACATCGCCGGCGGCGTACACACGCGGGTTGGTGGTCTGCAGATACCGGTCCACCCGGGGGAACAGCCCATCCAGCTCGATGCCGGCCCGGCCCAGATCCAGTCCCGCCGTGTTGGGCGTGCGCCCGGTGGCCACCAGAACCGCCTCGGCTTCCACCCAAAGACTCGTCCCGCTGGATTGCAGATGCAGGCGAACTCCATGGTCGGTTTTTTCCGCTCTCTGGATGGCGGTATCGGTGTGTAGCCGCACCCCATCGTTTTCCACCAGCACCCGCTCCAACACCTGCACGGCATCGCCATCCTCGCGAGGCAGGATGCATTCACCCTGTTCCACCAGGGTGACGGAGCACCCGAGGCGGGCCAGCGATTGCGCCAGTTCCACGCCCACCGGGCCGGCGCCCACAATGGCCAGGCTGGCGGGCAGGCGATCCAGATCGAAGAAGCTGTCGGTGGTGAGCGGCTGGCAGTCCGCCAGGCCGGGGATGTTGGGCTGGGCGGGGGAGGCCCCGGTGCACAGTGCCGCCTTTTTGAAACGCAGTTTTGCCCCCTCCACGGCAATGGTGTAGGTGCCGGTGAAGGCGGCCTGCCCGAAGAACAGGTCAATGCCCAGTACGGCCAGGCGGCTGGCGCTGTCGTGCGGGGCCAGTTGGGCGCGCCGCTGGCGGAACAAGAGGCGCGCGTTTTCCAGCCGCTGCTGCGGGGTGCCACCCGCCGCCGAGCTGGCGATTGCCGCCAGCGCCTTGGAGGGCACGCACCCGGTGTTTAGGCAATCGCCCCCCAGCCGGTGGCGTTCCACCAGCGCCACGCGGGCTCCCAGTCCAGCGGCGCCGATGGCGCAAACCAAACCCGCCGCCCCGCCGCCGATCACCACCAGGTCGTAATCCGCCCGGGATGTCGGGTTGGTCCAGCCCGGCGGACGCACCAGCGCCAGCAGCTCCGGATCTTCCTCGGGAAAAAAGGCGCCCGGGCGGGTCATGGGCCGGTGAACCGGTGGCCGGGGATTTCCAGCTCCACCTTGTACAGGCCGGTGCGGGCGGTGGCGTAGAGCGTCTTGTTGCCGGGGCCGCCGAAATCGCAGTTGGCGGGCTGTTCGGGGAAGACCAGGGTGCCCAGCAGCGTGCCTGCGGGCGACCACACCTGCACGCCGGTCTCGGCGGTGATGTACAGGTTGCCCTTCACATCCACCGCCAAGCCGTCGCCGCCGCCGTTTCCGCCGGGTTTCCTCTGGGCCAGCTCGCAGAACACGCGGCCCACGCCCAGCTTGCCGGGGGCTTCCACCGGGTAGGCCATCATCTGCTTCTGGCTGCTGGGGATGACATACAGCGTCTTTTCATCGGGCGACAGGATCACGCCGTTGGGGTTCGGCAGGTTGTCCAGCAGCCGCACCGGCTTGCCGCCTTTGGGCAGGTAGTAGACGCAGGTCTTGCCCTGTGGCAGAGGGGTTTTGGCGCCGTACATCGGGTCGGTGAAGTAGATGCCGCCGGTCTTGTCGATGACCAGGTCGTTGGGCGCGTTGAGAGGTTTGCCGTTGTGCTGGTCGGCCAGCACCTCACGCCCCTTGCCATCGGCCGAAAGGGCCACCACCGCGCCATCCATCTCGCAGGCGAGGATGCGCCCCAGGCCGTCCACCATCAGGCCGTTCGTCTTGTTCGACGGTTCGCGGAAAACGCTCACCGAGCCCTGCGCGTCCAACTTGTGGATGCGGGCGTTGGGGATATCGCTGAAGTAGAGGTTCCCTTTGCCATCGCTGGCGGGGCCTTCGGTGAAGCCGAAGCCTCCGGCGACCTTTTCCACGGGGCCCTTGGGCCCGATGCCCGGGATCGGCTCCTGGGCGGCAAGGGAGGCGG
The DNA here is from genome assembly GCA_002451275.1 of Planctomycetaceae bacterium UBA6894. Taxonomy (GTDB): domain Bacteria; phylum Planctomycetota; class Planctomycetia; order Gemmatales; family Gemmataceae; genus UBA6894. Next base: position 18,259 of record DKBS01000020.1, on the reverse strand, counting down.
CAAACAAGAAGGCTAGCATGGGCTATCTGTCTCCAGTGGGGTTTTTCTGCCTTCTTCAAAGGCCCGTTGCTGCCCAGCCGGTCCAGTCGGCCTTGACCCGGTCCTCTGGCAGGGGGCAGTCTGTTGACCAAAATACCCGATCGGGAGCCCGCCAAGGGGCTTCGGCGTCCTGTTTGTGAGGGAAAGATGCGTCAATTGTTGCTGGGATGTTTTTTGGTGGGTGGCTTGGCTCCCATGGTCTTTGGCCAGGCTGCTGCCCAACCCGCTTCGACTTCTCTGGAAGGGACCTGGGAAATCATCTCGCTGATCGATAATGGTCAGTTGGTGGATGCCCAGACCATCCGCGCCAAGTTCGACACCGACAACCGGCTGGTGATCAGCAAGAACATGGTCTCGGTGGATGCACCCGGCCGGCCGCATCAGGTTGCCTATATTCTGGACACGGCAGGCCCCGGCACCGTGGACCTGGCCGGTGCCGACAAAATCGGCGCCAAGGGCATTTACACGCTGAACGGTGACCTGCTCACCCTCTGCTTCGGTTCGCCGGAATCCACGCAGCGCCCGGCCAGTTTCACCTCGGGCGTGGGTGGCCAACGCCTGCTGTTTGTGCTGCACCGCATCACGCCCCCCGCACCGCCGCAGCCGATGCTTCCTCCCGGGCAAGAAGCCATCATCGGGCCGGATGGCAAGGTGACCACCGTGCCGACCGGTTCCACCATCCTGGTGCTGCAACCGCCTGCCGCGACCGCCGCACCTGCCGCGGCCCCCACGCCGCCGGCCCCTGTGGTGAACCCTGTGGTGACCCCTGCCATCACCCCCATGGCTGCTCCCGTGGCCATCCGCCGCGAGCAACTGCTGGGCACCTGGGGCCACCAGGACAACGAGCAGATCGACACCACCACCTTCAACCCCGATGGCACCTTCAGTTCGTCCATCACCTGGAAACCCGGCTTCCTGCGCACCTTCCGTCAGCCGGAGAAGCGCAGCGGCACCTGGACCCTGAACGACCGCACCATCGTCATGAAGATCACCGCCAGCACCGACCCCAAGCACGAGAACAACCAGGTGCAGTCGTGGAGGGTGGACCGCCTCAACGAGTACGAACTGCTCTACTTCGACCAGGATGGGAAGAGCCGCATCGAGTGGAAGGTGCGGTAAATTCGGACGACACGACCCTTGCATTAGCCAAGCAAACAGGGAGCCCCTCGGCTCCCTGTTTGCTTTGGGTAGGTCTGGCGGTTTTGGCAAAAGGAGAGGTTTGACCTTGTCCAGCTTGCCTGTTTTGGGGGATTTTCATCGGGATTTGTGAAAATTTCGTGGTGAGAAGGGGGTACGGCGGGTAGGCTGGTGCAATACAAGTCACACTTTTTTAGGTGACCGGGGCATAATCTGCCCCAACCCTTTTCGGGGTTTCCCGGGGGAATACCATGCCGATGGTGCCGAGCAATGTGCAGCAGGCCTTGCGCGTCGCGCTTCCCAATGCGCTGACCTTGGGCAACGCTGCCTGCGGGTTTGCCGCCATTGTCTTTGCCAGCAAGGCCGAACCCGGTGAAACCGCGGCGGTGCAGTATTTGGCCTACGCCGGCTGGTGCCTGCTGGCCGCCATGCTGTTCGACCTGCTCGACGGGCTGGTGGCCCGCCTGGTAAACGGGACCAGTGAATTTGGCTGCCAGCTGGACAGCCTTTGCGATGCCATCAGCTTCGGCGTGGCCCCCGGCTTTTTGCTGTATGCCCAGGCCAAGCAGTGGACGGTGAATGCCGGGCAGGTCGCCTCGCTGGTGGCGGTGCTGTATGTGCTATGCGCTGTGGTGCGCTTGGCCCGCTTCAATGTGGCTCCGGCTGCCCCGGTGGAGAAAAAACCCGGCGCCGTCGGGCATAGCTTCACTGGGTTGCCGTCCCCGGTGGCTGCCGGATGCGTGGGAGCCTTCGCCTGGATCGGCCACCTCGACTGGATGGGCACCTGGACCGATTTCGGCGGCTTTCCCGAGGTGCAGTACTGGATGCTGCCGGGTTGCCTTGTCGCTGCGCTGCTCATGGTCTCGCCTTTCCCCTACGCCCACTTGGCCAAAGACCTGCTGCGCAAGGGCAGCCGGCAGCGCCTGGTCCTGCCGGCGCTGCTGTTCCTGGCCCTGGCGGTGGTCTCGGTTCCGCTGGCCCTGGCGGTGCTGTTCTGGGCTTACGCCCTGGTGGCACCCTTCCGGGCGCTTTTCGTGATGTTGCGGCGCAAACTGCGCGTTCCCTCCGCTGATATGGAGCGGGGCAATGACACGCCGTCACGCTGGCGCCGGGACCGCTGACGGCCGGTTTCCAAAACCGCATGCTTTACAATCAAGGCGGGGCGGGGAAGTTTCCCGTCCCGTTTGTGTTTTCAGGGTGGCTGGAATGTTCACGGGTTTGGTGGAAGGCATGGGCGAGGTGGTGGAGGCGAGGGCCGAGGGGCCGGGCCTGCAGTTGCGGGTGCGCACCCCCTTCGCACCGCCGGTCGGCTCGCTGGGCGCCAGCATCGCCGTCAATGGTGTCTGCCTGACGGCCGTGGAGCTGGACGGTCCGACCGTGCTGTTCCAGGTGGGCCCAGAGACACTGGCCCGCACGAACCTGGGGCGGTTGCAGACCGGCAGCCGGGTGAACCTGGAACGCTCGCTAAAACTGGGCGACACCATGGGCGGGCACTGGGTGCAGGGGCNNAGGCGAGGGCCGAGGGGCCGGGCCTTCAGTTGCGGGTGTGCACCCCCTTCGAACCGCCGGTCGGCTCGCTGGGCGCCAGCATTGCCGTCAACGGCGTCTGCCTGACGGCCGTGGAGCTGGACGGCCCTACCGCGTTGTTCCAGGTGGGCCCCGAGACCCTGGCCCGGACGAACCTGGGACGGTTGCAGACCGGCAGCCGGGTGAACCTGGAACGCTCGCTGAAACTGGGCGACACGATGGGCGGGCACTGGGTGCAGGGGCATGTCGATGGCACCGGGGCCATCGCATCGCGCCAGGCGGAAAAGGACTGGGAGATGATCTGGTTCGACTGCCCGGTCGAGCTGTCGCGGGACATGATCAAAAAAGGCTCCGTGGCCGTGGACGGGGTGTCGCTGACGCTGGTGGAGGTGCGGCCCGGCGGTTTCCAGGTGATGCTCATCCCGCACACGCTGGCGGCTACCACCCTTGGCAGCCGGGCGGCGGGTGAGCCGGTCAACATCGAGGTGGATATTTTGGCCCGTTATGTTCGCAACGCCATCGCCAACATGGGCGTCACGGGTCTGGAGGGGGCGCGGGCCGCCCTGCAAGGGGACGCGCCGAAGGAACCATGGAAAAAGCAATGAACACCGGGACCAACATCGAGGGACCTAGTCCGCGCCAGACGCTGGGCTTCCTGATCAAGCTGTTCCAGCGGCACGGGCTGGGGGCCAAAAGCAAGCTGGGCCAGAACTTCCTGATCGACCTGAACCTGCTGGACCTGGTGGCGCGCTCGGGGGAGCTTACCCCGGAGGACGCCGTGCTGGAGGTGGGCACCGGCACGGGCAGCCTGACGGGGCGCATGGCCTTCGACGCCGGCTGCGTTACCAGCGCCGAGATCGACCCGGGCTTCGCGCGTATGGCTCGCGAGATGCTGGGGTCCAACCCCAAGGTGCGCTTGGTTGAGGGGGACGCCCTTCAAAGCAAGAACACGATGAACCCGGAGCTCATCGCCGCCTGGAAGGAGAACGCCGCCAAGCACGGCTGCACCCGCCTGAAGCTGGTGGCCAACCTGCCCTACGCGGTGGCGGTGCCGGTGATGACCAACCTGCTCATTGACGGCCCGGTGCCCGAGCGCATGGTGGGCATGGTGCAGTGGGAAATCGCCGAGCGCATGGTGGCGACACCCGGCCACAAGGAATATGCCTCCCTGGCGATCATCTGCCAGGCGCTGGGGGATGTGACGATCGTGCGCCGCATTCCACCGCGGTCCTTTTTCCCGCCGCCCAAGGTCGATTCGGCGATCGTGCAGGTGGACGCCAACCCCGCGAAACGGGCCCTGGTGGACAAGCTGGCCACCTCCACCACCGCCGGCCCTAGGCGGTTGCGCGACTTTTTGCGCGACCTCTACTGCCACCGCCGCAAGAACCTGCGCGGCGGTCTGGTGGCCATGCAGGGCCGTGATCTGACCAAGAAGCAGGTCGATGAGGGCCTGGCCAAGCTGGGCATCCCCGGCGAGGTGCGCGCCGAGGCGCTGGATGTGGCCACCCACCTGCGCCTGTGCGAGCTGTTTGGCTGACCGGCCGATCGGCCTGTCCCGAAAAACGAACCGGCCGGAGGCTTCAGACCTCCGGCCGGTTTTTTTTCAGGTCGTTTCGCAGGAAGCCGCGCCGCGGTATCAGGGCTCGAGCCGCATCTCGCGCACCAGCGAGTTGATCTGCTGCATGCAGGCGTTGACACCCTTCTCGTCCCGCGCGGCCGCAAGGCTGCGCAGGGTGTTGGCCTGCTGGGCAAGCTGCCCGCTGACGGTGACGATGTCCTTCTCGCGGGCTACCGGCACGCCGGTGGCCTTGCCCACCATGCCGGCGGTCTGGCCCAGTACCTTGGCGGTCTCTTCCAGTTCCGTCCACTTGTTGGCGTAGAACGATTCGTTGGCCGCGCTGGCCTGGAAGCGGGCGCGCACCACCAGGTCGCGGTAGGGCTGGGGCGGGGAGTTCTCTGGCAAGGGAACCAGGTTCTGGCTTTCCTGAATGGCCTGGCAGCCACCGATGGCCATCAGGCCCAGTCCGGTGGCGAGGGAAGCAAGGGTGCGGCGCATGGTGAGGGGCCTCGACGGGCGATCACCCGGGAGGCCGGCGCCGCGTCAGCGGCCGTGCACCCCCGGTCGTTCAAACTCCGTGCTCGGGCCCGCAGAGGGCAAGGGAACCGCCAACCTGTCCCGGCGGAGCATTTCCTGCTCCGGGATGGGGCGACCGCGCTGGTCGATGCGGACGGGATTACCCTTGTGTTTCCAGGGGCCCACCAGATCGCATCCGGCCAGGGAAATCATTCCCAGAGCCGAAACACCCAGCAGTGCCCGTAGGACCCGAATCTTCGTCATTATCACGCCCCGGACCTTGTCAAGGAAGGCCGCATGGCTTTTCCAGGGCAAAAAGTCAAGCCGGGGCCGTCATAATCCGACCTTCCAATCCTCCCCGGATCTCCCCCGAGCCCCCACCTGTTCCTTGAGAATTGCCCTTCCGACTGATAAAAAGCAGGGATGGTGCGCCATTGGGCCGGGGTTCAGGCCCGTGCCAACCAGGCCATTGCCCACACCGGGGCTTTCCCCCAGGATTTGATCTTTTGGACCTTTTCGGCGATTCAGACGACTATTTCGCCAGCACACGGATGTCCTTTGGCGAGCACCTCGAGGAATTGCGCAGCCACCTGTGGCGCGCGATCCTGTGGTTGATTGCGGGTATGTCCATCGCGTTTTTCTTCGGCAAGCCGATCCTGGGCTTCATCACCGCCCCGGTGCAGCGGGAGCTGGCCCAGTACCGCGAGTTCCGCCTGCAAACCACCGAAAAGCAGTTGGACGGTGGGGTGATGCCCACCGACCTGGAGGGGATGGACAAACCCACCCCCATCCTGGAAATCATGGTTCCCAGAAAGGCTCTGGAGGCGCTGGCCCAGGGGGCCCAGCCCGGGAAATTTGCTTGGAAGCCCACCGAGGAGGGCAAGACCCTGCCCGACGGGGTGGAACCGGTGGAGCCCGGTGACATGGTGCGCCTGCCCGCCGCGTTCAGCGATCCGGTGCGCACCGGCCTAGCCATGAACCGCGTCCTGTCCAAGCTGAACGGCGATGACCAGCTCACCACCCTCAGCATCCAGGAACCGGCGCTGGTCTACCTGAAGGTGTCGATGGTGGCGGGGTTTATCCTGGCCAGCCCGGCGATCTTCTGGGAAATCTGGTCCTTCGTGGCGGCGGGCCTTTATCCTCATGAAAAGAAATATGTCTACGGGTCGCTGCCCGTGGCGCTGGGACTGTTTTTCACCGGCGTGATCCTGTGCCAGTTCCTGGTGATGCCCATCACCATCAAGGGCCTGCTCTACTTCAACTACTGGTTCGACCTGCGGCCCGACCCGCGCCTGAACGAGTGGCTGTCCTTCGCCATCCTCATGCCCCTGGTCTTCGGGATCGCCTTCCAGACCCCGCTGGTGATCATGCTGGCCGAGAGGCTGGGCCTGGTCGATTACCAGATGCTGAAGAAACAACGGAAGATTGCGTGGTTTGTCATGGCCTTCCTGGCGACAGCGCTCACCCCCACGGTGGATTTCACCTTCCTGATGCTGTTCATCCCGATGGGGCTGCTGTTCGAGGTGGGCCTGTACATCATCAAGAGTCGCTCGCGCGAGGAACTGGATATCGAGGTTCCCGAGCGCGATGAGATGGTGGGTGTGTGAGCACCCGGAAGACTCCCATGCAGGAACCCTTTGGTCCGATGGTGGCCCTGGTGGGCGCCGGCCCCGGCGATCCGGGCCTGATCACGCGCCGCGGGGCCGAGCTGCTCGCCCGCGCCGATTTGGTCTTGTATGACCGGCTGGTTTCCCCCGAGATTCTCGAGCTGGCCCAGGCTGCCCGGCAAATGGTCTGTGTGGACCAATTGCCCGGCTGCCACCCCGACCGCATCGGCACCATCGGCCAGGCGATGGTGGAGGCCGCTGAAGAGGGCCTGCGGGTGGTGCGCCTGAAGGGCGGCGACCCTATCCTGTTTGGCCGATGCCTGGAGGAGGTGGAACCCCTGATCGACCGGGGCATCCCCTACCAGATTGTGCCCGGGGTGACCGCGGCGCTGGGCGCCGCCGCCTACGCCGGCATCCCGGTGACCGACCGCCGTCTGGCCAGCGCGGTCGCCCTGGTGACCGGCCATGAAAACCCCGCCAAGACCGAGGGCAGCCTCGACTGGGAGGCGCTGGCCCGCTTTCCGGGCACCCTGGTTTTCTACATGGGCATCGCGCGGCTGGAGAACCTGGCCAACCGCCTGATGGCCCACGGCAAATCGCCCGACACTCCCGCCTCCATCGTGGCTCAGGCGACCATGGCCCGGCAGCGGGTGCTGGTCGCGACGCTGGGCGACCTGGTGGCCAAGGCGCGCGAGGCCGATTTGAAGGCCCCCGCCGTGTGCATGGTGGGGCCGGTGGTGCGGTGCCGGCAGACCATGGACTGGTTCGACAGGCAACCTCTGGCCGGCCGGCGCATCCTGGTCTGTCGCCCCAAAGATACCGACGGGGGCGTGCTGGTGACTCAGTTGCGCGACCTGGGCGCCTCGGTCCACAACATCCCTACTCTGGAGATCGTTCCCACCCGCGCCGGGGATATCCCCGGCCTGGTGGCCGGCAGCCGCCCGGATTGGGATTGGCTGGTCTTCTCCAGCCAGCCCGGCGTGCAGGCCTTTTTTGAACGACTCGACACCCTGGGGCTCGATGCCCGGGCGCTGGCCGGGGCGCGTGTCGCCGCCGTGGGTGAACAAACTGGAACAGCGCTGGCTAGGCACGGCATCCGGGCGGACCTTTGGAGCCAGGCCGGCAATGCCGAGAGCCTGGCGGCGGAGCTGGTGGGCCAGGTGGATGGCCAGACGGTGCTGCTGGTGCGCGCCGACCGGGGCCGGGATGTGCTGGCCAGGACACTGGGCCCGGTCTGCCGGGTGCTGGAGTGGGTGGCCTACCGCCAGGAGGACCGCAAGGCGCTGCACCCGGCGGAAGGGGACTGGCTGGCCCAGGCGCCGCTGGATGCCGTGGTGCTGACCAGCGGCAACATTGCCAGAGCTTTGGCCAAACTGTTGCCGGCCGAGCACCAGCAGGCGATCCAGACGGGGGCGACCGGTGTGTTCAGCCTCAGCCCGGTCACCAGTGCGGTGATCCGCGAGTTGGGTTGGCCCATCGCCGGCGAGTCGGCGGAACCCTCCATGCGTGCGTTGGTGCAGGTGGTCCGCCAAAAAATGCAAACCCGCCAGGGATCAGCCTGACCGGTCCGGAGAGAGACGGGCTTGAGAGGGGTGATTCAGTTGAGATCGCGGAAGGCGTCGAACGCCAGATACAGCACCAGACCGGCGGCCAGCAGGCCCAGAATATCCACCAAAAAACTCACGCCCCCAAAGGGCATGCCCAAAACCATGTCCAGCAGAAACAGCAGAGCCAGCAGCCCGGCCACTCCCATGGATCCAAGGCAAAACCATTTTTCCATGGAATGAAGCCCCGGGTCATCCAAAGCCCACCGAAGCCGGGAAACCGAAACTCCCGGTGGGGCAAACAATTACGCAAACATCATGCCCTATTCCACCATGCTAGAAAAATCCCGGCAAGCGGGCAGGGGGGTGGGGAGATCTCTTGGCGGCATTTTTGCTGGATTCATCATCCAAACCGGCAGAACCGACGGGGCAGGGCGGCAGGGAAGGGTGGGATGGGCAAAAAGGACAGCGAAAAATGGCAGGAAAATGGATGCGGGCGCGGGGGGTGATGCCCCGCGCCCGCCATGGGCCCGTGCGGACGATGCGCCGGGTGTTTCGTCCGGGTCCCATGTTTTCGCGCGCCCGTCCGGGCGCCTGATGCGCTTACCAGCCGGAGGGGAGGTCCGTCTGGGGATGGCCCTCGGCTCCCTGCATGAAGCTCGATTCGCACAACGAGACGGGCAGCCCGCACTCGGTGCAGCGGATCGCGCCCTGCTCCAGCAGGGTGGAGTGGATCATGTCCTCGAAGGTTGCGCCGTCTTCCAGGAAAAACCAATGGCCGCAGGGACTGGCCATCGCCTCCTGAATGGCGGGGGCGGGAGTTTCGGGGGAAGCCTGGAAACGGTCGCCGCATTGATCGCAGCAGAGTTCGAGAGCCATGGCGGAGCTCCTCTTGACTGGATGTCGAAAGATGTGCGACAGGACTCATGGCAAAGGCTGTACCAGCCGATGCCAAAATGGCTTGATTTGGGGATTTTGTTCCCAAGTCGTTGCTGGGTATGTCTTTAAAAATGTTGCCGCCCGGGGCTGGCCCTGGCTGATCAAGCTCCCCCGGTATCTCCTTCCGGGTGGTTAATTCTTGGTTTTTGTCGTTTTTACACGGCCGGGCATGCCGCAGGCTGGCAAGCCGGTAATTTTTGCATTTTTTACAAAGCAGCCGGCACCTAATGCCGGATGCCGGGGCAGGGTTGGGTTGTGGCCCCGGGAGACGGAATGCTACAACCTAGCGCCCGCACGCCGGGACCAGCCAGGGAAGGCATCCGGAAAGAGAATGCATGCGTAATTTCATCAGGGCCTTGCGGCACACGTGGCCTTATCGGGGTCGCTTCCTCCTCTCGCTGTTGTGCGCTGTGCTCGCGGCGATACTGTGGGGCCTCAACTTCACCAGCATTTACCCCATCCTGAAGATTCTGGGCAGCGACCAGACCCTGGTGCAGGAGATTGATTCCCGGATCAGCGCCAATCAGAAGGAAATCGACAGCACCGAAACGGAATTGAGGCGGTACGAGGACAAGGTCCTCGAATTGGAGGGGGTGCCTTCCAATCCCGAGGTGGAGCACCGTCTGCGCGACCTGACCCGCGACCAGGTGAAGCGGGAAGCCAAGATCGAGACTCTGCGCCGGTCGATTTACCGCTGGCGCATGGCCCGTAAATTCGCCGTGGAGTGGCTGCCAGAGGATTCCTTCCGGGTGCTGGCCGTGCTGCTGGGCGCGGTGCTGATCGCCACCATCATCAAGTGCGTCTTCGAGTTTCTGCAGGACTGGCTGGTGGGCAGCGTGGTTGGGCGCAGTCTCTACGACCTACGGAACCGCTTCTACCAGCAGGTTCTCCGGCAGGATGTGAATCAGTTCAACGACCGGGGCACCGCCGACCTGATGTCCCGCTTCACCAGCGACATGGAGTCGTTGGGCACGGGCACCAAGACCCTGTTCGGCAAGGTGATCGCCGAGCCGTTGCGCGTGGTCGCCTGCGTGGTGCTGGCCGGCATGATCAGTTGGCGGCTCACGCTGCTGTTCCTGGTGATGGTCCCCGTCGCCGCCTTTTTCCTGGGCAAGATCGGCAGGACCATGAAGCAGGCCACTCGCCGCCTGCTGGAGCGCGTCTCCACCATTTTCAAAATTCTGCAGGAATCGTTCGCGGGCATTCGCGTGGTGAAGATCTACACCATGGAGCCCTACGAGCGGCGTCGTTTCCGGCAGGCCACCCGCGACTACTACAAGCGCGCGATGAAGGTGGTGAAGATCGACGCCTTCGCCGGGCCAACCATCGAGGTGCTCGGCATCGCAGCGGTGGCGGCCGCCCTGCTGGTGGGGTCCTACCTGGTGCTGCGCAAGGAAACCTCCATCTTCGGGCTGAAATTCACCGATGTGCCGCTGGAGACCGAGGAGCTGCTGCAGCTTTATGTGTTCCTGGTCGCCATTGCCGACCCGGTGCGCAAGCTTTCCAGCGTGTTCACCAAGATCCAGGCGGGCGAGGCCGCGGCGGACCGAATTTTCCAGTGCCTGGACCGGGAACCGCGCATCCAGCCCAATCCCGAGGGCCCGCGTGTGGAACGGGAGCCCAACGGCACCCTGCGCCTGGTGCCTCAGGTCCACCTGCCCGGACCCGGCCAGGAGCATCCGTTCCTCGAGTTCCGTGACGTGTGCTTTTCCTACGATCCCGGCAGGCCCATCCTCAGCCACATCTCCCTGGAGATCCGGCGCGGCGAGGTGCTGGCGCTGGTGGGCGGCAACGGCTGCGGCAAATCCACCCTCCTGTCGCTTCTGCCCCGTTTCTATGATCCGGAGCATGGCAGCATCTTCTTCGAGGGGGCCGACCTGCGCACGGTGAACCTGCGTTCCTTCCGCAAGCAGGTGGGAATGGTCACCCAGGAGACGGTGCTGTTCGACGACACTATCTTCAACAACATCGCCTACGGTCACCGCAACGCCTCGCCCGAGCAGGTGGAGGCCGCGGCCAAGAAGGCCTTCGCGCATTCGTTCATCATGGGGCTGCCACAGGGGTACCAGACTCAGGCCGGCGAGTGCGGAGGCAAGCTTTCGGGCGGGCAGAAACAACGCATCTGCCTGGCGCGCGCCATCCTCCGCGACCCGGCGATCATGCTGCTGGACGAGTTCACCAGCCAGACCGACGCCGAGAGCGAGGCGCTGATCCACGAGGCGCTGCGTGAATTCCTGCCGGGCCGCACCGTGCTGGTGATCACCCACCGGTTGCAGACCCTGGAGATCGCCGACCGTATCCTGGTCCTGGACCAGGGCAAGGTGGTGGCGCTGGGCAGCCATGCCGAGCTGATGAAATCCAATCCCTTCTACCAGCGGTTCCACCAGCATGGTGGGGGCCTGCGCCATGCCGCCTGAAAAGGCGGAGCAGTGCGGGGAGGCCCATTCCCCGTTTGCAGGGCCCGCATGGGGAAAAGTCGCCCCGTGGGTGTTGGTGGGCGCGGCTCTTTTCCTGTTCTTCTTTCAACTCGGCCGGCGCGAGCTCGATGCCAGCCATGAGGCCCGGGCCGCCCTGAACGCGCGGTGGTATCTGGACCACCGGCAGTGGGGGCCTTCCCATCTGCCGGACGGCACCCTCGAGGCGCAAAAGCCGCCGGGCTACTACTGGGCCGTGGCGGCATGCACCCGATGGCTCGGGCTGGACAGCCCGAATGCCTGGACCACGCGGTTGCCCGCCGCCCTGTCGGGCCTGGCGGTGATTGGGGCGATCCTTGGACTGACAGCCTGGCGGGGTTGCCGCGCTGAAGGACAGCTTGCGACCCTGCTGCTTGTGACCATGGCGGCGTTTGTCTGGCTTTCCCGAACCGCCCGCACCGATGCGGCCCTGGGCTCTGCCATCGCGCTGGGCTTGCTGGCGCTGGAAGGGGGCAGGGGGGCCACCGGGTGGCGCGGGGTTGCCTGGTTGGTGTCGGCCTCCGTTTGTTTCGCCTGGGGGTGGTTGATCAAGGGGCCAATGGCGGTGGTGCTGCCCGGTGCAGTGCTGGCCTGCCGGTTGGCCATGGAGCCCAAAAATCCCGGCCTGTGGCGCTGGGCCTTCTGGGGCGGGTGCGCCCTGGTGGCCGGCAGCCTGGCGGCTTGGCCGTGGTACTGGCGTGCCGACCTGGTGACAGACGGACAATTCGGAGCGGAATTTTTCGGCCTGCACCATGTGGGCCGTGGCCTCGGCGGCAGCCGGTTGCGGGGGCACCCGTTCTGGTTCTATCTGGGGCAATTGCCCTTGAGCGCCCTACCGGCCAGCCTGCTGATTCCCGGTGCCTGCTGGCTCTGGTGGCGTCGCCGGGGGGGAGACCCCGGCAATCCGTCCGAGGCCTTGGGCCGATGGGGCCTGGCCTGGGTGCTGGGTGGCCTGGTCTTGTTGAGCCTGGCCCGTTTCAAGCGGGCCGATTACCTGGTTCCGCTCTTTCCCGGTCTGGCCCTGTGGCTTGGTTGTGCCTTGGGACCGGCTTGCCGGCAATGGGCCAGGCAGGCATCCCCCGGCAGGATGCGTGGGCTGGCCTATGGTGCGGCCTGTGGCCTGGGCCTTTGGTGTGCCGGCTGGTGGTGCTGGTGGGCCCGTCAGGAGGGGGCCGGTCCGGGGGATCGCGCGGTGTTGGCGGAAACCATCCGGATGAACCGGCAGGCCGGTGGGCGTTTGGTATTCTTTCAGGTGGAAGATCACCTGCTGGCCCATGCACTGGGGCTGCCGTTTGAAACGTTGGTGACCTGGTCACCCTTGTTGGAGGCGGCAACCCGGTTCGGGGGCGTGTTGGTGGTCACCGAGCCGGAGCGCCTGGGGGAGGGGTGGTTTGTCGCCCCGTCCATGCGGGTGCAAACGATAGCCCGTTCGCCGCACGATCCGGACGACAAAGCGGTGGGCAAACCGCTGGTGTGCGTGCGCCTCGAGGCGTCGGCCCCGGTGCCGGGAACCAAGGAACGCGCCGATGCCGCAGTATCAACCACCGCCATCGTTGACCGGACAGCCCTTCACGCTGGTGATCACTGATCATCGGCCCGAAGCACTGGCCGCCCTTGAAAGCTTGATCCAGACATTTCCCTGCCAGCCCGGAATCACGCAGGTCATCACTGCAACCGAATGGGCCTCCCCAGCGTTTCCTGACCCCTTGGTGGTGGACCCGCACCCTGGAGAGGGGCAGGGGCCCTGGCTATCGCGCGCGCTGGAGCAGGCCCGTGCAGGGCGGATTCTGCTGCTGGGAGGGCCGCCGGAGGGCTACCCGGGCCCCGACAAGCTGAAGCAGATGGCTGAAAAACTCGATCTGGCCCATTTGGTTTTGGCCCCACGCCCGCAGTCGGGCTGGAGTGGCCTGGGGCGGTTTTTCCACGGTGTGTGGAGTCGGTTGGGTCAGTGGGGCCTGGCCCTGGACCCTAAGCCGGAACCCGGATGGCCGGGGTGGGGAGCATGGCTGCGTCGGGGGGCGGCCCGCTGGGTGATGGCCGTGCCCGGCAATGACCCGGAAACCCCCATCCGCATGCTGCGACGGGAGATGGGCCCCGCGCTTAACCTGCAATCTCCAACCGCCTTTGCCCGCGTGGAGATGATCGCCAAGGCGACCTTTTTGGGGGCGCTGGTCGAGGAATTGCCAATCCCCCTGACCCTTGCGCGGGAAAAAGCGGGGCTGGACGGGGTGCCTGGTTGGTGGGCGGATCTCCGGGCTCTCTGTTCCGATCCGGTTTTCGGCACCCCGTGGAATCCCCTGGCCGGTACCACCGGGGCAGGGGAAGACAATGTGCAGCAAACCGCGGCACCGGCACAAACGGCGGTCTGACAATAGTTTGGGGCAAGGAAAACCGGCCCCTTTCCTTGACGGATTCCGGGAACACAGATACTGTTAAAAATGTTGCCGAAGTGGCGGAATTGGCAGACGCGCTAGCCTCAGGAGCTAGTTCTCGCAAGGGAGTGGAGGTTCGAGTCCTCTCTTCGGCACTGCCCAATCTTTCGTTTTGGGACAGAGATCCAGCACTCGATCATCTGTCCCCTTTTGGGGAAAACTCTCGTTCAGTAAGTTGGGAGAGAGTTTCCGGTAATCAAAAGCCAATTCAATCCAGTTAGCTCACTATTTCGTCTCCCAGTGGGAATTGTGAGCTACCTTTTCCTGAGACCAAAAGCCCAGGTCGGTGAGGTCTTTCGTCCCCGCAGGATTGCTGCCGTTTATGCCGATTTTGCCCGAAGAACCGGCCACCTACCCCGAGGACCTGTTCGACCACGATTTGCTGGTGAGCGAGCGGGGGCGTAAATGGCGGCTGGTGCATACCCGGCCCCGTCAGGAAAAGATGCTGGCCCGTTTTTTTCGCCAGCGGGAAATTCCCTATTTCATGCCGTGCTCCCAAAGGCGGCATATCATTCGCGGGAAGATGTTCACTTCCTTCCTGCCGATTTTCCCCGGCTACCTGTTCCTCTACGCCGACGACGAGGAGCACCATGTGGGTGTCACCTGCCGGCATGCGGCCTCGGTACAGATAGTTCCGGACCAGGCCCGATTTGATGCGGACATCCGTCAGGTGCGCACGCTGATCGCCTGTGGCGCTGCGGTCACCGCGGAGGACAAGCTGGAGCCCGGCATGGAGGTCGAGATCAAACAAGGCCCCCTAAAGGGCCTAACCGGCACCATCCTTTCGAGTGTTTCGGGGCGCCGATTCGTGGTGGTGGTGAACTTTCTGCGTCGTGGTGCGTCTGTAATGCTTGACGACGCGATGCTCGCCAAGGTCTCCTGAGGCATCGACACCGTGCTCTTTTTGGCGGAAACACCGGCGCTCCATCTGGCGGAACTGGCTTGGCCGTTCATGTGCGCCTTGGCCACCGCCCTGCTTTTGACACCCGTGCTGCGCCGCTGGGCCGTGCCTTTGGGTCTGGTGGATAAACCCGATGGCCACCGGAAAATTCACAAGGACCCCATCCCCCGCGTGGGTGGTTTGGTGGTCATTGCCGGTCTTGTGCTGACCACCGGACTGTGGGTCTGGTGGCAATTGGCGCACGGGGCGGGTGATCTGCCCCCCATGGGCCGCATGGCTGCCCTTTTGGGTGGGGTTGCCATGCTGGTGATGGTGGGTGTGCTGGACGATCGGTTCGACCTGCGCGGCCGGCACAAGCTGCTGGGCCAGATTGTCGCGGTCACCCTGGTGGTGCTGCCGGGTGGCCTGCGGGTGGATCAGGTGGAATTCATGGCCAGGCCCATTCCGCTGGGGCCCTTGGCCATTCCCTTTAGTTATTTCCTTTTCCTGGGCGCCATCAACGCCGCCAACCTGCTGGACGGCATGGACGGTCTGCTCACCAGTGTGGGCCTGGTGGGTTCGGTGACCTTGGCGGTTTTGGCCTACCTTTCGGGCCAGACGCTCACTCTGCTCTTGGCTGTGGCGTTGGCGGGTGCCCTGCTGGGCTTTCTCACCTACAACCGGCCGCCCGCCAGCGTCTACCTGGGCGACAGCGGCAGCATGTCGGTGGGCCTGTTGCTCACCATGATGGCGGTGAACCTCGAGCGCAAAGGGGATGCCCCGCTCCCCTTGGCTTTGCCGGTGTGCCTGCTGTTTCTGCCCATCCTCGACACCGCCGCCGCGATCGTTCGCCGCAAGCTGACCGGAAAAAGCATTTACACCGCCGACCGGGGCCATTTGCACCACTGTCTGGCGAGGGCAGGGTGGAAGCCGGCGCATGTGATGATCCTGGTGGCCTTTCTGGGCCTGGTGACCTCCACCGCGCTGGTGCTGGCTTTCCGCTGGCAGGATGACCGGGTGGCCTGGTTGACCCTGGCCCTCTTGGGCCTTGGGTTTGTGGTCTTCGACCTGTTCGGCAAGTCTGAATGCCGGTTGATTTACGCCCGCCTGAAGCAAACCTTCACCGCAAAGGGGTCCAGCGATGAGGAGAACAACTCCATGCTGGTGCGCCTGCAGGGCTCAGGCCCTTGGGAAGAGTTGTGGGAAGAGCTGCTGGCGAAGGCCCTGGAACTGAACCTGCAGGCCATCACTCTGGATGTGAACATGCCAGTGGCGCACGAGGCCTTCCACGCCCGCTGGAAGCGGCTGGGCGGCAAGCTGGACACCGATAAATGCTGGAAAACGGAACTGCCCGTGGTGCTGCGGGGTATGGTTGTCGGCCGTGTCAGCCTGCAGGGTGATCCGCAGGATGAAACGGTTTGGCGGATTTTAGCGCAGTTGCAGCCTTTGCTAGCCCGTTTTGAGCAACTGATTCAGGCCCAACAGCCTGTGAAGGGCCCTGTTCACCAGTTAGCATAAAGTCTTGCTGGCTCAGTCCTGAAAAGGGGTCCCGGGGAGCACCGGTGGCCCATTTTGTCCCCAGGGGGGCGCGTGGTCATGTCTTCCGGTTTGCAACCCAGGTTGAACGATGTGGCCCTGCAGGCACAGCAGGGGACCGGCGTGCCCATGGAGGCCATGCGGCCTCCGGAGGATCCGCTGAATATCCTCCGCATGCTGCAGCAGCGGATGGGGCTGATCATTGTCACCACCATCATCGGCCTGGTGGCTGCCGGACTGTTCACCCTGCGGGTGCAGCAATTTTACGCGGCCGCGGTGGACCTGATGGTGCTGAAGAAGAAGGGCGAAATCGGCGGCGATTTCCGCACGGCGATCCTGGATGACTACGTCCAGCTCCAGGTGACCGTGATCAAGAGCGACCAGGTTCTCAAGGAAGCGGCCACGCTGCTTCAGCAGGGTGAGTTCGCCACCGGTGTGGCCCAGGGGACCACAGCGGGCCAGCCGGCCACGGATGCCGGCACCGGTGCCAACCCGACCCCCATCAATCCGTTCCAAGGGCGCGAAATCCAGCCGCTGATTGAATATTTGCGGGGCGGGCTGGGCATCACGCGCTCCAAGGAGGCTGGTGCCACCGCCGCCTCCAACAATGTGCTGAATATTCGTTTTCAGGGCACTTCCCAAACCGAATGCGTGATGGCCCTCAAGGCCGTGGTGAAGGGCTACAAGAACTGGCTCGATTTGAAATACAACCTGGCCAACGACATGCAGATGACCCGCCTGGAGCGGACCATCACCAATTCCCGCCGCGAATT
>DKBS01000020.1:0-991 GCA_002451275.1 Planctomycetaceae bacterium UBA6894 | reverse complement strand
TCGGGTGTGGTGTACCAGCAGAAGGTGCTGCAGGAAAAAGCCAGCGGACTGATGAACCGGCTGGACCGCGTGAAGGCGCGGCAGGAGGAGCTGACCGACCAGATGCGGTTGGCCGGCACCCTCAGCCAGTCGGACCTGCTGCCCAGCGCGGGTGGGGACGACCCTTCCAAGGAAATGAACCTGACCCGGAACCAGGAAATCCGCCTGCTGGAGCGCAAGGTCAAGCAGCTTTCCCGTCAGGGGTTGGGCAAGGACCATCCCGATGTGAAAAACCTGACCGAGGAAATCTCCGAGATCCGGGACTACAACGACAAGCTGGCGAAGGGCCTGATCCCCAAAGGGGCGGACGGCAAACCCGCCTCGCTGTATGGGGTAGGCGAGGACGAGCTGTTCAGCACCAAGGCGCAATCCCTGTTGCAGCACTACGGTACCCGCATTGACGAGTACGAAACCGAATTGGGCAAGGTGAAGGATCAACTGCAGTCGTTGCAGGAAGATCTCGACAAGCACAAGGCGATGGAGGATCGCAAGCAGGATCTGACCCGCAAGATCGAGAACTCCGAGCGGCAGATGGAGTTCACCGAGCAGATGAAGCAACAGTACCTGATGACCAAAGACAATGGCGGGTACGAGGCTCAGGAGCTTGGGCGTATCCCGGAAATCGGGTCGGAGGTGCCCAGCCGCAAGAGCCTGATGATCGTGGCGGGCGGTATTTTCGGCGCGGCGTTGGGCGGCGGCCTTGCCTGGCTGCTGGAGCGCTCCGACCGGACCTTCAAGTCCCCCGATGAGATCCGTCAACGGCTGGGCTTGCCGGTGCTGGGCCATGTGCCGCTCTTCCCGCCGATGGACGAGGAGGAGAAGGCCCTCTGCAAGATCGATCCCACGCTCATCTGCTTCCACAACCCGAAAAGCCAGGAGGAGGAATTCTACCGCGGCTTGCGCTCCGCGCTCTACTTCAGCACGCAGGGGCAGGGGCACCAGGTGTTGCAGA
>DKBS01000061.1:18097-18323 GCA_002451275.1 Planctomycetaceae bacterium UBA6894 | reverse complement strand
GTCGCGTGCTCTACCAGCTGAGCTACGAGGTCTTGGTTGTCAAAGTCGGTGGTTTGCCGACTTTTCAATCATACTCCGTTACCCGTTTCTGTCACCCTGAATTAACAGGCAAACAGATCCGGTCCGACGGAAAAATCAGTGAATCCCCTCCGCCGCCAGCCAGCGTTCGGCGTCCAGGGCCGACATGCAGCCGCTTCCGGCCGCCGTGATCGCCTGGCGGTAGTTG
>DKBS01000061.1:11611-17799 GCA_002451275.1 Planctomycetaceae bacterium UBA6894 | reverse complement strand
CCGTCCACCGAGGTGTTGGTGCGCATCATTTTCTTCCAGACGATATACCCCTTGTCGTCCAGTTCCAGGGCACCCTTCAAAAAGTCGGTGTTCGGGGTGTGGCCGATGCCCAAAAACATGCCAGAAACCTTGAGTTCCCGCTTCTGCCCGCCGGTGGTGCTGGCCAGGCGAACCCCGGTCACGCCGTCCTGATCGGTGCCCAGCACCTCGTCCACCGCGCTGTTCCACGCCACTTCAATCTTGGGATTTTCCAAAGCCCGCTTTTCCATGATTTTCGAGGCGCGCAGTTTATCCCGACGGTGCACCAGATACACTTTGCTTGCAAATTTGGTCAGGTAGCTTGCTTCTTCCACCGCCGAGTCGCCACCACCCACCACCACCAGCTCCTTGTTGCGGAAGCGGGGCAGGGCGCCGTCGCACACCGCGCAGGCGGAAACGCCGTTGTTCTTGAACCGCTCCTCGCTGGGCAGGCCCAGCCAGTTGGCCCGTGCACCCGTGGCAATGATCACCGCGTGCGCCTGAATGGAGCCGTTTTCCAGGGTCTCCAGGTGGAACGGCCGCTTGGTGAAATTCACCTCTGTCACATCATCGGTGATGATGCGCGCGCCAAAATTCACCGCCTGCTGCCGCATCAGCTCCATCAGCTCCGGGCCGGTCACCCCGTGGGCCGGCTGATTGCCCTTGTCCAGAATCCAGAACGGCTGGCGATCTTCTGGCAGCGAGGTGGACAGGTATTCCCGCAGGTGGCCGGACGGAAACCCCGGGAAATTCTCGACTTCCGTGGTGAGATTCAGCTGGCCCAGGGGCAGGGTACCTTTCATGCGGTTTTCTTCAGTGACCGCCCCTTCCACCACCAGAGGGTTCAGGTTGGCCCGGGCGCAGTAGATGGCAGCGGTCCAGCCGGCCGGGCCTGAGCCCACAATGACCACATTTTGAATCCCTGAATTGGTGCCAGCCATGTCTGCCCCCGGGGTGGTTTTGTTCCGCTGTCGCGATCGTCATAACCATCGCTTCTGAACAAAAAGTCATAGTAGGTGGCCGGTGCCCCGGGTCAACCAAGCCAGAGGGTGAAAACCCCACCCGGAAACCGGTGTGGCCTGATAGACTTTTGTGTCGGCCCGTCTGGAATTTCAGCCCGCAGTATCGGGAAACCGCCCCCGCCATGAATCGCCTCACCCATCTCCGCGAGATCCTGCGGTATGTGCCCCGCTTTCGGGATCGGGTCTTCGTGATTGCAATCGATGGCGCCGTGGTTGAAGATGAAAATTTTAGAAATCTTCTGCTAGACATCGCGCTCTTGCGGTCGCTCAGTATCGGCGTGGTCCTGGTGCATGGGGCGGCTCACCAGATTACCCGGTTGGCCCAGCGTACCGGCGAAACCCCCACCAATCTCGATGGCTCCGGCCTGACCGACGATGCCACGCTGCAACTGGCCCTCTTTGCCAGCACCCGGGTCAGCTACGAGCTCGTCGAGGGGCTGGATGGGGCCGATCTGCGCGGCGCCACCGGCAATTACCTGGTGGCTCACCCCATGGGCATCATCGGCGGGGTCGATTTCCGCCACACCGGCAAGGTCGAGCGGGTGAACAGTGATTTCCTGCTGTCCACCATCGCCCAAGGGGTTATCCCGGTCGTGCCCCCGGTTGCCAGCGACGGCGAGGGCAGCTCCTTCCGTCTCAATTCCGATGTGGTCGCTGTCGATGTGGCCGTTGCCCTCAAGGCCGCCAAGCTCATCTACCTCAACACCCACCCCGGGGTCGTCCTGCCGGCCAAGGTGAACGAAAAGGTGGCCGAGGCCATCAAGCCTGTCCTCACCCGCCACCCGCCCGAAGAAGGCAAAGCCCGGCTCATTCGGTCCATGTCGGTGGAGGAGGCCGATACCCTGCTGCGCACCGCCCGCGACCTCCTGCCCCAGGAAGTCGCCGCCAAGGTGGAGCAGGGCGTCCGGGCCGTGCGCCTGGGCGTGCCCCGGGTCCATATCATCGATGGCCGCATGGAAGAGGGCCTGTTGGCCGAGGTCTTTTCCAACCTGGGCGTGGGCACCATGGTGCACGCCAACGAGTACCAGTCCATCCGTCCCGCCAAGAAAAGCGACAGCCGCACCATCCTGAGCCTCATCGCCGACGGCGTGGCAAACGAGGAACTGGTGCGCCGTACCCGCGCGGAAATCGAGCGGCAGGCGCCCGATTTCTTTGTCTTCGAGGTGGATCGCACACCCGTGGCCTGCGCCGCGGTGCACCTCTACCCCGCCGAGAAGAAGGCCGAACTGGCCTGCGTCTGCGTGGATCCACGGTTTGAAAACCGGGGTATCGGCTCGAAAATGATGCAATACGCCGAGGCTAGGGCCCGCGAGGCTGGCATGGACGAGCTGTTTTGCCTGTCCACCCAGACTTTCAACTATTTCCAGAACAAGGGGGGCTTCTCGCCCGGCTCGTCGGAGAGCCTTCCCGCGGCCCGCAAGGAAAAGTACGACAAAAGCGGCCGCCACTCGCTGGTGCTGATCAAGAAATTGGCCTCCACCGGGCCGGGCCCCGCCTGAACCGGTGCCCAGGCCCGTTTCCACCCCCAATTTTGCCGTTAAAAAGCCTGCAATTGTGCCGGCCTTTGCGCTAGCATAATCAAAGCGTGGTTTTCGCAAGGAAACCCATGGCCCGGTGATGGAATGGCAGACATGCAGGTCTTAGAAGCCTGTCTCCGTACGGAGGTGCGGGTTCAAGTCCCGCCCGGGCCATTTGTTTTTTCAGGCAATGGGCTAGATGGGGTAGTTCGTGGCTACGGCGCATCTCGATTGCTTCAGCGGGATCGCCGGCGACATGCTTCTGGCCGCCCTCATCGATGCCGGCGCCCCCGTCGATCCCCTCCGCGCCATGCTCGACCGGTTGAAATTGCCGGTCACCCTCGGCGTCGAAGAAGTCAGCCACTGCGGTGTCCGCGCCCTGCACCTCGAGATTGAGGCGCCCGAAGACCAGCCCGCCAGGCACCTGCCTGAAATCCAGGACATCATCGTCGCCTCGGAACTGCCCCCCCGGGCCCGCCAGCGCGCGCTCGACGCCTTCCAGGTCCTCGGTGAGGCCGAGGCCGCCATCCACAATGTCCCCCTCGAAAAAGTCCACTTCCACGAGGTGGGTGCCCTCGACAGCATCACCGACATTTTGGGCAGCGCCTACGCCTTGGACCTGCTCGACATCGACCATCTTTCCGCCGCCCCGGTTCCCCTGGGCAGCGGTCGCGTGAAGTGCGACCACGGCTGGATGCCCGTCCCGGCTCCCGCCACCGCCCTGCTCATGCGTGGCCTGCCCCTGGCGCCCAACCCCGTCGAGGGGGAACTCACCACGCCCACAGGTGCCGCGGTCCTCAAGGCTTGGGTGAACCAGTGGACCAGCCAGCTCCTGCTCACCTACGACCGCGTCGGCCATGGGGCGGGCACCCGCCGCTATCCCACCCACCCCAACCTCCTCCGGGTCTTTGTGGGGCAGGGAAGCGCCTCCACCGGTCTGGAGACCGATTGGGTCTGGCAACTGGAGACCACCATCGACGACCAGCCCGGCGAAGTGATCGGCCACGCGGCCAGCCAGGCGCTGCTAGCCGGGGCGCTCGATGCCTACACCATCGCCACCCACATGAAGAAGGGCCGGCCCGGCTGCCTGCTGGTGGTCCTGGCGCCCGAAGGCAAAGAGGCGGCCATCGCCGCGCTGGTGCTGGCGGAAACCCGGTCCCTGGGACTGCGCAGAACGCGTGTCGCCCGGTGGAAATTGCCGCGCCAGGCCGGCGAATGCGTCACCCCCTGGGGCACGGTGCGCGTGAAGTGGGCCAAGCTGCAGGGCCTCAAGGGAGCCCTCGAGTGGCAGCCCAGCCCCGAATTCGATGACTGCCAATCCATCTCCCGGTCGCATCAGGTGCCGCTCGTCGAGGTGACACGCGTCGCCACGGAGTCGGCGTGGGCCGCCGGGCCGCCCGTCCACTGACAGCCAATTTGTAAAAACCATGTCCCGAGGTGACCCGATGAGTACCCGCTCAGCCAGCCAGATCCGTCAGGAGTTCATCGACTTCTTCACCGGCAAGCACGGGCACACCTTTGTGCCCTCCAGCCCCGTGGTACCGCTGGAAGACCCCACGCTGCTGTTCACCAACGCCGGCATGAACCAGTTCAAGGATGTGTTCCTGGGCACCGGCTCGCGCCCCTACCGCCGCGCCGTCAACACGCAGAAGTGCATCCGCGCCGGCGGCAAGCACAACGACCTCGACGATGTCGGCAAGGACACCTACCACCACACCTTCTTCGAGATGCTGGGCAACTGGTCCTTCGGCGACTACTTCAAGGAGGAAGCCATCCGTTGGGCCTGGCAGCTCCTCACCGAGGTGTGGGGACTCGACCCCACCCGCCTGCACGCCACCGTGTTCGAGGGGGACCCCGAGCACAAGCTGGGGGCAGACACCGAGGCCGCCGAAATCTGGGCCAAGGCCACCAACATCCCCAGGGAGCACATCCACCTGGGCAACAAGAAGGACAACTTCTGGGAGATGGGTGACACCGGCCCCTGCGGCCCCTGCACCGAGATCCATATCGACCTCACTCCCGACAAATCGGGCGCAGCTCTGGTGAATAAGGGGACCGACCGCTGCATCGAGATCTGGAACAATGTTTTCATTCAGTTCAACCGTAACCCCGATGGAAGCCTGAGCACACTCCCGGCCAAGCATGTCGACACCGGCATGGGTTTCGAGCGCGTCAGCGCCGTGCTGCAGGGCAAGCGGAGCAACTACGACATCGACCTGTTCGGCAGCCTGTTCTCGGCCATCCAGGATCTCACCAAGGCCCCCGCCTACACCGGCCGGCTCGATGACATGCGCGACACCGCCTACCGCGTGGTGGCCGACCACATCCGCGCCCTGTCCTTCTCCCTGGCCGATGGCGCCACCCCCAGCAACGAGAAGCGCGGCTATGTGGTGCGCAGCATCCTGCGCCGCGCCGAACGCTACGGCCGCCAGTACCTGGGCACCCGCGAGCCGTTCCTGCACAAGCTGGTTCCCGCGGTGGCGGAAGCCATGGGCGACGCCTTCCCCGAGGTGCGCCAGCGCCAGGCCGAGATCCAGCGCGTGCTGGTCGATGAGGAGGAGGCCTTCCTCCGCACCCTCGACCGCGGCATGCGCCTGTTCTCCGAGGTCGCCGAGAAGACCCGCAAGTCCGGTGGCAAGGTGCTGGGCGGCCACGAGGTGTTCGACCTGCACACCACCTACGGCCTCTTCGTCGACATCACCCGCCAGATGGCCGAGGAAGAAGGCCTCACCATCGACCTGTCCGGCTACCACCAGAAGATGGAGGAGTTCCGCGACACCTCGGGCAAGGGCCGCAAGAAGCTGGTCATCACCGCGCTGGAGGGGGAGATCCCCCCGTGCGATGACTCGCTGAAGTACCACGGTTTCAGCACCACGGGCAAGGTGCTGGGCTATGTGACCGACAACAAGGTCCAGCGCCAGGGCACCCTGAAGGCCGGCGACACCTGCGCCATCGTCACCGACCGCACCTGTTTCTACGCCGAGCAGGGCGGACAGGTGGGCGACAGCGGTTGGGCCACCACCCCCACCGGACGCTTCTGGATCGAGGACACCCAGCGCCTGGGCGATGCCGTGCTCCATGTGGGCCGCGTCGAATCCGGTCTGGTCGAGGTCGGCCAGGATGCGTTCCTCGAGGCCGACCGCGAGCGCCGCCTGCCCATCATGCGCCACCACACCGTCACCCACCTGATGAACTGGGCCATGCGCGAGGTGCTGGGCGACAAGGTGGACCAGAAGGGTTCGCTGGTCGATCACGAGAAGACCCGCTTCGACTTCACGCACGACAAGCCCCTCACCCCGTCTGAAATCGGCCGCATCGAGGATCTGGTCAACGAGAAGATCCGCGCCAACCGCCCGGTGACGGTGGCCACCATGCCCCTGGAGGAGGCGAAGAAGATTCCCGGCGTGCGCGCCGTGTTCGGCGAAAAATATCCCGATCCGGTCCGTGTGGTCCTCATCGGCCAGGATGCCATCGGCCAGGCCAGCGCCGACGATTCCGTCGAGTTCTGCGGCGGTACCCACCTGTCCCGCACCGGCGAGGCCGGCCACTTCCACATCACCGGCCAGGAGCCGGTGGCCAAGGGGGTGCGCCGCATCCAGGGTGTCGCCGGCGAACTGGCCAGCAGGGTGCT
>DKBS01000061.1:1787-11285 GCA_002451275.1 Planctomycetaceae bacterium UBA6894 | reverse complement strand
CCGGATCGACGCGCTGCTTGAAGAGAAAAAGGCGCTGGAAGACAAGGTGAAGAAGGCCGCCGCCGGCGACCTCGCCGCCGCCATCGAGAAGATGCTCGCCGGCGCGCACGAGGTGGGCGATGCCCTCTTCGCCGCGATCGAGCTGCCTCCCTGCCCGGCCGACCAGGCGCGCGAGCAACTGCTGCGCGG
This sequence comes from Planctomycetaceae bacterium UBA6894, assembly GCA_002451275.1. GTDB lineage: Bacteria > Planctomycetota > Planctomycetia > Gemmatales > Gemmataceae > UBA6894. The sequence continues at coordinate 11,096 of DKBS01000061.1, read as the reverse complement.
CCTCAAGCTGGCCAAGAAGCCGGTGGTGCTGGTGCTGGGCTTCCGCGAGGAAGGCAAGGCCGGCCTCATGGCGGCCGTGAGCGACGCGCTCCACGCCAAAGGGGTGGAGGCCGGCAAGCTGGTGGGCGAACTGGCCAAGCTGGTGGGTGGCAAGGGCGGCGGGCAGAAGAATGTCGCCCAGGCGGGTGGCAAAGAGCCGGAGAAGCTGCCCGAGGCGCTTGCCGCCGCGTTGCCCCTGGTGAAGAAAATCCTCGGAGTTTGATGTGGATCCGCTGGGCCAGCTTGAATCGGATCGCCTGCAGATGGCCCGGCAGTGGCTGCAGGCCAACCAGCCCGATCGCGCGCTCGACACGGTTCGCCGCGCCCTGACCGAGGCGCTCGAAACGACGGACCAGGCCCGGCAGGCCCGCGCCTGGTTCGAGGTGGGCTGGGTGCACGCGTGGACCGGGCAGTTCGATGAAGCTGAGCACGCCTTCGGCCAGGCGGTGTCCACGCTCCCCGGATCCGACGCAGACGAGCACCCGGACCGGGCGGCCCTGCGACTGCGCTTCCTGCGTGATCATGGTTTGTTGTTGGCGCAGATGGGCCAGCTCGAGCCGGCCCGCCTGGCTTTCAGTCGTGCCCAAATCGTGGCCGGCTCGCTCCATCCGACCGAGGCCGTCCGGCAGCGCGCCCTGCTGGTGCTCCCTCTCGCCCAGGCCCTGCTGGCCACCGGCGAGGCCCGGGAAGCCGCCCGTCGCCTGGAAGAGGCCCTGCCCGGCCTGGCGGGTGCTGGCGACGAAAACAGCCTGCTGCAGGCTCTCACCCTGTTGGCCGAAACCCGCGCCACCCTGGACGAGGTGCCGCTGCTGCCGCACCATCCTCCCGAGGGGTTCAACCTCGTCAAGCTGGCCGAGGCGCTGGCAGCCCATGTCAGCGACCTGGCCCAACCCGACAGCGATGCCGACCCGGTCGTTCTGCGCCGGCTCCTGCGCTGGTTTGTCGAGTGGCTCGACATCACGCAGGGGGAAAAATCGCGGGCGCTGGGGGATGCTTGCGGCCTTCTGGCCAATCTGGAAGGCAAGCTGGGCGATGGTCCGGCCCGTGTGGCCGCCATCGAGCGCGCCGAGCGGTGCTACCGAGCCCGCAACGAAACCGGCTACGCCATCCAGGCTCTGCAGGGCAAGGGCCTGGCGTTGGCGCAAATGGGTGAGCTGCAGGGGGCCGAGGCAGCCTACCGCGCCGGCCTGGACGAGGCCCGTGCCTCGGGCAGCGCCTTCCTGGTCAGCCAGCTCGGCCGCAACCTGGGGCAATTTCTTGCGGATATGGGCCGTCTGGAAGAGGCGGAATCCCTGTTGCGCGAGTCACTCGGCCAGGCGATGGAATCGGCTCACCCCGAGTTGACCGGCAAGGCCGCCACTTCCCTGGGCCTGTTCCTGGTGCATGCGGGCCGCGGTGTGGAGGCTCGCCCCCACTTTGCCAAGGCCCTGGACACGCTGGACCCGGACGATCCCTACCACCAGGCTGCCCGCGAGCACCTCGATTGTCTCGACCGGAATCAGACCTGCCCCTGCCTCGATCCCGCCCGCCAGACCTGTGAGTTGTATGCGCGCCTGCTGCGTCAGCAACTGCCGGGCGACCTGGTGCGCGACCTCCAGGTCCGCATGGTGGATGGGGAATTGGAGACGCGGCTCGATCTGGTGAGGGATCTCACACCCGAGGAAGAGGTTTGGCTCTCCCGGCTTCAAGCGGAAGCCCTCGATCGCCTGCGCGCCAGCCTGGGCAAGGCCTGAGGGCGGCAAAACCTTCCAACATCAAAAACTCGCGCCCGCGCCACCATCCTCGGCTTTTTGTTGCGGAGGGTAGGCTGCGCGGGCGGATGCGGGTGGGACAATGGTCCCTTGATTCAATATACGCTGGCTATTGTCGAAAGTTTGGCCGGAATGTTCCGGGCACCCTCAGATTCATGAAATCTTCTTTCGCCACCTGTTTTCTTCACCACTTCAGGCCGCCAGTTTCAGGTTCGGTTCAAGGCTCGTGGTTTCGGCCTGCTGCGCCGTGCGCCCCTGCCATGCGGTGACCGCCATGCCGACTGCCAGCAGCAGGAAAGCCCAGGTGTAACCGCCATACACCTGGCCCATTTTTGCGGTGCGGTCATCCAGCAACCCGGTGCTGGTGGTCCACAGGCTGATCTGGGCCACCACCGCCAACCCGATCCAAACCGCCCGCGCCTGCCGGCTGGTTGCGGTCGCCAGGGCGGCCGCCCACACCGCCCAGGGCAGTGCCAGCGTCACCGCGTGGTGCTTCCAGGTGCGCTCGCTGAACAGCAGCATGCCAATGCAAACCAGACCGAACTCCGCGGCCAGGTACCGGTTGCTGGCCAATCCCTCCCCCGCCTTGGCCAGGGGATTACGGCAACAGAAAACCACCGCCGCCACAAAGCCCAGCATGCAGACCTGCACCAGCCGCTTGGCCATGGCCGGACTAAGCGAGGCGATGTTGTGGTATTCGGCCGGGGTGAACACACCGTTTGGATAGACCACAAACGAGGGGCTTTCGGTCAGCATGCGGAAGACCAGGCCCGGGATTGATTGGTTCGGATGCTCGCTGGTGACTTTCCCTTCCACCAAAAACGGGTGAACCATCTCCCTATACCACGACACCAGGTTCCGCTGGTTCTCATCCCAGCCCAGGTACAGGGCGGGCACCACACCCGGGTACAGAAACAGCCCCATGCCCACGGCCCAGCCGGCCAGCAGGCGCCAGTCGCGCTTCCACAGGAAATAGGGCACGAACAACAGCGGCGTCACCTTGCAGGACACCGCCAAGGCCAACGCGATGCCGCCGCTGAAACTCCAGCCGGCCATCGCCAACCGCAGGGCCGCCACCACGATGAAAAACACAAACAGGTTCACATTCCCATGTTGCAGGTCGCCAATGATCGGCCGGATCGCCAGCAAAATGGCCAGCCCCTGCGCCCACCACGGCAACCGCTTCTGCGGGTCCACCATCGCCAAAATCCAAGCGGTGGAGAGCACCGCCATGCCCACCTTCAGCAGATACCAAGTGATGGCCATCACCCCGGAAGGGAGCTTGGCCAGGGGGAGCAGCAGCACCGACATGATCGGCGGGTTGGGGTAGGCGTACTTCTGGGAGATGTCCTCACCCTGCTCCAGCCCCAGAATCTGCGGCTGCCAGCGCTGGATGGCGGAACGGTTCGACCGTTTCTCACTGGTGATCTTGCCGTAGTAGGCGGCCGCGCCAATCAGCAGCACCACACTCATGCAGGCCAGCAAAGCCCAGCGGGCACGCGCCCCGTCCCGGGTGATAGCCTGGAAGCCGCTTGCCAATCTTTCCCAAATTGCGCCCATTGCCGCCCCCGGAGCCAGTAACCCGAAGGGATCGACACTACGCTTGCCGGGCATTGTGCCGCAAGGTGGAGAGCCGTGGGCTCAGTCCAGTTCCTCCTCCAGCCCGGCGCCAAAAATCGGGGCCGGTGGTTTGGCCGGTGCCTCTTCCCTGGGCAATTCCAAAACCTTCGCCACAGCGGGTGGCACATCCTCCGCCAGCAGCGGGTCTTCCTCGCCGCCGGTGGTCTGCTCGGTGCTCTGCGGATCCACCTTCGCGCAGCAACGGGTGAGGTCGATGGCCAACCGGCGCATCCAGTCGCGCCATTCCGACTGCCCTTTCGCGTCCAGACCCTCCGGAGGCACCCGGGCAAACTCGCCCGCCAAAAGGATCAGCCGCAGCATGTGTCGGAACAGCACGCCTTCCTGCCGTAGCAGGTCGCGGTTTTTCACAAAGGTCTCAAAGTCGCCGTGGTAGCCGCGCAAAACCTCCCCCGCCGCCCACACTCCGCGCATGGGGGCCTCGCCCACCTCGGGGTGCTGGGCCTCAAACAGCATGCGCGCCCGGTCTGCCAGGGTGGGCGGCCGCTCGCGCCGGCGGCGGTCACCGTCGTCGGGCTGCTCCTCCTCCTCTTCCCCGGGCGATTTGGCCACCGAGGCGATCAGCCCCTTCTTCACCAGTTCCGGGTCCAGATACTCCCGCTGCAGCGGGCCCGGTGGCAGGTCCTCGGGCACCCGCACCGCCCAGGCCAGATTGCCGGGCACTTCCATCAGCCCTTCCAGAAGCTGTAGGCGCTCCGTGTCATCCGCCCGCACCAGCAAGGGGCACAGCCAGTCGGCCAGCATCGGGTTCACGCCGCGGAAGGCCAGCAGCCTCGGCAGCTTGTCGGTGGCCTGCGCCGTTTCCGGCGGCACCGCCAGCCCCCCTTCCGCCTTCGTCCCGGGAGCTGGCTCCGGAACGCCCGGTTGCGGTTCAGGCGGTGCCGGTTCCAGTTTCACATAGCCACCCTTGTGCAGGGCCAGCAGCATGCGGTCCAGTTGCAATTCGCCCGCCTTGATGCGTGGCGCATCCAGCAACCGCTTCCGGATCACCGAGCGGATCCGGTTCACCTCGGGCGACACTTCCAGCAGGTAGGCCAGCAACCGCCAGGGAAGCGGACCCTTGCTGTACAGGCGCGCGGGCGCGGCCTGCTGCAGTTGCAGGAACTGCGGCTCGGTCCAGTACAGGTATTTGTCGCTCTTCTCGGGTTTCTTGCGCTTCAGGTCCTTTTTCTTGCGCAAGAGCACAGGGTCCTTGGTGTCTTCCGGTATCGCGTCAAACTGCCGCTTCCAGCGGGTCAGGCGCACATCGTCCTCGTGCGCCATGCAGTAGACGAATCCCTTGTCGTCAAACTGGGGTCTGCCGGCCCGTCCAAAAATCTGTTGCGCGCTGCTGGCGTCGATCAGCTTCTGTCCTCCGGCCGGTCCCTTGGCCAGGCTGGTCAGGATCACCGAACGGGCCGGAAGATTGATCCCCGCCGCCAGGGTTTCGGTGCACACCGCCACCGCCAGCAGCTTGCGCTCGTACAGGCTCTCCACCACCCGCCGGTACCGTGGCAACAGCCCCGCGTGGTGCACGCCGATACCCCGACGCAGCAAGGTCGCCAGCCGCGGCCCGGCACCCCGCTTCATGTCCTCCGCATCGATCGCCGCCAGCAGTTCGGTCCGCACCCCCGGGGGCAGCAGGTCCTGCCCCTTCAGCACCTCGGCAACACTCCAGCACTGGTCGCGGTTGAAACAGAAAACCAGGGCGGGAGTCTTGCGCTGCTCCCCCTCGCCCTTGGCCATGTGCGTCAGTTGATCGGCCAGGAACTCGTCGGGCACAAAGTGGAAGCTCAAGGGCACCTTGCGCTCGCGTCCCTCCACGAATTCCAGCTTCCGCCCGTGGCACCGCTCCAGCCAATTCAAAAACTCAAGGGCGTTGCCAACCGTCGCGCTCAGCAGCAGCAACCGCACTTGCTTGGGCAGGTTGGCCAGCGACAGTTCCCACACGATGCCCCGCTCCGGGTCGGCAAAGTTGTGGAACTCGTCCATCACCACCGCGCCCACGCCTTCCAGCGCGCTGGTTTCCGGATGCAGCAGTCGGTTCAGCAAAATCTCCGCCACCACGATCAGGATGGGTGCGTCAGGATTCACCCGGCGGTTGCCGGTCACCAGGCCCACGCTGTCGGCGGGGAATCCCCAGCGGACCACCGTCTCGCGCAGTTCGTGAAACTTCTGGTCGGTCAGGGCGATCAGCGGCGTGGTGTAGTAGGCGCGCGTGTTGGTGCGCAGCGCCTCGTACAGCGCCGCCTGCGCGATCACCGTCTTGCCCGTGCCGGTTGGGGCGCACACCAGCACGCCCTGGTCGTCGGCAAACCACGCCAGCAGCGCCTCTTCCTGGACCGGATAGGGCGCATAGGGCAAAAGGCCCAGATACTCGTCCAGCACTTCCGACCGGCTGGGATTTTCCGGTCGGCCGGCAGGCTGGGGGATGAGGGTCATTTGCGCGCCGTGTGTTCGGCGACGATGGTGCTGGAAATGCCGCCCCGTGGTGTGAACTTGCCCGTCAGCGTGCAGCGGCGGGGGTGCACCACCTGCACAAAATCGTCCAGGATCTTGTTCACCACCACCTCGTAGAAGATGCCCTGGTTGCGGTAGCGCTGCAGGTACAGCTTCAATGACTTCAGCTCGATGCAGGTCTTGTCGGCCACATAGCTGAAAATCAGCGTCCCGAAGTCCGGTTGCCCCGTCTTCGGGCACACCGTCGTGAACTCGGGGCAGGTGATCTCAATCAGGTAATCCCGCTCGGGCCGAGGGTTGGGAAAGCACTCCAGTTGGCTCACATCGGGCGCGCTGGTCAAATCGACGTCACTCATCACTCGCTCCAAAAATATAAAAATTCAAAAATTAAAACAAAACAGGGGGGGGTGAACTGTCGGGTGGCCCGTCACCGGAACCTGCGGGTGTTCCAGCGGGGGGCCCAGTTCTTTTCATCCGGGGAGGGGGTGCACGGGTATGCGGGCATGGCCCTCCAGGGCAGGGGCTCCACACTGGCCCCGGTCAGCGTGGTGGGGGCGGTGTCCTTGCACCAGCCGTGCACGCGCAACAGCAGCGAGCGGGTCATTCCCGGGCCAGGTTCCTCGGCGGGCAGCAGATACTCCAGATCCACCGCGTCACCGGGCCCGCACACAGCCACGCGGTCATCCACGCCAGCCAGCAGTTCCTGCACATCCCCCAGCCGGGTGAAGGATCCCTTCCAGCGGCTGGCCGAGACCGGATCCCGGGCGTTGCCATCGTAGCCCACCAGTTCCCCGGCCGGGATTTCCTTGGCAAAACCCACGCGGTCCAGGGTGGCGGCGCGGGGTTCCTGCCAGCGGACGGTCACACCGTCCACCTTGTCGGTTTCCGCGTTCCCCACCAGCCGGCCCAGTCGCAGGCGGTCCCAATACACCCGCAGGTTGCTTTCCAGCCGCCAGGGTTCCCCGCCCTCGGCGCCCGCCGGAATGCGGGCGAACATCGCCTTGGGTAGCCCTGCGGGAAAGCCGATTTCACCCACCGGGGTGTATTTTCCTTCACCGCCCCGACGGGACAGGGTGGGCGGCAGCAAGCCAAAGCCCGCCTGCGAGGCCGCGTACATCGATTCCGGATACGGGTAGTCCACACCTCCGTCGCCGCACAGCACCAGGGGGCCCTTGCCACCCGGTTGCGGGAACCGCAGGTCCAGCCGGTGCCGGCCCGCCATCCCCATCCAGCTCAGCCGGGGGAAATTGGTCACGCTGTTGCCATCCGCCCGGGCCAGAATCTCCAGGGCGTTTGCCCCGGCGTTGTCCGTGGCTTCAGCCAGATCCACCAGATTCCCCACCACCATCAACTGGCTGGTCGGGGCATCTCCGGTGAAGTTGAACCGTTCGTCCGCCCAGATCTCCGTGCCAACAGGGTGGTCCACCACGGCCAGGCGCGCGCCGTCCAGGTACATCACCTCATCCATCGGTTCTGCCAGGCGCAGAACCAGCTTGCCCTTCCTGCGACCCACCCCCTCGGGCAGGCGCAGCACCTCCACCGGGCGTGCCGGGCGCACCGCACCGTCGGGTCCCTGTTCGCCCAGGGCGCCTGGCCCAAGGCAGTCGGTCACATACTCCCACTTGCCATCGGTGCCCTGGACAAAAAGCACGGGACAACTGGTGGGCTTGCGGTTCGATTCAACCACCTGGAAACGGGTGTCCACCTGGGGGTCCATTTCGGCCTGGGGAACCCCATCCGGCCAGCGCAGGCGGATGGCCTGCGCGAATTCCAGCGGGCCGGTGCCCAGCCGTATCGCCCGGCTCGATTGGCCCAGGCTTTGGCCGGTACCCACCTCGTCCCAGCCCCGGAACGCCCCTGCCAGCGCGCCCACCCGGGTCCCGACCGATTCGGCGGTGGTGCGCAGGTAATCCCCGGTTTTCCTCAGGCCGGTGGGGCGAACTATCAGCATGTGGCGGGAAGGCAGATCCAAACCGATCCGGGTCAGGCCCCCAGCCTTTTTGATCCCCAAGAGCTGGACCCCCTCGGCATCGGCCCCGAGGATGTTCACAACCCCGTCCATGCCTCCGCCCAGGTCCAACTGGGTTCCCTCGCGGCAGGCTCCTGCGGTGAAGCGGGCGATGCCATCGCTGCCCAGGGTGATCAGGTCGGGGTCGCCATCCAGATTCAGATCCATCCGCACCGCTTGGCGACCGGCGGGAAGAGGCAAGTCGTTGGTTTTCCACCCGTGCGGGCTCCATTGCGCCCGCACCGCGTTCCCGTCGGACCGGAGCAACAGCAGGTTGACAGGCGAATAAAGGTCGCCCAAATGCGGCACACAGGCTTTCCATTCAGCCGCAGGCATCACCTCTGTGCCAACCGGCAGCGTTTTGAAACGGGATAGCCGGTCGTTGCGCACCCATACCGGTTTCCCTTTGGCCAGGGGCAGCAGCACCAGATCCAGGTCGGCATCGCCATCCACATCGGTCAGGCTCATGCCCGCCAGGGGGCCGGGTGCCTCCACTCCTGCCAGCGGGCGGGACTCGAATTTCAGCTTCAACGGATCGGCGGGCTTGCCAGCCGCCACCTCCACGGCGTCCGAGGTGTTGATCCACGCGGCCACGGCTTCCTTCGCGGTACCCTCCGCCCTGGCCGCCAGGATGTCCAGGTCCCCGTCCTGGTCGATGTCCGCCAAGACAATGCCCGAAAACTTGCCGGGTTCACTGGCTCTTCCGGCGGCGAGGGCCAGCGGGGCAAATTTGCCATTTCCAAGATTCTTGTATGCTTTCAGTCCGGTATCTCCAGCCGCAAGCAATTCGGGCTTGCCGTCGTTGTCCAGGTCGCCGGCAGCCGCGATTCGGCTTGAGCCATCCGCCAGGCCGGCCTCTTCGGTGATGTCCTTCCAGCCGGGGCCGTCTGGGGTCAGCAGCAAGTCGCCGGGCATACCCATGCGGATGACAGCCCCCGGCAGAAACAGGTCCTCCACACCGTTGGCGAGCCGGTCCAAAACGATCGAGCATTTTCCGAAACTGGCGATTTCTCTCGCTGATTTAAGTTTGTCACCCGCGGCCCTCCACTCCACGCCGGACGCCAGCGAGACCGGCACCTCCGAGATTGCCAGGGCCTGGACTCCCTTCGGGGGCAGCACCGGAGGCAGCGGAACCGCCTCGGCATGGGGTCCCATGTCGTAGTAGCGAATCTTGTACTCGCGCTCCCAGATGGCGTCAGCCAGCGCCTGCTGCTCGTCCAGCATTTTTTTGCGATCTTCGGCCGGGGTCTTCGGGTGCATGGCCAACGCGTAGCGCGCTGCGTTCAACGCCGGTTCCAGTTCCACGGCCTTCGTCAGGGCGTCGAACGCCTCGTCCGGCCGCAGGTCCAGTTCCATCAGGCACTTGCCCACCTGGTACCAGGCGTGCGCGTCATCGGGGGAGGCTTTCGCGGTCGCCTCGAAGTGGGGCAGGGC
>DKBS01000061.1:0-1470 GCA_002451275.1 Planctomycetaceae bacterium UBA6894 | reverse complement strand
TTCCACCGACTTGTCCAGCGTTTCCGGCTTGGCCTGGTTCAGGAGCGCGATGGCGAGATTGATCCGGGTCGCTACATCCTTGGGCTTGATGGCCAGGGCCTGTTCATACTGGTGGGTTGCCGGTTCGTAATTGAATTGCTCCAGGTAGGCCAGACCCCGGTTCATGCGGTCCAGCCATTCGGGGCTTTCCGGATTCGTTCCCCTGCGCCAATTGAAAATGATCAATAAATCCAGAAGCAGCAGAAGCAGCAAAAAGCTCAGCCACTTCCAACCCTGTCCGGCCAGGAAGGACCTGGGCTTGCCGGCTGTTTTTCCGGTTCCACCCGCTGATTTGTGTTCCGCCATGGAGGCGTCTCCCCGGACCCTTCGCAGAAAACCTTCGTGTAGGTTAAGATAACAGTCGGAGGCTCTGGTTTCCCCCCTCCAGTCCCGGTTCCAGCCTGCCACCCCGCCTGAATGAAAACCTTGGGTTTCCCGCCATGTGCTGTCCTGCCGCCCCGGTAGCCTTCCTGATCCCCATCCTGTTGATGGCTCAGGCCCCCCAAACCAAAGCCAAGCCCAGCTTGCCCCCCGATCAGGTGGCCCAAACCACCCGGTATCTGGCTGCTTTGGCCATGCCCATGGGCGGCTACGCGCCGGCTTCCGGGGGCAAAGCCTCCCTCCGTGCCACCCTCGGGGCGGTCCGCGGCCTGCGCCTTTTGGGGGTGGAACCGGCTGACATGAACGCGTGCCGCGATTTTGTCATCGGTTGCCTCACACCCGAGGGCTTTGCGGATGCCCCCGACCAAAAGCCTGGCCCCGCAGCCCCAGCCCTGCAGGCTGTCGGCCTGATGGCCTTGCACGATCTGGGGGCCGAGAAATCGCCTCCCGTGGCGGAAAAAATGGCCGCACAGTTCGCCCGGCTTGAATCCCTGGCGACCGAATTCGAGTCCATCCGGCTGGCTGCGGCGGCCCTCGAAGCCGGCAAGCGCCAAACCCCCAGCCAACCCGCCTGGCTTCAGTTGATCGACAAGGCCCTGGCCTCCGCGCCCGACGATGCCCGTCTGCTGGGTGGTGCCACCGCCGCCCGCCTGCGCCTGGGGGTGAAACTGAAACCCGAGGAGCAGTCCGCCCTGACCACCCGTTTGCTGGCCGCCCAGAAGGAAGACGGTGGCTGGGCCAAATCTAACAAGGATCCCAGCGACCTGGATTCCTGCTACCGTGTGGCGCGGGCGGTCAAAATGTTGGGTGCCAAGCCCGACTCCGCCAGACTTCGTGCTTTTATCGCATCGTGTCGCAATGCCGATGGCGGCTACGGCGTCGCCAAGGGGCAGCCCTCGTCGGTTTCTGCCACCTATCAGGCCCTCATCGTCCTGAGTTGGCTCGAATGAGTGATCTTCCCGCCCCATCCCCCAAAAACCTTGCTGCCCTCGCGTTGGGTGCGAATCTGGGCGACCGCGCCGAAACCCTGAACCGCGCGGTGAGCGCCCT
>DKBS01000141.1:466-36452 GCA_002451275.1 Planctomycetaceae bacterium UBA6894 | reverse complement strand
TGGACCCAAAGCAAGGCATGGCGCCCCCCGTCGGCGACTGGGAAAAACAGGACAAGACCTGGGAAGCCGCCTGCATGGAGGTCTACGCCGCCATGGTGGAGCGGATGGACACGGGAATCGGCCAGGTGGTGGACGAACTCCGCAAGGCGGGCCGACTGGAAAACACCCTGATCCTCTACCTCCAGGACAACGGTGGCTGCGCCGAGCCGATGGGCCGCGCGGGCAACAAGAACCACCCCAACATCCCCAGGCCGTCATCCCCCACCCTTCCCGCGATGAAGCCGACCGATTTCGCCGCCGCTGGCAGCGTGCCGGCCCAAACCCGCGATGGCTACCCGGTGCGCATGGGCAACCAGGTGATGCCAGGCCCGGCCGACACCTATGTGGCCTACGGGCGCAACTGGGCCACCGTAAGCAACACGCCGTTCCGCGAGTACAAGCACTGGGTGCACGAAGGGGGTATCAGCACCCCGCTGATCGCCCACTGGCCGAACGGGTTTTCAGCCAGGGGAGAGTTGCGCCAACAGCCGGGCCACCTGATCGACATCATGGCCACGGTGAAGGACCTGACCGGCGCCCAATACCCATCCAATGCCACCCCGCTGGCGGGCAAAAGTCTGGTGAACGCCTTTTGGAACAAGCCGATCGCACGCGAAGCCCTCTACTGGGAGCACGAGGGAAACCGCGCGGTGCGCCAGGGCAATTGGAAACTGGTGGCAAAACATCAGGGCGATTGGGAACTGTACGACATCGCCACCGATCGCGTGGAGGCAAACAATCAGGCCGCCAAACACCCGGAAAAAGTCCGGGAATTGGCGGCCTTGTATGAGGCTTGGGCCAAACGCAGCCAGGTGGAACCTTGGCCGGTGAACAAAAAGAAAACTGACTGACCCCCAAAATCAGGAATGGGCCACGGTCTTCGTTTCTAGGTTGCGCATCTCGGCGTCAATCATGCGCTGGTTCAGTTGGGCCGCACCGGGAAACCCGAACACGCCAAAAGCGTGGAAGGCCAGACCTATACCCCATCCCGCCAGCGGGAACAGGCTCCACAAAAAACCGCCATTGGCCACATTCAGGCCAACCATGCCGGCATTCACCAAAGTGAAGATGGCGGCGTGGATGTAGAAGCCAATCTTGGCATTCGCCCGGCGGCGGGCCTGTTTGAGAAGCATCGAATTGGCCATGGTCTTAACCTCCGGTCTGCCAACGACACCAGCTGGCCTGGCAGCCAACCTCACCATATCCGCGCGAGCCGAGGATTCTCAGCCGGATTGCGGGCTTTCCACCTCAAACCCATCTCGCCCGCCCTTTCCAACCCGCAGGACCGGAACAAATGGATACCACCCCTCCACCCGGCAAGTGGGTGAGACGGCCAAAACCAACCGTCGGAAAAACCATGGATAATTTCGCCTTACTGGCATCTTGCCAGGTGAAAGCCAAAACGGTTATTTCCCTTCCCACACATCCCGCAGCAACTGGTAAATTGCCGGTTCGTTCTCCTTCAATTCCGCCCGGTTGAACGGGAAGAAATCATTGCTGCCGAAGTAGGCCTCGCTCATTTCGGCGAAAAACTCCATCGGCGTGGTCAGGCCATAGTGCTTTACCCGCTTGCCATCATGCAGCAGCGCCTTGTCCCCATGCCCACTTTTTTTTGAAATCCTCATACGCCTGAACCACCCGGGGATTGTCAAAGCCCAGCACCTGGTCGTGGTAGGCGTGCGACAGTTCATGCAGGATCACCCACGGCTGCTCGCGAATGTTGCGCGTGGTCATCAAGTCTTCAGCCCGCGGCAAATGCACACATTTGGCCAAATCCTCGCTGTACCCATTCTTCCTCAGCCAGTCGGCGCTGGGGTGGTACTGCATGGGCACCAGGCCGCCATGGCTCTGGTCCAGCACAATCGGCACCCGCTGCAACCGGGCCACCTTGTCCGCCGGCACCACCACTTTCAGTTCCGCCAAACGGAACGCCAGAAAACGCAGGGCCTTGTCCGCCAACTCGCGGTTTTCCGGCCGCAACAGCCGGTCATCCACCCGCACGGTCCACCCTTCCACCTGCCGCTCGGTGCGGGTGGTCGGTTTGGAAGCCTCGCTCCTCCCGTTTTTCCCCGGACCTTGGTCCAGCAACTGCACCATCGCCTTGCCTAGGGCGTCCCCCACCAGGAAATAAGTTTCCGCGTTGCCAAATTCGTGATGGCCGTGCCCCGGATTGGGGGAATCCTCCGGTTTGCGCGCAAACTCCCGCGTGGTTACAAAGGCGGCCCTTTTGCCGACCTCGGGCCGCTTGGCAGCATTGGCCTGCGCCTGCCGCAATTTTTCCCATTCGGGCGGAGCCTTCACCCAGGCACCGGTCAGTTCCCCGATCACCACTGGCAGCTCCGGCGCTTGCAGGTCTTTGCGCACATCCTGGATCAGGTGCACCAGGTTGTCCTCGTACTGGGGAATGGCGGTCATGGGGTCCACCCCGTCATTCCAGCCGTGGTACCAGACCAATCCCGACAGCACCGGTTCACGATCAGCGAAGGCAGGAAAATGGATTTTGAATTGGCTCATGGCCTGCCGCACATCCGCAACCATCCGCTGGTAATAAGGCCCGGTTTCGCCTCCGGAACTGGGCGGCCGGAAATCCTTGTACAGGCTTTTGCCTCCCCAGGCGCATTTGACCAGCAGTACCGGTTCCCGGAAGTGGTCGCCCACCACATAGCCGAATTGCAGTTCGGGGCCGAAGTGGTGTTTGTCACCGTATGGGGTGAAGCCAAAGCCCAGCGGGCCCTTCTTCAAAGGCATTTTCTCAGGCTGGTACCAGACCACCACATCGTCGCGCACCGCCCAATTCCCATCCTTGCCGCGCAGGTGGGCCAGTCGCTTGGCCAAATCCGGCTCAAGGAAAAGGGCCTTCAGGGTGCCCCGGCCCTGGTTGTAGTCCTTGCCTTCCAGGTCCACCACTGCCTGGCCTTCCATGTTGGATTGCCCGGCCAGGATGAAAACCCGTACCGGCTCAGCAGCGCCCGCCATGCCCGAGCATGCCATCGCCGCCAGACACGCCAATCCCCGCACACCATGAACCATGTCTCGTCCTCCCGTTCGCCAGGGTGCGATGGTACAGCAACCGCCACCGGCCCGGGTTATGCTGTGGAAAATGCTTTAAACACAGCGAGGCCGCCGCCATGTTCCGCCTGACCGTGCTCTACGGCCATCCCGCCGACCCGGAGGCCTTCGACCGCTATTACCATGCGGTGCACATCCCGCTGGCCAAAAAAATGAAAGGGCTCAAGGGCTGGACCATCGGGAAATGCCAGCCGGTATCACCGGGTGAAAAACCGGCCTATTACATGATCGTCGGCCTTTACACCGACACCCGGGCAGACATGGAAGCCATCCTGCAATCCCCCGAGGGCAAGGCTGCCGTGGCCGATGTGCCAAAATTCGCCACCGGCGGTTGCACCTTCCTCTTCAATGATGAGGAGGTGCTCGTCCCCTACCGCCTGGATTGATCAGGCCAGCGCATACACGCGCGCCACGCCCCCCTGGTAGGCGATGGCCAGCCGTTTCCCATCGGCTGAAAGCGCCATGTCCCGCACATTGTCGGGCAGCTTGTGCGCGACAAACTCGTTGATCGGTTCCAGTTTTTTCTCCTCCGGCTTTTTGGGATCTTTGGCGGCTTCTTTCTTCTCTTCTTTTTTGGCCGGGCTGGCAGGCGGTTTGAAATCATTCCTCCACGCCCACAGCATCCCGCCATTGCCCCCGGCACTTCCCAGAATGAAGCCCGACTTGTGCCAGGCAACGCCCCACCCTGTGCCCTGAAACGCCTCCTTCGACCTTAACTCCGCGCGCACCTCGCCGGTGGTCCAGTTGGCCACCAGAATCAGCGGATTCCCCACACCAGCAAAGGCGTTGGAAACATTGGTGATGCCCGAGCAGGCGATGGAGGCACCATCCGGCGAGAAGGACCAGGCGCGCACACCGCCGATGTCGGCGCCGAAGCCGGCATCATATTTGTGTAGAGCCGCCAAGGTGAACTCCCGCAACAGTTGCCCGGAGCCGTCCCAAACCTTCAACCGTCCCTTCAGGTCGGCCGAAAGGATGAATTTGCCATCGGGTGAGAACGATGCCTGGTAGATGTGGCAGTCATGGGCCTGCCACGCTTTGGCGGGGCGCAGGTCGGGCAGAAAATGAATCGCCAACCGACCATCGTTGCCGCCGGTCAACACCCGCTCCCCTTGGCAATCCACACCGCGGATCCATCCGGTGTGGGCCTGCGCCTGGCAAACCGGCTCCGGAAAAGGCACACCCAATGGCCATGTGAGCAGCAGCCCGTCATAACCGGCGGTGATCAGCCATTGGTTGTCGGGGCTGAAACCGATGGCCCGCGTCCATGAGGCGTGGCCAGCCATGTCCACCTTCTTGCCGGCGATCTTGCCATCCTTGTCGGCGGCCAGATCCCACTGTTGGATCGTGTTGTCCTGGGCGCTGGTGTACAGCCATTTGCCATTCGGACTGAACCGGCAGGCCAGAAGCGGACTGCCGTTCTTCAGTTCGGCTGCCTGCTTCAGCGTGGCCAGATGAAAACCGGCAATCGGTTCAGGCGGTGGGGGGGGCGGTTTGGGTGCCTCCTTGGGCTTGGCTTTGTCCTGCATCAGGCCAGCACCTCGCGAATGGGGGAACCCGCGGGGTCCACGATCGGAATGGGCCGTTGATCGATGTAGTATTTCTTGGCCGGATCCAGACCCAGCGCCTTCAGGTAGGTGGCGAACAAATGGCCGCCATTCACCTGGCGGTCCACCACCTCGGTGCCTTGCGCGTTGGTCTTGCCGCTCACGGAGCCGCCGATAATGCCGCACCCGCCCAGCGCCACACTCCACGCCTTCGACCAGTGGTCGCGCCCGTAGTTGCGGTTGATGCCCGGCGTGCGGCCGAACTCGCTCACCACCATCACCAGCGTGCTGGCCAGCAGTCCCCGTTGGTGCAAATCCTCCAAAAGCGTGGCGAAAGGCCGGTCGAATTCGGCCAGTTGCTCGATGTGGAAATCGAAGTTCTCGTGGTGCGTGTCGTAATTCGTGTGGCTGATCTTCACGAAGGGCGCACCCCCTTCCAGTAGCCTACGGGCCATCACGCAGTGGCGACCAAAGTCATGCGTGCCATAGCTGGCCGACAACTTGGCGGGCTCGCTGCTCGCATCGAACAGCGCTTTCTTGCGCATCAGTTGCAGCGCCTGTTCGTAGCTTTGCGTGTACGCCTCCGTCATGGCGCTTTTCCGCCGGGCCAGAAATCGCTGGTCCGCCGCCCGGCGCATCTCATGCCGGGCCAGGTCGCGCTGCGGGTCCATGCCGCCCGGCCTGTCGATGTTCTCGGGGGCGCGGCCGTCGCTGATCGTCACGGAACCGTATTTGGGCCCCAAAAACGCGGCGTCCGCCGCATTCGCCCCACCCCCGCCACCGGGCACAATATTCAGATACCCGGGTAGGGGATTCTCCTCCTCCGCCACGAACTTGGCCGCCACGGATCCGATGTGCGGATACTCCAGCGAGGGCTCCTGCTTGCGCCCCGTGTGCATGATGTAATGGCCCTTACCGTGGTCGTCCTCGGCGGTGTTCAGTCCGCGCACCAGGGCCAACCGGTGCATCTGCATGGCGGTGTGCGGCAGCAGTTCGCAAATGTGCACCCCCGGCGCCGAAGTGGGGATGGCACGAAACGGCCCACCGGTGGGCGCTCCGGGCTTCGGGTCCCAGGTTTCCAGTTGGCTCACCCCTCCGGAGAGGAACACCATCAGCACCCGTTTATGCTGTTTCACCAACGGATTGGCCAGAAGGCTACCAGTCCCGCAGGCGGCGGTGGCAACCCCTCCCCCTAGCACACCCAGCATGCCGCGGCGGCTGAGGGTGTGTTCGGATGAATTGCACGCGCAGCGGGCCATGGTTGCACTCATGCCAAATCCTCCCAAAACATCCCCGGGGATGGATCAACCCACAAAGCGGAATTCAGCCGAACCCAGCAGCGCCCACAACAGGTCGCGCAAAGCCGCCTGCTTGTCCTGGGCCCCCAGCACCCGGGCCACCTCGGATTTTTCCTCGGCGCTGGGCAAACGGGTGAATACCGTTAGATAAATGGTTTCCGCCGCCCGGGCGGCATCTTTTTCCTTCAGCACCGTGTCCATCAGGTTGCCGGTGCGCGCGTTCAAAAGTCCCTGCAGGTGTCCGTGGTTGGCCAGGAACAGGGCCTGGTCCAGGCGTGCCTCGAATTGGTCGGGATTCCCGGCCGGTGCGGCCAGCATGTTCACAAACGGGGCGGCCTGCCCTTCCAGCTTGGGCAAAAGTGCCTCGGGCGTGGCCTTGGCCCCCAGGGCCTTGCGCTCGGCATCCATGAAGCCGGTGGCAAACACCAGCGCGTCGCCCATCTGCTCAGGCCCCAGCGGCCGCAGCCGGGCCACCAGCAGCCGATCCTCGGCATCCTTGGGCTGGCCCGCCTTGGCATCGCCCCCGCGCTGGTAGGCGCCGCTGGCACAGATGGCGCGCAGCAGGGTCCGGTGGTCATATTTGGCCGCCAGCAACCCCTCGGTCAGGGTGTCGAGCAAGGCTGGATGGCTGGCCGGATTGTCAACATGGATCTGGTCCATCGGATGAACGATTCCCTTGCCCATCACCTGGGCCCAGAACCGGTTGGCGAAGTTGCGTGCCAGGGCGCGACCTTCCGTCAGGTCCTTGGCCAGCAACAGACGCCGGCTGTGCTTGGGCACGCCCCGAGCCTCCTTGGTGGGGGCGGAAATGTAAAGCTGGTCCTTGGCCAGCATCGGGTCCGGGCGTTCCGAGCCGCCCGGTACGCCGGGGGCCCGCTTGCGGGTGGTCTTGGCCTTGTCGAAGACCGACTGGAATTCCACTTCCCCCTCGGCCTTTTCCGCCAGCACCTTTTTCTTCAATTTCGGATCGTCAAATAGGTAAGTGCGCTGGTAGTAGGCCAACAGACCGTGGTAATGCTCCTGCTTGTAATCTTCGATGCGCGGGTGGTCATGGCACTGGGCGCACTGCAGGTTCGCCCCCAGGAACAGGCGGCTGATATCCCGCACCAGCAAATGGTTGTCCATCTCGCGGTCCAGCACAAACCGCGCCGCAGCGCGGGTTTTCTCGTCGGTGCCGTCCACGGTGAGGATGTCGCGCACCATCGCGTCAAGCGGTTGGTTTTTGGCAAGCCCGTCACGCAGCCACTCCGTCCAGGCCTTGGCTTCCACATTCTTGGCCGGCCGGCGCTCCATCCACCACGCGTCCAGCACCCGGGACCAATGCCACGCATGGTCCGCACTGGCGAGCAGCCGGTCGATCTGTTTCAACCGTTTACCCGGGGCCTTGTCGGCAGCAAAGGCGCGGGCCTCCTCGGCGGAGGGAAGCCCACCCACCAGGTCCAGATGCACCCGACGCAAAAAGGTCAGGTCATCGCAGGGGGAACTGGCCAGGGTAGGCACCCGCGGTTCGTCTTGGGCAATGGCTTGGTCGATCGATTGGGCCAAGGGCGGGGTCTGTCCCACACCAAGGCCCGCAAAAACCATCAAGCAGCACGCGACGCTCAGCAGGAGCCGTGGGGGGAGCATGTCAGCGTTCCTTCCATCCGGTTGATAGGGAACTACATCCCAAGGCGGGCAATGGGGCGGGATGTTTCAGCGCAGGCGGGCAACTTTAATATTGCTCCTGATCTCTCCTGCTGTCAACTGGCGATTAGATTTGCCACCCCGCCCTCCCGGCCCGGCTTCGGACCGCCCAGGGTGATTGAGCGAAAGCCATTCCATCGGTAGGCTTTATGTCACAGCCCAGACCGCTGATGGTTTGAGTGGACCGCTTAGAAAGTGAAAGGATCTCTCCGCCATGAAACTCGGCATGAACATGCTCCTGTGGGGTTCGCACGTCACCAAGGACCACTTCCCCATTTTCGAGAAGATCAAGGCCGCCGGGTTTGACGGGGTGGAATTGCCCATCTTCGAGGGTGACCCCGCCCATTACGCCATCATCGGCAAAGAGTTGCAGCGCCAGGGCCTCAAGTCCACCGTGGTGACCTGCCTCGGCGCCGACGCCAACCCCATCTCGGGTGATCCCGCCATCCGCAAGGCCGGTCTCGATCGCGTGAAATGGGCGCTCGACTGCACCGCCGCGCTCGGTGGCGAACTGCTGGCAGGCCCCTACCACTCCGCGCTGGGCAGCTTTTCCGGCAACGGCCCCACCGACGAGGAGTTCAAGCACGGCGTAGAGGTGTTGCGCCATGTCGCCGAGCATGCACAAAAAGTGAATGTGCGGCTGGCCATCGAGTACCTCAACCGGTTTGAGTGTTATTTCGTCACCACCGCCAAGCAGATGGCGCATCTGGTGGACGCGGTTGACCATCCCTGGTTCCGCTGCATGTACGACACCTTCCACGCCCACATCGAGGAGAAGAGCCAGGCCGACGCCATCGAGACCCTGGGCGACCGGTTCATCCATGTCCATGTCAGCGAGAACGACCGCGGCACCCCCGGCACCGGCCAGGTCCGCTGGCAGGAAGCCTTCAGGGCGCTGCACGCTCGCGATTACGACGGCTGGCTCACCATCGAGGCCTTCGGCCGCGCGTTACCCGATCTTGCCGCCGCCACCAAGGTCTGGCGCGACCTGTTCCCCACCCCCGACGAGGTTTTCCAGGAGGGCGGCAAGTTCATCCGCTCCCACTGGGAATCCTCCAAGCACTGAATCCCGTAGGCCCGGCGGCTTTCACCCATGGGGTGTCTGACAGCCTTGCTGCTCTGCGTTGGATGGCTGCCGGGCCAGGACCCGGCGGCCGATCCGGCGCTTGACATCCCGCGGAAAGCCTTTGTCGACGCGGTCGAAAAGGCCCGTCAGGACCTGCTCACCCAGATTGCCCGCAAGATCGAGGCGGCCCGCCAGAAGGGTGACCGTCAGGCTGTCAAGAAACTCAAGGACGACCAGGAGGCCCTGGAGCAACACCCGGCGGCCAAACTGGGCTTTCCTTCCCCGTCCCACCAGGCGGCCCTGGAAAAAGCTGGCAAAACTCTCCAGGCCGATTACGCCCGCATCATCCGCCAGAACACGATGGCCGGCCGGGACGACCGGGCCGAATGGGCAGAAAAAGATCTGAAAAAGCTGTTGGCATCCATCCGCCCACCGGACTCGGACGATCGAACCCCTGCTGACCCCGAGCTGGCCGACCCCAAAAAGCCCTGGTCCGCGTTATTCCACGCGACATCCATGCGCCACCTCGTCCGCTCTGGCGGGTCCGCCTCGGCACCCGGCACCGGTTTGGCTGCGGACCTCGATGTCGAGGGCCATTTCCAGATCCAGCCGATCGGTCCCGGACTGGTCCGTATTCTCCACCGAAAAACCGGCAAACTGCTCACCCCTGCGGTGGTCCAGGCCAAGCCCGGCACCGCCGTGGTGCTGAAAGCCCCCATGAAAACCGAGGGCCACCAGGCCTGGCAGGTGGTGCAAGCGGACAAGGGCATGGTGCGTCTCATCCATCAGCGCACCGGCCGTCCCCTCACGATTGCCGAAAACAGCCCCGTGGTGGGTGATTTGGCCAAGCTTGGCCCTGAAAGCTTGTGGACAATGAAGCCCATCAAGAATTGACACCGAGCCTCCCCATGCTGAAACTCATCCTGCCTGCGCTCTGGATCACCAGCGCGCAAATCGCAACACCTTACCCTTCTACGGAGGCCGTGGACGCGGCCTGGAAACGGGTGCGCGATGCCGAAGCGCCTTTCGTTGGCTTGGTGAAAAACGACCGTCTGAAAATCCATTGGCTGGATGCAAACCGCCTGTGGTACCGCGCGGAACGCCCGGGGCGGCTTGAATATCTGTTGGCAAACGCAACCAAAGGGGCCAAGGGCCCCGCCTTCGACCACGCCCGCCTGGCAGAGGAATTGTCCCAGGCCACCGGGGCCAAATTCGAGGCCAACAACCTCAAGCTGGATGGCCTGACCTTTGACGCCAACGACACCCTGACCGGCCTGACCTTCGAGGGCAAACGCTACAGCCGCACAGCGGATGGGTGGAAACCGGGCGGAACCGATCCGGCGGGCAATTCCCACGATCGCCTGCAACCCGTGGGTGGCCGCGCCCGCAGCGGCGGGTCCAGTGTCGAGACCAGCATCCTGTTTGACAATCAATTGAAGCAACCCGTCGAGATCTTCTGGGTGGCCGGGGATGGCTCCAGCAAATCTTACGGCGTGGTTCCCCCGGGCAGGACCCGGGACCAGCACACTTTTGCCAGCCATGTCTGGTCCGTGAAGTTAAACGGCCGCGACTTGAACTCCTACCGCGCCACCGAGGCAGCCGGCCGCGTGGTAATCGACAGCGACCAGCCCCAAAAAACCGGGCCCGGAAATGAAAACGGAGCAAGGCGCCCCGCCACGGTTCCCTCCGATATAAGTTTCTTTTTGCGCGATCACAACCTGTTCCAAAAACTGGCGGATGGTTCGTCCAGGCAACTCACAACCGATGGCAACGCCAAAGATGGCTATCGCGGCGCTGGTTACATCGCCCCGGGCGGCAAGCGCGCCATCGCCATGCGTACATTGGCAGGTGATGGCCGCAAGCTCACCCTGATAGAAGCAGCCCCCAAGGACCAGCTTCAGCCCAAGGTCACCACGGTCGATTACCCCAAACCGGGCGACGCTATCGACCGGGACATGCCCCACTTGTTCGACCTGGAAAACCAACGCGAAATCCCGCTCGACTCCGCCCCCTGGGAAAACCCCTGGAGCAATAGCCGGGGTCAATGGTCGCCCGATGGCACCAAATTCTGGTTCCTGCACAACCGCCGGGGCCACCAATTGCTGCGCCTGATGGAAATCGATGCCACCACCGGCAAAAGCCGGGTGGTGGTGGAGGAAAAATCACCCACCTTCATCGACTACGCCCACAAGAACTGGTGGCGCATTCTGCCCGCCAGAAACCGTGTTGTCTGGATGAGCGAACGGTCCGGCCACAATCACCTCCACCTGTTCGAGCTGTCCACAGGCAAGGAGTTGAAACCGGTCACCAGCGGGGAATGGGTCATCCGCGAGGTGGAAAGATTCGACGAGAACACTGGCACCTTCAGGCTCAAGTTGGGTGGTATCCATCCGGGGCAGGATCCCTACCAGGTCCATTTCGCCCTGGCCCACCTGGATGGCCGCCCGGTGGTCCCCCTCACCGAAAGCGATGGCACCCACGAGGTGGAGGACGGGCCCGAAGGGAAAAATCTGGTCGCCCGCCACAGCCGGGTGGACAGGGCCCCCGTGACCGAAGTGCGCGACGCCCAAACCGGCAAGCTGCTGGTGGAACTGGAAAAAGCCGACACCACCGCGCTGGAAAAGGCCGGCTGGCACGCACCGGAACGGTTTGTCACCGCCGGCCGCGATGGAAAAACACCCATCTATGGCATCATCCACCGCCCCAGGGATTTTGATCCCACCCGGAAATATCCGGTCATCGAGTACATCTACGCCGGCCCGCAGGATGCCTTCGTGCCCAAGGCCTTCCGCCTGATGCACGGGCCGCAGAAAATGTGCGAGATCGGCGCGGTGGTGGTGCAGATCGATGGCATGGGCACCAGCCGACGCTCCAAGGCCTTCCACGATGTTTGTTGCAAGAATCTCGCCGATGCCGGTTTCCCCGATCGCAAGATCTGGATGCGTGAGGCGGCACAATCAAGGCCGTGGATGGACCTCACCCGGGTGGGCATCTACGGCGGATCCGCCGGCGGTCAGAATGCGCTGCGCGCGCTCCTTTCACACGGCGATTTCTACCACGCCGCGGTGGCGGATTGCGGCTGCCACGACAACCGCATCGACAAGATCTGGTGGAACGAGCTCTGGATGGGCTGGCCCATCGGTCCGCACTACGAGGCCCAGGCTGCCCAAACGGACGCAGCCAAACTGCAAGGCAAACTCCTGCTCACCGTGGGTGAGATTGACAGCAATGTCGACCCCGCCTGCACCCTGCGCGTGGTGAAGGCACTCATCCAGGCTGGAAAATCCTTCGAATACCTGGTGCTTCCAGGCCTGGGACACGGGGCGGGTGAAAGCCCCTTCGCTGCCCGCGAACGTGTTCGATTCTTCCTGCAGCACCTGGTGCTGGCCAAATCCTCCAACTAAAAAGATCCGGCTTTCATACCTGGGAGCGCCCCTTTCACAGGCGGCCCAGTCATGCATTTTAATTCTTAAATTATTTTCACTTTCATATTTGACTTTCCCTGAAATCGTGAACTAGATTTCTTAAGGCATCAACTAATATCAAGTTAATTCAGTTGATGCTAATTGATTATATCATCTCTCTCGCCCAATCCCGGAGGAACACCATGAACCTGAGGAATGATATCCATGTTTTAAACCGCGCCCGTCCATCTTCCCGCCATCGCGCCCTGCCAGGCTTGATGGCTCTGGAGGCCCGGCTGGTACCTGCAAACTTCACGGTGGATTACGTCCTCACCAACGACTGGGTGAGCGGCTACCAGGCCTCGGTGAAGGTGACCAACCTAGATAGCACTCCGGTCACGGACTGGAAACTCGAGTTTGATTACGCCTCCAACATCAGTTCGCTGTGGGACGCACAACTGGCCAGCCATGTGGGCAACCATTACCTCGTGGCTGCCCCCGGATGGGCCAAGGATATTCCCGCCAAGGGTTCCGTCTCCTTCGGTTTTGTCGCGGCCCCGGGCACCGACCGGCTTCCACCCTTTAACTACAAGCTGAACGGGCAGTCCTCAGGCAGTACCACACCTGCACTGCCCACCCTTTCGGTCAGCAACCCTAAAGTGGCCGAGGGGAACCCCGGGGCGAGCAACACCCTGGATTTCGTGGTCACCCTGTCGGCCGCAAGCACTCAAACCGTGACGGTCAACTACGCCACGGCCGCAGCCACCGCCACGGAGGGGACCGACTACTCCAGGACTAGCGGCACCCTAACATTCCTTCCTGGGGAAACGACGAAGACCGTGAGGGTCGCCGTTGTCGGGGATACCGCCGTCGAAGGGGATGAAACCCTCTCGCTGAAGCTTTCAGCGCCCGTGGGTGCCACTCTGAAGGCCGACACTGGTACCGGTACTATCACCAACGATGACATCGCAGCCCCTCCACCCGCCACGGGTGGCGCGGTGAAATTGGAAATCAGCACCGATTGGGGCAGCGGCTACACCGCCACTGTGACCATCACCAACAACACCACCTCCACGCTGAACCCCTGGCAGTTGGGCTGGACCTTCGATGGACAGGTCACTTCCATCTGGAATGCCAAAGTTGCCAGCCGTTCGGGAGAATCCTGGACCATCAGCCCCGAATCCTGGAATGCTTCCATCGCACCAGGCGCCTCGGTCTCCTTCGGTTTCAATGGCGCTCCAGGCGCCAAATACAAGGTACCCGTGAATTTCATCCTCAATGGCAGTTCCACAGGCGGTGGTGGAACCACCACTCCCAACCGTGCCCCATCAGCGGTGGACGATACGGCGGTGGTGGCTGCCGGAGGCAAGGCCACCATCAGCGTCCTGGCCAATGATTCCGACCCCGATGGCGACAAACTTTTGGTCAAAAGCGCCACTCAGGGAAACTATGGAAGCACGGTAGTCCAATCCGATGGTTCAGTGATCTACACCCCGGGTAACAGCTTCACCTCCAGCGATTCTTTCACCTACACCATTGCCGATCCATCCGGGCTTACCAGCACCGCCAAGGTGACCGTCAGCCTGATGGCGGATGGTATCAAGACCTGGCCGGCTCAAGTCTTCGCGCCTTACGTCGACACCACGCTCTGGCCCACCCTGGACATGGCAAAGGTCGCCTCCGAGCAAGGCCTCCGCTACCTCTCCCTGGGATTCATCACCGCCACCTCCGCCAACAAACCGGCATGGGGCGGTTTCACCACCTACGAGGTCGATGGCCAGGATTTTGACCTGAAAATGCGCGCACAGATCAGTTCCATCCGCGCCCTGGGCGGCGATGTGAATGTCTCCTTTGGCGGCGCAGCCAACCAGGAAATGGCCGAGGTGCTCACCGACAAGGCAGCCCTGAAGGCTGCCTACCTGCAGGTGATCAACACCTACGACCTGAAACGGATCGACTTCGACATCGAGGGCGGAGCCCTTGCCAATAAGACGGTCATCGACCGCCGCAGCGCCGTGCTGTCAGAAATTCAAGCCGACATGCTCAAGGCCGGAAAGCCGCTGGAAATCTGGCTCACCCTCCCGGTCCTTCCCACCGGCCTCACCGCTGACGGGCTCTACGCGGTCAACAGCGCCTTCAAAGCGGGGGTCCGCCTGGGTGGCGTCAATATCATGGCCATGGATTACGGCGATTCTGCCGCTCCCAACCCCGCTGGAAAAATGGGCGACTACGCCATCCAGGCAGCCACCAGCCTGCAGGGACAGCTCAAGCAAATCTACGCAGGCTACTCCGATGCCAAGCTTTGGAGCATGGTCGGTATCACGCCCATGATCGGCATGAATGATGTGACCACCGAGGTGTTCGACCAGCAGGAGGCTCGCGAGGTCATGGCCTTCGCGCAGCAGAAGGCCATCGGCAAACTATCCTTCTGGTCCCTCAACCGCGACCTCCAAAGCCCCAAGGGCGTCCTGCCCAATGTGGATAATTTCTCCTCCAGCATTTTGCAAACCCCCTATGAGTTTTCCGGCATCTTCAAACCCTTCACCTCCTCTTCCACGGGTGGCGGATCAACCACCCCGGTCACGCCCTCCCTCTCGGTTGCCAATGTCACCGTGACCGAGGGCAACGCTGGCACGGTCTCAATGAATTTCAAGGTGACCCTGTCCCAGACGGCTTCCACCAACATCAACTTCACGGTGAACACCGCGGATGGCACCGCCACCGCCGGGTCCGATTACCAGGCCCTCGTGAACAAGCAGGTCACCATCGCCGCCGGGCAAACCTCGGCGGTAGTCAGCGTCACGGTAAATGGCGACACCGCGGTGGAGGCGAATGAATCCCTCACACTGCTGGTCTCGGGTGCAACCGGTGCCACCATCGCCACCGCCAGCGCTTCGGGAACCATCACCAACGATGACACCGCCCCCGCCCCGAATCCAGGCGGCGGCGGCTCCACGGCGAAGAAACGTGTTGTCTCCTACTTTGTCGAATGGGGCATCTACGGTCGCAATTACACCGTTGCCGACTTGCCGGTGGACAAGATCACAACGGTCAATTACGCCTTCGCCAAAATCACCGATGCCGGGGAAGTGGGAATCTTCGACAGTTGGGCCGCCGTAGAAAAACCATTCGGCCCGGACACCTGGGACACCCCCATCCGCGGCAACTACGGGGCGCTCAAGCGCCTGAAAGACGCCCACCCCAACCTGGAGGTGATGATCTCCATCGGTGGGTGGACATTGTCCGATAAATTCAGCGATGTGGCGCTCACCCCAGCTTCCCGCGAAAAATTTGCGACTTCCTGTGTGGCCTTCTGCAAGAAGTATGGATTCGATGGTGTCGATCTCGATTGGGAATACCCGGTCAGCGGCGGCCTCGACTCCAACAAGTACCGACCAGAAGACAAGCAAAACTACACCCTGCTGGTCAAGGAGATCCGCCGCCAGTTCGACCTGCAGGAGGCGGTCGATGGCAAGCAATGGCTGATCTCCATCGCCTCGCCGGCCGGCTATGACAAATATGTCAACTTCGAGATGGCTGAACTGGCCAAGACCCTCGACTGGATCAATATCATGACCTACGACTACCACGGGTCGTGGGAAAACACCACCAACCACCAGGCGGCGCTCTATGCCGACCCTTCCCGTTCAGCCGGGCTCGATGGCAAGTACAACATCAGCTACACGGTGGACATGTACCTCAGGGACGGCATCGACCCGGTCAAACTGAACCTGGGCGCCCCGCTTTACGGCCGCACCTGGGCAGGCGTTGGCTCCACCAACAACGGCCTGTACCAGCCCTCCACCGGAGCCGGTTCCGGTACCTGGGAAAAGGGCGTCATCGACTACGCCGACCTGGCCAGCAAGCTGAAAAACCAGCCTGATGTCTACAAGCTGTATTGGGACGAAGCGGCCCAGGTCCCCTATGTCTACGCACCGTCCATCGAGGGCGGCTGGTTCAGCACCTTCGAGAACAAACAGTCCCTGGGCAAGAAGATCGACCTCATCATGGAGAAGGGCCTGGGCGGCATGATGTTCTGGGAGGCCGACGCCGACATTCGCGACGCCAGTTCCCCAGACTCCCTGACCGGTTACGCTGCCAGCCGGCTGCTGTGAGGCAATGCGGAGGGGGCCTATTGAACGCCCCCTCCGTCATTTTTTCAGGCGGAAAAACTCCACCACGATCACTTTCAGCGGCGTTCCGGTCCGATTGACCTCATCCAGGAGGATTGCCAGGGCCCTCTCCCGGTCAAACCCCCCGGTCCCGGCCCCGATGACAGGAAAGGCGATGGAGCCAAACCCCTCCGCCTCCGCCAGTCGCAGCGCGTTGCGCGCACTGTCCCGTATAGCCTTCTCGGTGGACCTCCACAGTAGATTAATCCCCGCTACATGGATAATGGCTCGAAAGGGCAGCTTGCCGGGACCGGTCATCACAGCGGTTCCAAGTGGCATCGGCCCATGCTTCGCCAACTCACAAAAAGGAGCGATCCCGCCCCTCTTTTTGATGGCGCCCGAAATCCCCTGGGGCAATAGCAGCCACCATGGAATGATGTTCCTGTTCCAGGCGTTGACAATCACGTCCACCTGCTGGTCGAGCAGGTCGCCTTGGACCACAGCCACATCCAACTGTCCCATCCATTCACCCCGTTCAGCGAAGCCGGGCGGCCAAGCTGGCCGCCCGGCTTCACTGGGTATCACTTCGCCGCCGGATTCGTCGTCCGCTTCGGGTAAGCCGGCCTTACATCCGGTTTCGTTGGGTTCTTGGCCAATTCCCCCAAAATGACCTCGATCGCCTTGTCGAGTTGCGGATCCTTGCCGGCGATCACATCGGCAGGCTTCTGGTCCACATCGATGTCCGGGGGCACGCCTTCGTTCTCGATGATAAACCCGTCCTTGGTCCAGATGGCGAAGTTGGGGGCGGTGACTGTACCCCCGTCCATCAAACCTGGGAAACTGCCAATACCCACCAGGCCACCCCAGGTTCGCTTGCCAACCAGCGGCCCCAGTTTCAGTTGCCGGAACATCCAGGGCAGCATGTCACCGCCCGAGCCCGCCCCCTCGTCGATGATCATCACGGCGGGGCCATGGATCGCAGCGCTGGGCGTGCGCCAGTCGGTGCCGTAGCGGGGTGCCCACCGGCTCAGGGCCGGCTTGCGCAAGTGATCGATGTAGTAGTCGGCGATCCAGCCACCGCTGTTCGACCGCTCATCCACAATCACCGCCTGCTTGTCGATCTGCGGATAGAAGTAGCGCTTGAAGTAGGTGAGCCCCATGGCCGCCGTGTCGGGCACATAGATGTAGGCCACCTTGCCACCGGTTGCCTTGTGCACCTTCCGCAGGTTGCCCTCCACCCAATCCAGGTTGCGGATCGGGTATTCGTTGGCCAGGGGCACCACGGTCACCGTGCGGCTGCCCGTGCCATCAGCATTGGGCCCCACGGTGATTTCGATCCCCTTGCCCGCCGTGTTTTCAAACAGCGAGTAAACCTCAGTGGGAGGCGCAAGGTTCGCCTCGCGCACCGCCAGGAGGTACTCGCCCTCCTTCACATTCACCCCGGGCGAAGTGAGGGGCGAACGCAGTTCCTCGGTGTTGTTCAGGCCCCCGTAGATCTTTTTGAATCGATACCGGCCGTTGGCAACCTCGTAGTCGGCGCCCAAAAGCCCGCCCGGCACGGTCTTGCGCTCCACAAGACGCTCCCCGGGGGTGTGGTAGCTATGCCCCACCGCCAGTTCGCTCAACATCCACTTGACCACTCGGTACAGGTCACCACTGTTGGTCAGGTGCGGCAGGAATTGCTCGTACTTTTTCTCGATGGCTGGCCAATCCGCGCCGTGCATCGTGGGGTCATAAAAGAAGTCACGGTTGATCCGCCATGCCTCGTGGAAGATCTGCCGCCATTCCTGTTCCGGATCAACCTTAACCTCGATGGCGTCGATGTTCAGTGCCTTCGGGCCGGCCCCGGGGACTGCAGGCGCACCGATCGGCGCGCCGGGCCCGCTGGGCACGATGTGCCAAGTCCCTGCAGGGGTCGAGTAGATCATTTTCTTCGTATCATGCGTCAGGGCGTATCCACCCAGCCCCGACTGGATGGTCTCATCCTTCCGCTTTTCCAGGTCATACCGACGCAGCATGGCCCCACCATCTGGTCCGGCCGCCCCCCTCCCCACCGCTTCCGCGCGGGTGAGGAAATAAATTTGCCCGGGACCACCGGCCTGCAGGCTAGAGTGATTGCCTGCGGCCATAGGTATGGACAGGATCCGCTGGTCAATGCCGTCGAAATCAATCTTCACCGGTTCCATAGCCTTTTTCACGGCAGGGGCGCTGGCACCCGGGGTCGGGGCACCGTTGGCGGGTGCAGTCAGAGGTGCCGCACTGCCGGTGGGTTGGGTGGTCCCGGCACCGCCTGGTACCGGCATGTCCCCCTTCTCCTCATCACTTTCCCGCGTGAA
Source organism: Planctomycetaceae bacterium UBA6894 (assembly GCA_002451275.1). Taxonomy (GTDB): domain Bacteria; phylum Planctomycetota; class Planctomycetia; order Gemmatales; family Gemmataceae; genus UBA6894. The sequence continues at coordinate 17,898 of DKBS01000141.1, read as the reverse complement.
TGGCGAGGGCACATCCTTTCGCAGCACCACCAGGTTCAGCGTGAATTTCGGACGTTGACTGTCCGCCGAGGATTGCATGAATCCGTGTTTGCTCAATCCCGTTTCGGTGGACCCGACGAAATACAAATATTTGCCGCTTGCATCGAACACCGGCTCAGTCGCCTCGGTCAGACCATCGGTCACCGGATAGACCTTGCCCTCCGCCACCGAATAGATCTGCACGCGGGAGATTTTCGCCCGCGTGTCCGTGGCGAAGGCGATCCACTTGCCGTCTCTGGACCAACTGCTGTTCTTTTGGCCCCGCGACCGCCCATCGGGTGATTCGGCAATCTTTTTCACGGTACCAGTCGGAATATCCAGCAGGTACAGGGTATCGGCCTGGTCGCTGTAGGTGGCCTTGGTGGAATCGGGTGAAAACACCAGGTTGGTGTAATAGCCCGCTCCCTGCAATTTTACTTTTCTGGTCTCTCCTTTTCCGTTTTGGGGTGCCAAATGCAGTTCGTAGTTACCCGAAGCGTCCGAGAAATACGCCACCCACTTTCCGTCCGGACTCCAAGCGGGAGACCTCTCATGGGTTCCGGGCGTGTTGGTCAGGTTTCGGGGGTCACCTTTCTCCGCCGGCACCGTGACGATCTCGCCTCGGAACTCGATGGCTGCCCGCGCTCCACTGGGGGAAACCGCGGCGCCTCGGGCGTATTTACTTCCCTTCGCGAAACGCGACCGGGCCTCCACCAGGTCGGTTACCAAACCGACCGGCACCCGGACGCTCTTGCGCTCTGCCGTGTCAAAGCGGTGCAGGAAACCCGCCTGCTCGAACAAGATGCTGCCACCATTGACCGCGATATCTAGCACCGGGAAATCTGAAAACTGCGTGACCTGCGTCACTGCCTTGGTGGCCGAATCATAAACGAACAGGTTGTATTCACCGGCCCGATCCGACCGGAACACCAACTTACCCCCGTACCAGTTCGGATCCAGGTCGTTGCAGCGTCCTTCCGGTTGCGGGATTTCCTCCACTGCATGGGTGGCCCGGTCATACACCCAGATGCGGGAATGCGTTCCGCCCCGGTAGTTTTTCCACTGCCCGGTCACATCCCGGTGCGGACAGTAGGCGATTCTCTGCCCGTCCGGCGATATCGACGCCTCCCAGGCGTTCGGGATGGGTAGCTGGCTCGGCATCCCGCCTGCCACAGGCACTGTGAACAGTTGCTGGTGTCGGCTAGTGAAAACGTGCCGGTTGGAACCGAACAGGATAGCGCTGCCGTCCGGCTCCCACCCACGAACGATGTCCGGCGACGGGTGGGTGGTCAGCCGTTTGGGTGCCCCGCCCGTGATCGGTAGCAAATACACGTCGGTGTTGCCGTCATACTGCGCGCTGAAGGCAATCCAATTGCCATCCGGCGAGAAACTGGGGTTCGATTCCACGCCTGCGTCACTGGTTAAACGGCGCGGGTTGGTGCCGTCCGGATTGGCAATCCACAGGTCCTCGGCATAGACAAAAGCGATATTTTTCGCACTCACCGCAGGCTGGCTCACCAGCCGCGTGTCCTTCACATCAGGAGCGGAACGGGCCGATCCCGTCACCAACCCGATCGCCAGCGTTCCCACCTGAAAAAACCGCCGCATCATGGTTCTCCCTCGCACCGTCCAACCGGAAAGACCTCGAAACCAGCCTACCCTAACGCCACAACCGCTGCACGGCTTGGCGAACCGTGTTCAGATGGATTTCCACAGTGTCTGCGACCTGCCTGGCATAGCCCCCCGCCATGCTTACCGCCAAGGGCAACCCGTAGCGCAATGCCCGGTCAAAAACCCGCCGGTCCCGCTCCTCCAGCCCTTCCATCGACAGGGACAACTTGCCCAGCGTGTCATGCAGATAGGGATCCGCACCGGAGACATAGAGCAGGAAGTCCGGGCAGCTCCGCTCGAACGCATCGCCCAGAGCCCGGTCCAGCGCGGCAAGGTAAGCCTCGTCGCCAGTACCGTCAGGCAACGCCACATCCAGGTCACTGGTTTCCTTGCGCAAGGGAAAATTCTTAGCTCCGTGAACAGACAGCGTGAACACCTCCGGCCGATCAGCCAGGATCGATGCCGTCCCGTTCCCTTGGTGCACATCCAGATCCACGATCAGCACCCGTCGAGCCATGCCGCTCTCCACCAACTCCAGCGCGGCAATGGCGGAGTCATTGAAGACACAGTAACCTTCCGCAGCCTCCCGGAAGGCATGGTGTGTTCCACCTGCCAGGTTGATCCCCACGCCGTGATCCATCGCGGCCTTGCAGGCTTCCACTGTTGCCCCGCTTGACCGCAGGGACCGGTCGATCATCTGCCTCGACCAAGGGAATCCCAGCCGCCGTACCTCGGCCTCCGAAAGCAGGCCCTCACAGGCCCGATAGACATAATCCTGACTATGGGCGCGTAAAAGCTGCTCCCGTGAGGCTTCAGGAGGATCAGCCCACCCGCGCACCGCCAGTCCATCCGCCTCCACGCGCTGACGCAAGAGCGCATACTTTCGCATGGGGAACCGGTGCCCATCAGGCAGCGGCAAAACATATTGGTCGGTGTAGAAAAGAGTCATGCGTCCATTGTAGAAATGGCAACGCCCGGACGGAGTCAATATGCCGGTACAGATTTACCTGGTGAAAAACCCATTTTTCAGCCTGGGCCAGATGACGGATGGGCGTCTCCTGATGTCCGTCGAGTGCGGCACAACCGCCGTGTACGACATCCGTTTTTATCTCAATGACCAGGAAAAAAACATTTGGAAAAAGGAGGGACCAGCCTGGGTAGAGTCCCTTGCCAACAGAGTGATGGCCTTTCCGGATCACTTCAGGGACCGAATAGTTGAAATCGTTTAGGGACGGCCCAAGATTGTCCATCAAACCCGATTTTCCGCCTGGGTGCTGCGCAGGTGGATCGTCTTGCGCTCCAGATCATGGTGCGACTCGATGAATCGCACGGTGCCGCTGCGGGCGCGCATCAACACCGAATAGGTGGTGGCCACGGTGCCGCGTACCCGTACCCCTTCCAGCAGTGGGCTGGTGCTGATCCCCGTCGCGCTGAACACCAGATTGTCACCACGCGCCAGATCCCGAGACATGAACTGCTTGTCGAGGCGGTCGCCCCATCCCATCCGGATCAGGCTCTGCCGCTCTTCCTCGTCACGAGGCCAGATCTTGGCCCGCATGCCGCCACCCAGGCAGCGCAAGCCTGCCGCCGAAACAACCGCCTCCGGCGCACCGCCAATACCCGCATACAGATCGATATCGCTAGTCCGCATAGCCGGGGCCAGGGCCGCGGCAATGTCGCCGTCCTGGATCAGGCGCAGGGCGGCCCCTTTTCGCCGGATATCGTCGATCAGACCTTGGTTCCTCGGCCGGTCCAGAACGCAGACCATCACATCCCGCACATCCTTACCCAAAATCCTGGCGGTGACATCGATCACCTCTCCCACCGGGGCGTCGATATCGATGGGCAATTTTGGATCGGCCAGCCAGGCTTTCCGCACCGCAAGGGGATAAGCCAGCTTCTGCATGTAGAAGGCTGGAATGTCCAGCAGGCACGGGCCCACATTGCCGTCCACTTGCGCCGCGGCGATGCAACTCAGCGAGTTGGGCATGCCCTTCGCCACATTCGTGGTGCCGTCGATCGGGTCGAGCGCGATCTCGAACCGAGGCGCCCCCTCGCGCCAGGTGCCCACCTTCTCGCCCTTGAACAGGCCCGGAGCGTCATCCTTGATCCCCTCGCCAATGGCGATCTCGCCCCGCATGTCCGTCAGGTCAAACATGCCGCGGATGGCGTCGCACGCCGCCGCGTCAGCCAGCTCCTTCTCGCCTTTGCCCAGCCATTGCAGCGTGTTCAGCGCGGCGATCTCGGTGGCGCGCAAGAAATCGAAGGCGATCTGTCGTTCGATATCCGGGGGCGGTTTCATCAATCGGGAGCCTTTGGGGACTCATCAGGAACAGTTGTTGCCGAACCAGCGCAGCAACGCCACCTGGGTCTTGCCATCGATAATCTCGCCGGTGCGGATCATCTCCAGGGCCTTGCAACTCGGAACGAAATGGGGCACCAGGTCCTCATCCGGCTCGGGGCAGGATTGTCCCTGCGTCAGACCGGTGGCGACAAACAGATGGATCACTTCCGACAGAAGGCCGGGCGACGGGATGAAATGCCCGAGATGGTGCCAGATGGCGGCTTCCAGACCCGCCTCCTCGATCAACTCGCGCTTGGCGCAATCTAGGGGGTCTTCGCCGGCCTCGAGGGTGCCTGCGGGTATTTCCCACAGCCGCTGGCCGATCGCCGGGCGCAGGTTCTGCAGCAGGCAGACATGGTCATCCTCGCGGATGGCCAGAATCGCCACCGCGCCAGGATGGATTATGACATCCCGGCGGATCGGTCGCCCGTCCGCCGATGTCCCTTCCTCGATGAATACCTGAATGCGACGGCCCGTGTGGGCCAACCGGCGCGTGGTGTTGCTCATACCCTCAGGCTATGCGATCGCACCCGGGGTTGCCAGACTGGCCTCAAACCGAAACCGGGGTCCCCGCCTCGCGGGCAGCGATCTCTTCCTTGAACAGGGTGCGCACCTTGCGCCGCATGATCCGGTCCACCAGCCACGGGAACAGCTTGTTCACCAGCAGCAGCAGCCGTCCCTGGCGGGTCAGAAACACACGATCCTTGCCCTTGGCGGAAGCATCCCAAACCGCCTCGGCAACCTGTTCGCTGGTCATGCCGCGCATGTGGTCCAGTTGCACCTTGGCACTCTGCTTCAGCATGTTCTGGCTGAAGTTGGTCTGGGTGAGGCCGGGTGCGACCATCAGCACATCAACCAGGTCCTTGGACAACTCGCTGCGCAGGCCGTCGGTGAAGGCGTGTACCGCGAATTTACTAGAGCTGTAGTCGCTGCGTGCCGGAAACGCCCGCTCACCCACGATCGAACCGATGTTGATCACCTGGGCGCTGTTGCCCAGCTTCAGCAGGGGCAGCAGCGACCGCGTGGTCTCCGCCAATCCGAACACATTCACCTCGAAGATCTTCCGCAATTGCTCCTGATTGCCATCGATGAAATGGCCGGTGGCACCGATGCCCGCGTTGTTCACCAGAATATCCAGCCCGCCCAACTCCTTCAGGCAGAAAGTGGCGAGGTTTTGCCGGTCGGTTTCGCTGGTCACGTCGCCGACGATGGTGTGCAGCGCGCCGGACAGTTGCATGCCCGCCACTTCGGCTTTCAACAGCTCCAGCAGGTCCGCCGAACGGGCCTGTGCCACCACCACCATGCCCCGGCGCACCCCTTCAATCGCCAGGGCCCGCCCGATGCCCTGCGAAGCCCCGGTGACCACCGCGCGAAGTCCCTGCAGCGAACGCTTTTTGCCCATGATTCCCACCCTGAATACGTGTCCACGCGATCTGTCTGTCAGGAGTCTAGCCCCGGTTGGCAGGGTGGGATGCCAGGGAGGTTGAAATAACCCGGGAAACTGTGGATGGCTATGCCTTGCGCGCGTGGGATGCCGGTTGTGCGGATCGCGCGGGCAGGCTCGTCCCCCAAGTGGCGTCAGCCCCAAGGTCCGCGCTGAGCAGCCGTTGCGCCTCCTCCAGGGATTTGGCAATGTCCATGCCCTGCCGGAACCAGCCGGCAGCCGTCTCCCGCACCCGTTCCAGTTGCCCACCGGCAATGGGACCGGCATGTTTGCCCAGCAGGCCCCGTAGCCGCCTCGGGTGAACCTGATTGGCCAGCCTCCAGGCCAGGAAAAGCATCCCGGGCAGCAACGACACCACTACCAGCGTGGCCGCCTGCAGGAAAAAGGAGGTGGAAAGGTCTGTTTCCAGCCACCACGATTTACCAAGGCGCCAGGCCACCCAGCCCACCATGCCCGCCACGAGGGCGTTTCCCAGAAACACGCTGACCACCCCGCCAAAACCCGAGGTCGCCAGCCGGGCCGACTCCCGCCCGGCCGTTTCCACATCCTGTTCCACGCGACCCAACAGCTCGGGATGCACATCCGACAGGGTCCACTGCTTCAAAAAGCCATCCACCGCTTCCCCCAGTCCCGGGGGCACCTCAGCCTTGGCCGCTAGGGAACCAGTACTTCCTTGGCCCTTGACGGACCCGACAACCCCGATGCGGTCAAGACCAGCATCCTCCAGGGCGCGACGCGCGTCATGCTCCACCGCTGAAAGCGTGTCCCGGAAGGACTCACCCAAGGCTTCAGCGATATGGCGCAGCGGGCTCAAACCCCGAAGGGCCCATAGCGCCGAGGCACCCAGGGCTCCGGCCACCCCCAGCAAGCCGCCGCGCAAGCCCCGCGTGAGGGCCCACCCGGTGGCCAAGGGCTGCATCCGCGCCCGCGCCCATACCGCCGGAAACAAAAAGGGCCCGGAGCGTTCGCTGATTTCCTTCCAGGCCGACTGTTTCACCACGCGGGCGAACGCATCGGCGGCCCGTGGCTGCGACAGGGCTTCCCAATAAGCCTGCTCCTGACGCGCCCGTCCCCGATCCGCCAAGGCCCCCAACCTGTCCGCCTCCATCTGGAAGGGATGTAGATGACCGGCCGAAAGGGCATGGGCCGCCTGGCGCAAAAAGGCGTCCTGCCTCAGCAGGGGCATCCGGTTTTCGTCACCGGGGCGAAGGACCGCCTGCCGCAGACGCTCGATCCCTGCATCCGAGGGACGCACCGAGGCCACCACAAATTGGCTTTCCCGGTCCAGGGCGAAGCCGATTTCCTCCACCCGTTTGGCAAAATCCCGGGCGATGGCATCGATGGTGTCGGCGTATTTGTCCGCCTTGGTGAGAACGAACAGCCACCGTTTCCGGGGAGCCCACCGTCGCAACTCCTCCAAAACCTGCAGGTTGGCCCGCCTGTCGGGGTCGGTCACAAACAAAACCAGATCCGCCCTTTCCAGCACCTGGCGGGTCACCCCGTGGTGTCGCTCGATCATCCCGTCAATGTCCGGCGTGTCGGCCAACACCACTCCGCGTGGCACGCCTCCCTCCACCAGTATCGGCTCAAGCCCCTGCAAGGAGGGCAAATGGGCTCGATCGAGCGGATGCACGGCAAGGAATGGCTGGCTGGTGTGGCACCGTACCGTGTCCGAGCTGGGGCTGGCACCCGGCCGGTCGATCAGCGCGTTGAACAATTCCGATTTGCCCACCCCCGTCCCGCCCAGCATCACCACCAGCACCGGAACGGATGGGGGAACCTCTAGGGCGGACAGGGCCCTGTCCAGTTCAACCCCCAGGCCGGCGGCAGGGGCCCAACTGTCCGCGGCCAGCAAATCCTTGCGGAAATTGCCGACACGACCGGCCAGCGCGGCGATCCATGGCAGAAGGCTGGCGCCCAACGGGGACTTGCCCTCGGATCGGCTGGGGATTTGGTCAGTCATGGGTGGGCTTCCGTGTCAACTCGCCGGCAAGACGGCGCATCTCTTCCACCGGAAACGAGGTCAACCGGTCGGCATCCTTCAGCTTGTCACCCAGTATGCCGGGCAGCAGATGCTGCCGCAGGTGTTCGGCGATCTCGCGCCCCCGCTGCTCGCGCCAGGCGCGGTCCGCGTCCTCGAGCACGCTTTTGAAATGCATGTTGTCCGCCATGCGGGCAAGCATCGCGGCCAGGCCGGCCCCGCCTGCCATCAGGCCGCCGGCCCCCAGGGATCCCAGCACCACATGGCTGCCCAAAAGCCCGCCCGTCGTGCTGATATCCAGCACGAACAGCCCCAGACCTCCCACCGTGGTCAAATCCAGCACCACGGGCAGGGTGTGCGCCCAAGTCGGATGTTTCTCCACCCAGTCCCTGGCCGAAAGCCTGAGCGCCTCCTCCCAGTTCGTCTGCGGGCTCGCCAGGGCGATAGCTCCCAAAGTGTCGCACGCTTTCCGGCATTGCCCGCTGTCCAGGCTCCCCACCCAGGCGGGCCAGCGGTCGCGCCACTTGTCCACCAACTCTTCCGCCACCCGCTTGAGCGATTTGCGCTCCGCATCCTCCAGACGCACCAACTCGCCCCCCGGCGTCGGCTTGCGGATGGCCGACCGGATGGCTTCGGTCACCATCTGGAAACCGCCCTGCATCCAGGCACTGATCCGGCTGAAGGGGTAGGTGATCCACCGGAACACCTGGTTTTGCCCGGCCCGCGCCTCCTCCATCAGCACCTCCAGGGTGCGGCCAATCGGAAACTCATGCCCGGCAACCGCCAACCCCGCCCTCGCCAGGTCATCATCCAGCGAGGCGCGCCAGCGTTGCCGCTCCCCCCGCGCCGCGTCGGCCCGCCCGGCCAGTTGCCCCACCCACTCGGCGGAGGATGCCCCCGCCTGCAACAACCCTTCTGCGGCCACCTTCTCCGCGTCCAACCCCAGCAAAAGCGAAGCCAGTGTCGGCGCGCCGGCAGTCACCGGGCGCAGGTCCTCAAGCGTCGGATGGGCGGAAAAGGGCCAGGCGTGCACCGGGCACTCGCGCAGAAAGGCCTCCAGCGTCCGCCCATCCTCGCGCTTGCCCTGGAACTTGGCCCGCCACGGCAGGTCCGTCCGGGTCAGCTTGTCATTCAGCAGGTCCGCCCACTTCAGTTGCGCCTTCTCGGGGCTCGCCACCTTGGTGATCAAAATCACCAGGCGGGCCGCCACCTGGCAGCAGCGCGCCAACTCCTCCACCACCTTCTGGTCGGCGTAGGAATCCCCCGTGACCACAAACACCACCACTTCAGCCCGGCGCAGCACCCGCTCCGCCCGCTCGTGGTTGGCAATTTCCAGACTGTTGAAATCCGGAACATCCACCAGGAAAAGCCCGGGGGTGTCAGCCTTCGCCTGGCTCCGGCTTTCTCCGCCCAACCGTTCGGCAGACCGGTACCACACCAACCCCTGTCCATCCTCCTGGCGAAGGCGCTCAGGCCGGTCCAGCGGCCTCAAGTCAAAGCCCGGCAACACGGCTCGCAGGGCCGGTTCACCGTCGGCCTGGTCCCACTGATCCGGCACCGCCATCGCGCACCCGCGCGACAGCGGCCGGATCTCATCCCCAGCCGGCACTTCGATACCGGTCAGGTTCCTGAACAGGGTGCTTTTGCCGGCACCGGTGGGCCCGTACAAGGTGGCCACCAGGGCCAGCCGCCCGCCCTGCCGGCGAAGAGCGCCGGCCCTCTCCAGCAAGGCGGACCAACCGGTGGGCAGTTTCTCCCGGTACCCCAGGAGGCGAAGCAACTCCGGCACCAGGGCGGCCAGACGGTCTGTGGCGTTCAGAAACGACTCAAGCTTCATGCGCGGGACCCATGGCTCTACTTTGCGCGGATTAAAGCGGCAGGCGTATCATCTGATTATCCTCTGGATATCTTACCGCATCATCTGGAGAATCCACTGCCAGACATCGGCCCAAACCTGCTAAAATCATTGACGTTTCTTATGCCATCCTGATCTGCATATTCCATTTCCGGGCAATCCCATGGTTGATCCCTCCCAATCACCAGAGATTCGTGCCACCGCGCTCGATCTTTTGGAAAAATGGCTGGATGCCCGCGATCGGGGCACCCCGGTCAGCCCGGAAAGCCTTTGCCCGGGCCAACCGGAAATCCTGCGGGCCCTGCACAATCAGATCCTCGCCCTGACCCGCTGCGACCACGCCCTGCTGCCCTCCGAACCTCCTGCGGCCAGTCTCCCCTTGTCCGAACCACGGACTCTTCTGGGCAGGTACCGCCTGGAAAACCTCATTGGCGAGGGGGGACACGGTCAGGTGTGGCGGGCCCTCGATACCCAACTCGATCGACGTGTAGCGGTGAAGGTCCCCAAGCCGACACGCCGCCTGGCCCCCGATGAAATCGACCAGTTGCTGGCCGAGGCACGCCATGTGGCCAAGCTGCGGCACCCGGCCATTGTCCCGGTGTACGATGCCTGCCCCGAGGGGGCCGCCCATGTGGTCATCAGCGAATGGATCGATGGCCCCAATCTGGAGGCGATTTTGTCCCGGGGGCCCCTGGCTCCCAAACAGGCTTTGGCTTTGGCGGCACAACTGGCCAGGGCATTGGAATACAGCCACGCGCAGGGAATCATCCACCGCGATATCAAGCCTGCCAACTTGTTGATTGACAATCAGGGCGAATTGAAGGTGTGCGATTTCGGCATCGCCGCCAGCCAAAAGGAACTGCTGGGCCTTTCCGACCAGCGCTTCACCTTGGCCTATGCCAGCCCCGAACAGGTGCAGGGACAAAAGGCTGATCAACGTTCCGATATCTGGAGCATCGGAGTCGTCCTCTGCGAAATGGTCACCGGCAGGCTTCCCTTTGGGGAAAGCACGGCCCTGGAGCAGCGCCAGGCCATCCTGCATCGGGCGCTCCCGTTGCCCGAAGGCATCGAGCCGGCCACCTGGTCGATTTGCGCGCGCGCGCTTGAAAAGGCTCCCTCCCGCCGATTCCAGACAGCAGGGGACATGGCGGAGGCCATTGAGGACGAATTGCTGCGGTTGGAACTGGGGGAAAGTGAACGCGCCGCCCGTGCCGAAACTGGTCGGCGCCTCCTCGCCACCGGATCTTTTGTGGCAATCGCGCTGCTGGTCTTCGGCCTTTTGTTCGCCCTTTCCTCACCAGGTAATTTCGCATCGGGCACCCCGTCCGGTTTGGGCAGCCTGCAGGCCCAATTTTTCCCGGCAGCCTCCAAGGAATCGGTTCTCAAGGGCATGGTCGGAAGCCCCGGCCTGCTCGATTGCCGCAACGGCGTTTCCAAAGAGATTGCCCAGGCAATGCAAAGCGAGTGGGCCGCCTTCCTCGGTGTGCCGGTCGAGAAATCGTTCCACCTGGTCAACGACCTGGAAATGCGATTCGTGTTGATCCCTCCGGGAATCTATCGGGCCGGTAGCGATGCCCCGGATGCCCCGTTCCAGGAGGCCCCGCGGGAAATCACCATCAGCCGTCCTTTTTATCTGGCGCGCCACCAGACCACCCAGCGCGAGTGGGAGGAACTGATGGGCGAGAACCCCAGTTGGTTCAGCAGACTGGGCGGGGGTGCGCCCCAGGTGCAAGGCATGAACACCGCCCAGTTCCCCGTGGAATCCGTCAGCCTCGAAAAAGCTTGGGAGGCCTGCGGCAAACTATCCGCGAGGAATGCGGGCAAATGCTTCCTGCCCACTGAATGGCAATGGGAATATGCCTGCCGGGCGGGTGCCACCGGGCCATTCCATTGGGGGGAATCCGCCGCGCCAAACCAGGCGGCTTTCCAGGTCTCTGCCGACACCCACCAACAGGAACTGGGATTGCTGGAAGGACACACCGAACGCGTGGAAAGCCACAAGCCCAACGCCTTCGGCCTTTATGACATGCACGGGAATGTCATGGAATGGTGCGCCGATTGGTATGTGGCCGACCCGGGAGCGAAATTGATCGATCCGTTTTCCCCCCGTGGGGAATCACCGGTGGCGCGCGGCGGGTCCTGGCGCGATCCTCCCGCCAATTGCCGCGCCTCCAAGAGGGGCCCGCAGGTTTTCATCCCCTCGGCCACCGGTTTCCGTTTCGCGATGCTGGCTGAATAACCATCGCCTACCGCGAGTGGGCCATCTGCTGCAAAGCCAGCACCAGCGCCTGCGTGCCCTTCTTGCCCATGCCCTGAGCCTGCACCGCCAGGTAAAGCTGCTGGGCCAGCGCCAGCCCGGGCATGAAAAGTCCCATGCGGCGCGATTCTTCCAGCGCGATCCCCATGTCCTTGATGAAGTGCTCCACATAAAAACCGGGCTCGAAATCACCTTTCAGAACCCGCGGCCCGAGGCTGGTCAACGAGAAGCTGCCAGCCGCCCCGCTGCTGACCGACTGCAACACCTTCTCCACATCCAGCCCGGCGCGAAAGGCGTAGGTCAGGGCCTCGCACACACCCATCATGTTGCCGGCAATCAGGATCTGGTTCACCATCTTGGCGTTCTGGCCCGCTCCCGCCGGCCCGTGGTGCACGATGATCTTGCCCATGGCCGAAAACAGCGGTCGCACCGCTTCCAGCACCTCCCCCTCCCCGCCCACCATGATGGAAAGGGCGGCATTACGGGCCCCGATGTCACCGCCCGTCACGGGGGCATCCAGGCTGTACACGCCCTTTTCCTTGGCCCGATCGTGAATCTGCACCGCCAAGCTCGGCTTGCTGGTGGTCATATCCACCAAAATGGTGCCCGGCTTGGAACCCGCCAGGGCACCGTGGGCCCCCAGGAATACTTCTTCCACATCGGACGGAAAACCGACGATGCCGAACACCACATCACACTGGCTTGCCAGTTCCTTGGGCGTGTCCGCCCAGGCTGCCCCTTTTTGCAGCAAAGCTTCGGCTTTGGCCTTGGTCCGGGTGTGGACCACGGCCTTGTAACCTGCGGCCATCAAATGACCGCACATCGAGTTCCCCATGACCCCCGTCCCCATCCAGCCGATGGTGGTCTTTCCGGGTTGCGCCAGGGTGGGCATGACTGTTTCTCCCAAGGGGTGTTTCTGACGGGCAGGACCGTGTGTCTGAACGGACATGATAGCCGACCCCAAGCCCATCGGTCAGTCCGCCCCATCCATCCCCCGCAGGCCCTAAAACCGTCATAGAGGGAAAAATATCCTTGTTTTTTCTGTTTTCCCGGACTTTCCCTTAAAGCCTGCCCCGGATTCATTGGGCAAATTACCTGTGCCTATCTGTTTTCCACCGCGAAGAACCGCGGAGGACCCGCTCCTTGGGGTACAGTATGTTGCTTGCACTGGTATTCCGGGCACGGTCCCGGTGCCTGACTCTGGCGTGTCTGGTCGCGGTGGCGCTTCTGCCCGCCGTGTCGCTTGCAGGGCCCCTGTCCCCTGCCAACAGGCAGCCTGGCTCGCTGCATGGCCAGTTGATCGACCTATCCGATGAAAACGGCCAGGACAACCGCATCTGGTCCGATGTTTTGGGAGCCCCCCGGTCCCTCATCGTCTATCTGCCCCCTGATTACGACCCGGCTGTTCCCCAGCGGGTAATGTTCTGGTTCCACGCCTACCTGCAGGACACCGGCTGGTTCGCGAAAAACCTGCTGCCCGAAATGGACGCCCAAATGGCCTCGGGGGAATTGCCCGGTATGGTCATTGTCTTTCCCGACGGTTCGCCCGTTTCCAAAAGACGCCGACTTTCGCTGCCGGCAGTCACCCTGTTCATGAACAGCGAGCAGGGTGAATACGAGACCCATGTCATGGAAGAAGTCTGGCCTCTGGTGCACGAGCGCTATAACCTGTCCGACCGCAAGGAAGACCATTTGTTCGCCGGCGCCAGCATGGGGGGAAATGCCGCGGTGCGCATGGCAATCCGCTTCCGCGACCGCATTGGCGCGGCTCTCAGTATTTTCGGCGCCCTCGACCTCCGCTACCAGGACATTTGCGGAGGGTTCCTGGGCAACATTCCCCGGGGCATGCCCCGCGCCAATTTCGACCGCCCGCGCCTTCCTGTCGCAAGGCTCGCTGGCGTTGTGCCGATCCGATTGCGCCAGTTCGCCGAGCCACTGTTTGACCTGAACGATCCGACCGTGGCGGACCAGATCGCATCGGAGAACCCCAGGGACATGCTGGAAGACCTGGGTGTGCAGCCAGGCGAACTCAAGCTGTTTGTCTCCTACGGCCGTTTCGACGAATACAACTTCGATGCCCAGGGCCGGGGCTTTGTGCAGACCGCAATAGCCAGGGGCCTCGAGGTGGAGGAAGTCGTGGACAAATGGGGCAGCCACACCAAGCGAACCGCCAACCGCCTGTTCCCGGCCGCACTCGATTTCATCGACCGTTACTGGTCAGAAAGTTCCGACCAACCCTGACCCCACCCCCCGTGGCCTGTGCCGGCCTCGGTACAATGAGGGTGGTTTCGTTCAGGGAGTGCGTGGCATGTTCCGGGAACTGCTTCAGGACGCCATCACCCTGTTCGTCATCATCGATCCCATCGGCAATGTGCCGATCTTTCTGGCGCTGACCCGCCACCTCGACCCGCCTGCCCGCAGAAAAGTCGCCGGCCGCGCCATCGTGGCCAGCGCCTGTGTCCTTCTGGCCTTCCTTCTGGTCGGCCAGCACCTTCTGGCCGCGCTGGGCATCGGGTTGCCCGCTTTCAAGATCGCCGGAGGGGTGGTGGTGTTTTTGTTCGGCCTGCAGATGGTCTTTGAGACCGAGCAGAAGAACAAGGATGTCCACGGTGAAGCCGGCCACGATATCGCCATTTTTCCGCTTGCGTTCCCCATGATCGCCGGGCCGGCATCCATGCTCACCGTGGTGCTGCTCACCCAACCGGGACAGGCCGGCTGGGCCCAGGTGTGCACCATCGCGGCCTTGTTGGTGGCCATACTCGGCCTCACGTGGGTGCTGTTCCTGCGGGCCGAGCCGATCCAGCGGGTACTGGGCAGGGCAGGCAGCAACCTAATCAGCCGTTTTTTGGGCATGCTGCTCGCCGCCTTGGCCGCGCAGACGGTCCTGGGCGGCCTGGCGGAATTCTTCCACCTCCCGCTCGACGCCCGCTGAGAGTAATCATTTGGCGGGAAGGTTTTTCCGGAAGAACCGCAGCCAGTTCACACCCATGATGCCGTCGAGATCCGCCTCGGAATAACCGCGCTTTTTCAGGATGGGCCGCAGGTTGCGCACATCCGCGATGGTGTCCACATCCAGTGGTCCCTGCTCGGTGCCGAACCCGCCATCCAGGTCGGTACCCAGGGACACCTGACTGGCGTTCCCGGCCAACTGGCAGATGTGGTCGATGTGGTCGGCCACATGCTCCATGGTCACCCCCGCCTCCTTGGGGCTCGTTTTGCCGCGCACCCAGTTGGGCACCAGCATCCAGGCGTCAAACGCCGCGCCAATCACAGCGCCTCGCTCCAGCAAACGCTTGATTTGCGTATCACTCAACTGCCGCTGGTCATTCACCAGAGACCGGCAATTGTGGTGGCTGGCCAACACCGGGCCATCAAACCACTCCATCGCCTGGTCAAAAGCCTCGTCCGCCAGGTGGGTCACATCCAAAATCATCCCCACCCGGCGCATCGCCTTCAGCAGGTCGCGCCCCGGCGGGAAAAATCCCCCCACGCAGCCGGTTCCATTGGCGTAGCTGCTCGGGCCATAGTGGGCTGGCCCGATGATCCGCAGCCCCATACCCCACCACATGTCCACTTCATCGGGGAACAAGACCGGGTCAGCCCCCTCCATGCTCAAAATGAATCCCAGCGGCTCATGGTCAGGCCCGCCGGGCCGGGCCCACAGGGCCTCGTGGTTCGCTAGTTGATGCTGGTAGCAGATCATCCGCATGCCACCCTGGCGGCACATCGCCTCGTACCACGCCAGTTGCCCCCGGGCCGCTCCATGAGCCCCGGGCATGGATTCGTAGCGTTGCAACCCCGGCACCAGGTCACTGCGGTGCAATCGGGCCAGCAAGGTGGCCACCACCAGGCCAAATCCCCCCTGGCGCAATGCCGGCAGGGAAACCGTGCTCACTCCACGCCCCTTGCCCTGAACCCCCAGCTCTTTTTCCCGCTGGCGGATTGCCTCCACCGTCAACGAAAGGTCCCGGTTCCAGTCTAGGGCGTTCCAAGCCAAATCCAGATGGGCATCAACCAGCATGAATATACCCTCGCTATCACTTGCAATTTTCATGATTTAGGCCGGCCCGGGCAGGCTTCAGGGGCCGGTTCATAAGGGCTTCCCACAGTCAATTGGTCTGGGAAAAGCCTCCTGCGACTGCTACCATTGCATCCAAGTGATCTAGCTCACGGCCTGTAAAAGGCAAGCAACTGGTTATTTGATTAGGAATCGCACATGCCACGCCGCCGCCCCCACACCGCCGCCCAGAAAAAGGCTCGCCAAGCCAAATTCGCCAAGCGTCGCGCTGGCAACAAACCCAAGCTGGGTATTCCACCCAAGCTGATGAAGGGCGTCATCGAAAGCTGAACCACCGAGTCAGCTCACTGCTGCTCAGGGTCTTTCCAATTCCACCCCGGCAAGCCAGGGTGTTAGCCTGCGGTCCAACTTGGGAATGGGTGCGCTGATGCTGTTCAGCCCTACCCCAAGCAGTACTAGTTCTGGCCAGTGGATCTTCAGCAGGTCCTGAAATCCCTGGTCGCCCAGATTGTTTTGTCGCAATTCCAAATGACGCAACGAAGTCCGCGCCGGCGAATCTGCCAACACCTGCACCGCATCGGCTTCCAATCCACAGTTACCCTGGCGTAGCTCCACCAGCTTGTTCCCCAGCGTACGGATCAACCGGCTCCACCCTTGGCCTCCCGAGGCGATCTCGGTCAGGTGCAGGCGCCTCAGACCAGGCAACCACTCCGCCCCGGCCAGCGTTTCCAAAAATCCGTCCGTCAACCGGTTCCCGGTCAGGTTCAGCTCCTCCAGATGCTGAAAGGCCGCGTCCAGCAGCATTTCCACGTCCAGCGTTTCCTCAATCTCTCCATGGCCCAGGTTGAGGTGGCGTAGGTTCTCACACAGCGGGCTGCGCCCCAGGTTGTACAAGACACCCAGTCCGACACCGGTACCGCTGAGGTCCATCGAGTTCAGGCGAGGCAGAGCCCATCCCTCCTCGAAAAACACCACCGAATCCTCAAAGGTCAGGCGATTGCGCGCCAGGCTGAAGGACTCCAGGCCCCTGGGTAATCCCGCTTTCCCCAGTTCCAGCATCTGCTCGAATTCAATCTGGTTCGCAGGCAGGCTCAGTCGCTTCAGTGCGGGAGTGCGAAGAACCGATGGCCCCATCCCCATGGCCAGCGCCTTGGGCAACGCCCAGCGCGCCAAGGTCAACTCCCTCACCGTTTGTAGCCACTGGTCCACGCCACCGCTTCGGAAAAAACCGCTCGCCGCCCCAACGCCCGAAACCTCCACCAAGTAGGGAGTCCCGGGAAGCCAATGCACCGGCTCAAAACCCTGGGGCCCATCGATGGGGGAATGGAAACGCCAGCCCCGTATCGAGGCCAGGCGTCCCGCCATCCCCTCAGTGCGCAGGCCCTCCGCGTGGTGCTGCCACAAATCCCAGGGCACATGGCACAGCCAGGGTAGCCCGCCCCGGAAAACCAGGTGTGGCCGCAACCATTGAGGGTAGGGCTCCAACAGCGTGTGCGCATTCTGGGTGAAAAACAGCACGGCATGGTTGCGGCACTGCAGGGCGTGGGCCGCCTCGGCGCTGGAGAGTTGGCCCGGCAGGCTCAGGGGAGGGTCGTCCGCCATCGCGGGCAGCAGGCTCGGTAACCCGGACTCTTCGCACGCGACCTGCAGGCGGATGAATTCGGCCCGAACTGGGCCGCTCGCCCCTTGATGGTCCTCCTGCCAATCAGCCAGCACCAGCCGGGGAAAAAGCGCCAACGGCTCGTCCGGACGGAGGGCCTCCTCCCCGGCGAGGGCCTGCAGCAGTTCTTCCTCCAGATCCGCCATGCGCCCGCCTTGTCACCCTTCAAACCATCCCCACCGACAGGATAGCCCCGCGTTCACCCCCGCATCCAAAAAGAACCGGGCGGGCCATCGACTGGCCC